>JAADYX010000394.1 GCA_010092885.1 Chloroflexota bacterium | reverse complement strand
CGCTGGCGGACCTCGCTGGGGCGCACACGGCCACCCTGATGGTCGCGCGCACACATTCCCAACAGGCGCTGCCGACCACGTTTGGCCTCAAGACGGCAGGCTGGCTGGCTCCACTGCTGCGCCACCATGACCGGCTGGCTGAACTGCGGGCGCGGGTGTTGGTGGTACAGTTCGGCGGTGCGGCGGGAACCCTCGCCGCCCTTGGCGATCGCGGCCTGGAGGTGCAGGCCGCCCTTGCCACGGAACTCGGCCTCGGTACGCCGCTGATGCCCTGGCACACCCAGCGCGATTCCTTCACTGAAGCCGCGGGGTGGCTGTCCCTGCTGACTGGCAGCCTGGGCAAAATGGCACAGGATGTGATCCTGCTGGGCCAGTCGGAGATCGGTGAGGTGCGCGAGTCAGCCGATACCACGCGCGGCGCATCAAGCACTATGCCGCAAAAGCGCAATCCGGTGGTCAGCGAGATCATACTGGCGTGTGCGCGCACCAATGCATCGCTGGTTGGAACCATGCACGGCGCGATGGCCCACGAGCACGAACGCGGCACCCATGGCTGGCAGGTCGAATGGCTGGTGCTGCCGCAGATGTTCGCGCTGGCCGCGGCTGCTCTTACGCACGGTTTGGACCTCAGCCGGCAGCTCGTTGTGGATCGGGCGCGCATGGCGGCCAACGTCGCCGCTGCCAACGGCCTGATCCTCGCGGAAGCGGCGGCGTTCACATTGGGTGTGCACATGCCGCGCGCCGAGGCCAAACGTATCGTGCGTGAGGCTTGTGATATCGCCCTGCGCGATGGCCGCCACCTGATCGATGTACTCGCCGAGATGACCTCAGCGCCGGTTGCCTGGGAACGTATCCGCAGTGAAGCGGACTACCTGGGCGAGGCTGCTGCCCTTACTGCGCGTGTTCTGCAAACAAGCAAGGAGATCGAATCATGACGATGGGCTACGACCTACAACTGATCGCCGCCGAAGATCCCTACCCGGTATACCGGTGGCTGCGCGACAACGATCCCGCCCACCACGCTGAAGACGAAGACATCTGGGTGCTGACCCGATACGAGGATGTCGCCGGAGCCTTCAAAGACTGGAAGACGTGGTCCTCGCAGCGGCGCGGCAACCTCGTCAACGATATGCCTGAACGCATCGGCAATACGTTGGGCACCACGGATCCGCCCAATCACCGTTGGGCCCGCAACGTGGTGAACAAAGCGTTTACACCGCGTACCGTTGCCCAGCTTGAACCGAAGATCCGCTCTCTGGCCAAGGAGCTGGCTCAGACTGCTGCCGAAAGCGGTACACTGGACTTCGTGGAGGTGATCTCCTCGCCGTTCAATGCTGCCATCCTCGGCACGATGTTCGGCGTGCCCGAATCCGACTTTGTGCGGCTGCGCCACTGGCTCGACGACTTCTTCCTACGTGAAGAGCCCGAGCCCGGCAAAGAGCCCAAGCAGCGCGTCGCCCTGGCCCACCTGCGTGGATACATGGAAGACTTGGCTGACCAGCGGCTGGCGCAAAACGAGGACGATCTGATGACCGCCATGCTGCTGGCTGAAGATGAAGGCCGCCAGCTGAGCAAGAACCAGGTGGTGATGACTACGATGACCTTCCTTACTGCGGGGTTCGAGTCGACCAACAACCTGTTCACCAACCTGGCCTACGCGCTGGCAGCGCATCCGCAGGTCTATGAGGAGGTGAAGGGCAATCTGGAACTTGTGCCGGATTTCGTTGAGGAGGGCATGCGCTACGATGCCGCTGCTCAGGGCTTTGTGCGCTCGCCGCAGCATGATATCGAGGTCCACGGCAAGACCATTCCGGAGGGCGCTCAGGTGCTGCTGCACATTGGAGCGGCCAACCGTGATGAACGGCAGTTCGCCAACCCGGATGACTTCGACATCCATCGCGCCGAACAGCGCCACCTCGGCATGGGCACAGGCATTCACTTCTGCGTGGGTGCACCGCTGGCCCGCACCATGACCTACAGTCTGTTTGAAGAAGTGCTTCAGGCCAGTACCACGTGGCAAGTCCACCTGAATGAAGCCGAGCGCGTGCAAACACCGAACTTCCGTGGGTTCTCGCGTCTGCCGCTCACCGTCACCTGAGAGGACAACCATCATGGCGCTCGAATGGATCCCGGTTGAGGTTGAGATCGAGGAGCGGCCGGATGGCAGCGTGCTGCTGAGCAACAGGCTGCCGCTGGCATCCTATCCCGCCAATATCGCCACGTGGCTGCACGACCACGCCCGGAACACCCCGGCGAAACCCTTTCTGCTGGAACGCCGTGAGTCCGGCGCGTGGGCGGGCATTACCTATGGCGAAGCGCGCGATACGATCAACCGGCTGAGCTGCGGTTTGCTGGAACTCGACACCGCCGCACCCATCGCGATCCTTGCGCGCAACAGCATCAAGATGGCGTTGACCCAGCTGGCTGCCATGCAGGTCGGGTTAGCCGTCACGCCGATCAGCTACGCCTACTCCGTCCGCTCGGAGGATGGCGCGCTGGTGCACCACATCCTCAATACCACCGGAGCCGAAGTGCTCATCGTGGATGATGACGCCGTGCACCGGGAAAAGTTGGGCGGGTGGCGCGGCCGGATCTTCGCATTCGAGAACGCCGGACCGCAGGCCGCCCCTTGGGATTCCCTGCTGCGCGGTGAGGGAGAGCTCTCGGCGAAGGGCCGCCAGCTTTTCGCCGCTGTGGACAGCAACACGCTGGCCAAGGTACAGTTCACCTCTGGCTCCACCAGCCTGCCGAAAGGCGTGCAGGTCACCCACGGGATGATGGCCTCTAACGTAACCGGCCTCGCGCAGACGTGGCCCTTTCTCGGCCCGGATGAGGTCCTGGTTGACTGGCTGCCGTGGAACCACACCTTCGGCGGCAACCTGATCGTCAACCTTGTGCTGAAACTCGGCGGTACGCTGCACATCGACGACGGCAGCCCGACCCCTGCCGGGCTAGAGCGCACCGCGAGCAATATCGCCAGCGTGCGCCCCACCGTCTACTTCGGGGTGCCGCGCAGCTACACACAACTGCTGACCCGCATGCAGGCCGACGATGACCTCAAGTGTACCTTCTTCGAGCGGCTGAAGTTCGTGTTTGTAGCCGCCGCTGCGCTGGATCAGGCCACGTATGACGCCATCCGTGCGCTGGGCCGCGAAGTGCGCGGTGCGGATATTCCCTTCCTTTCGGCATGGGGCTGCACGGAAACCGCGCCCAATGCCACACACGTATACTGGCCCACCACCGATATCCGCGTGCTCGGCCTGCCCGCACCGGGCGTAACGGTCAAACTTGCTCCGGATGCTTCCGGCAAGCGTGAGCTGCGTGTCCGGGGTCCGAATGTCACACCGGGGTATGTCAACAATCCGGAGGCAACCCGCAGCGCCTTTGACGAGGAGGGCTTTTACCGCACGGGTGATGCCGGAGTGCTTGCCGCCGATCCGCAACACGGGCTGCGCTTTGACGGCCGCCTGAGCGAGGACTTCAAGCTAACCAGCGGCGTGTGGGTCCACAACGCCGGGCTGCGGGCCAGCATTAATGCGTTGGGGCAGCCCTACCTGCATGATGTCGTCATCGCCGCCCCGAACCGTCCCTACCTGACAGCCCTCATCTTCCCGAATCTGCCGGTGCTGCGCGAACGCTTCCCTGACGTGGATCCCGATTCCCTGCTGGTGCATCCGGCGGTGATCGCACTCTTCCGCGATGTGCTGGCCCGTCACAACGCGGGCAAATCGGGCAGCAGCCGGTGTCTGGTGCGTTTTACGCTGCTCGATGAGATGCCCCGCTTAGACCATGGTGAAGCCACTGACAAGGGGTACATCAACCAGCGGGCCGTGCTGGAAAATTACGCCGGTCGGGTTGATGCGCTTTATGCTGCCGATCCGCCTGCGGGTGTCTTTTCGGTGCAGCCGCGCGCTCAGTGAGCGAAGCTGTGCGCACGGGCGGCCCAGACGTTCGACCCCTACGGCACCCTGTTCAGCCGGGCAACCGAGGCCGGTACATCCAGCACGTTCGGGTATGCCGGTGAGCAAACCGACGCCAACGGCCTGATCTACCTCAGGGCAAGGTGCTACAATCCGTCAAGCTAGCGCAGCTAGCACGGTCGCTTCCGGCATGCTGTGCATGCGTACATGGATCCGAGTCGGCAGGAGATGAACCCGTATCAGTACGCAATGGGCAATCCGGGCGGTGGCGTCTCCCCGCGCCCATGCCTGAACCGACAATCGGCGCGTCACCGACCCGTTAGCAGGTTACAGTAAAGGGAAGCCGCCGAGGCATGCCTCGACGACTTTATTCCAAAACTACATCAGCACTAGACGCGTTCGAACACACCCGCAGCGCCCATGCCGCCGCCAATACACATGGTGACCATGCCAGTGGTAACGTCGCGGCGTTCCATCTCGTACATCAGCTGGACCGTGAGTTTAGCTCCGGTACACCCCAGTGGATGCCCCAGCGCGATGGCGCCACCGTTCACGTTGACCTTCTCCATGTCCATCTCGACCTCACGCACGACAGCCACCGCTTGTGCCGCAAATGCCTCATTGAACTCGATCAGGTCGATATCGTCGAGGGTCATGCCCTTGCGATCCATCAGCTTGGGGATAGCGCGCGCCGGGCCAACACCCATGATTTCTGGGCGCACACCCGCCACCGAGAAGCCCTTGAACACCAGACGCGGGGTCAAGCCGAGCGCTTCCGCGCGTTCACGTGACATGACAATAACCCCCGCAGCCCCGTCGGAAAGAGGTGACGAGTTGCCTGCGGTGACGGTGCCACCCGCCCTGAAGACGGGCTTCAGTTTGGCCAGCTTTTCAAGCGTTGTATCAGGGCGCATGTGCTCATCACGATCAAGCACCAGTGTCTTGCTGTGGCGTTCGCCGTTTTCATACCAGACTTCCTCGAACTCATACGGCAGGATTTGCCCTTCGAAGCGCCCCGCTTCCCATGCGGCAACTGCCTTCTGATGGCTCAGCAGCGCAAACTCGTCCTGAGCGGCACGGCTCACACCGAACTCATCAGAGACGTGCTCGGCAGTCAGGCCCATGCTCATATAGACTTCTGGCCCGTTCTGCGCGAGGGTCGGGTTCGGTGCAATGCGGAACCCGGTCATGGGCACCGCGCTCATTGATTCCATGCCACCGGCGATGATGATGTCGGCATCCCCGGCCATGATCTTGTAGGATGCGCTGGCGATGGCCTGCAGCCCGGACGAGCAGAACCGGTTGATGGTCTGGCCAGGCACCTCGACGGGCAAACCAGCAATCAGGCCGACCTGCCGCCCGATGTTCAGGCCCTGCGCGCCTTCCGGCATGGCACAGCCAAGTGCGATGTCGTCAATTTCCGCCGGATCAAACGCGCCGTCCACGCGGCGCATCAGCTCCCGGATTACGTCGGCCATCATCTCTTCAGGGCGGGCATTGCGCGTTGTGCCGCGCTTGGCCTTGCCGACGGGGGTGCGTATTCCTTCTACGATGACTGCTTCAGGCATGTGATTGGTCTCCTAATTCCGAAGGGGTTTACCCGTTTGCAGCATGTGCATGATTCGTTCAATAGTTTTTGGCTCCTGCACGAGCGCGACGAATGCCTCGCGCTCCAGATCCAGGATGTACTGTTCGTCGACCCAGGTCGGTTCGGAGAGATCGCCGCCGCACAGCACCCAGGCCAGCTTGTTCGTGACCACGGCGTCGTGTTCGGTGGCGTACTCTGCATCGACCAGCAGGTAGACCTGCGTCTGGATCGCCGCCAGGATGTCGCGCCCAGCAGCGTAGATCGTCTCTGGCATGGGCGGGCGATAGTTGTTGTGAACCATATGCAGCGCTTCCCGCTTGGCCTGCGCCAACAGCTGATCGCGGTTGGTCACAATGCGGTCGCATGGCCCGAGGAAGCCCATGTTCCGGCCTTCTTCCGCGCTGGTGGCGACCGTTGCGAAGGCGATCTGCTCCAACACGCGCTGCATGACCGGCAGCGGGTCGGCGTTCTTGACGCGCATATGTGGGTTCACAACCCGGCGGAGGAGTTCCTTGGTACCGGTCGCTGCCGGGATCAGGCCGAGGCCTGCTTCGACCAGGCCAATATAGAGTTCCGCGTGTGCCACGATACGGTCGCCGGACATAGTGAGTTCGGCCCCGCCGCCGAGTGTACGGTCAAAGGGCGCTGTGACTACCGGTCCCGGCGCATACCGGAAGCTGAGCATCATCTGCTGGAGATGAGCCACGCGCTCCTCAACGATCTCAGCCGGTGTCACCCCTCGGCTGCTGGCTGCCTGCTGGAGCTCCATCATGTCGAGGTTAGCCCCACCGCTGAAGAGGTTGCCCTCATGCCCGATGACGAGCGCGTCATAGTCTGTGCCCATCCGATCAATGGCTTCAGCAGCCATCTCAACGACGCCCGGCGTCAATGTGTAGGATTTGGTGGTCAGTTCAAAGAGGGCCACGCGGTCACCCATGTCGATGACGTTAGCGTCACCATTGGAGGCGATCAGGCCGTCCTTAGCTTTGGCCAGCTGCAGATTGAATTGGAGCGGCTTCTCTTCAAATGGAACGTAGGTCTTACTTTCCAGATCGTAGCGTCCGGTTGCAACCCCTTCATCATACGCATAGAAGGTGTCAAACCCGGCAGCTAGCATGTCTTTCACCCAATCCGCGACGTGGAAGCCCGCCTCCTCGATGTGGGGCACGCTTTCTGAGACTCCGATCGCATCCCAGATCTCAAACGGGCCCATCTCATGGGCAAAACCCCACCGCATGGCGCGGTCGATGTTAGCCAAGTTCTCCGTGATCTCGGGTACGCGCATTGCCGAATAAGTAACCAGATTGTAGATGGCATGCCGTACAAACTGACCGGCCCGGTCGTCGGCTTCAACCATCGCCTTGATCCGTGTGCCGGTCGGCTGGAGCTTGCGGTTGGCCCCGACCGAGTCAAAGCGCACTTTTTCGGCGGGTGTGTGTTCCATCGTCTCGAAGTCCAGCGACCAGAACTCTCTGCCGCTGTCCGTTTCGACGCGCTTGTAGAAGCCCACGCCGGTCTTGTTGCCCAGCCAACCTTTTTCCAGCATGGTTTCCATCAGGGTTGAAGCGCGCTCATCGCGCAGCATCTCACGGTTTTCGTCGTCTTCGATGGCCTCGTATAGATTGGTATTGACGTGCGCCATCACGTCCAGGCCGACGAGATCAAGCAGCCGGAAGACAGCGGTCTTCGGGCGGCCAACCAGCGGCCCCATGATGGTGTCAACTTCCTCGACCGTGTACCCATGTTCCAATGCATAGAGGAGCTCATAGGTTCCGGCCATAGAGAAGATGCGGTTGCCGATGAAGTTCGGCGTATCCTTGCACAGGACCACGCCCTTGCCGAGTTCGTCTTCACCGATGCGGGTGACGGTTTCCAGCACGTCCGGCAGTGTGTCCGTATGCGGGATGACCTCCAGCAGCTTCAGATAGCGCGGCGGGTTGAAGAAGTGCGTTCCAAGGAAGTGCTGCCGGAACCCTTCCGTGAAACCGTCGGCGATATCGTGAATAGGGATGCCGGATGTATTGGTTGAAACGATGGTGTGCGGCTGCCGGACTTCCTCAAGGCGGGCTATCAGGCTGCGTTTGATGTCGAGGTTCTCGATAATGACCTCGATGATCCAGTCTGCTTGGGCAAGCCGGTCGAAGTCGTCCGCGAGGTTGCCCAGCCGGGCCAGTTCAGCGTTGGCCTGATCGTAAAGGGCAGCAGGCCGCGAATTCAGGACAGCCTGCCACCCGTTGTTCACGATGCGGTAGCGCACCTGCGGGTCTTCAAGCGTGAGCCCGGCGGCTTCCTCTTCAGGCGTCAGGTCGCGCGGCACGATGTCGAACAGGTCCACAGGGATGCCGACATTCGCCAAGTGGGCGGCGATGGCTCCCCCCATAGTGCCTGAGCCGATCACGGCGGCACGGCGGATCCGATTGATCATGGTTGCTCCTTGTTTCATTGCGACAGGTGGGTACCTCAATTAGACCATATCCACCGGGCGAATTCAAACCTACCGACCGGTCGGTTGGCCGGGTGATGCGGCGAACCGTCGATTTTGTGATAAACTCATAAGGTAGATGTCTGACAAGGGATGGATAGGGTCGTGCTGATCGGGCAGACGTTAAAAAATCGGTATCGCGTTTACGACGAGTTGGGAACAGGGGGCGCTGCAACAGTATACCTTGCGCGTGATTCAGCCTCCGGCCAGATGGTGGTGGTGAAGCTGGTCCACCCGCATCTGGTTGATGACGAGTTCATGGGCCGCTTCATGCGGGAAATTGACCTCCTACAGCAGCTGAACAACCCGCATATCGTCAAGCTGTATGATTGGGCCATGCGTGAGTGGGACGAGAACGTGGACCAATCATTGAGCTACATAGTGGCCGAGTTCATTGAGGGCCACACGCTGGCCGATCTGATCGATACGCGCGGCGCATTTGGTGAGCGTGAGGCTCTGACGATTGCCCGGCAGTTAGCCACCGCCCTCAAGGCGATCCACAGTCGCGGTGTTATCCACCGGGATATCAAATCCCAAAACATTATGATCACGCCTGACGGCGACGCCAAACTGATCGACTTCGGCATTGCCAAGGGCAAAGAGCATGCCACCCTGACAGCGCCCTCACACTTCGCCGGAACGCTGCATTACGCGCCTGCGGAGCAGATCTTGGAATCGCGGGATGTTGACCATCGCGCCGACCTTTATTCGTTGGGTGTGGTGCTCTATGAGATGCTTACCGCGAGCCTGCCAATCAAAGCGCGAGAGTTCGGGACAATCGCCTCCAAGATCATTGCCGGCGATCTCGATCCGATCCGGGGCGTTTCTGAGGATGTGGAAGAGCTGGTGAACTATATGCTGGCCATGCGGGTCACCGAACGCATCCCCTCCGCACAGGCTGTCATCGAGCACATTGATTCGATCCTTGAGCCACGCGGTGGCACGGATACCGGGCCGGTCACAGCCCTGGTACAGACGATCAGCCCGGGGCAGCTTAAGCGCGGCCCCATCCTCATCTCCGATGACGGCAAGCGCATCCCGTTGATAGCCCGTGACATGGTTATCGGGCGCAGCCACCCCAGCGACCCCCATATCCCGGATATCGATCTGCAGGATCTCGGCTTTGAGGATGCCCGCACCGCATCTCGGCGGCATGCACGTATCTTCACTGACGGCCGCCAGTACTATGTTGAGGACCTCGACAGCACAAACGGCACCCGCATCAACGGGGAGGATCTGGAACCCAACAACCCGATCCGCATCAGCGAGGGTGACCAGCTTGAGATCGGGCGCGTACGGCTGGTCTTCACACGCTCATAGCTGAAAGCAAAAGAGCCATCGGTGAAAACCGATGGCTCTTTCCTTTGTGGTGTGCCTACTTCTCGTAGACATCCTCCAGCTCTTCGACACGGTTTTCCATCTCACGGATGTCCTCAAGCTGAGCGGTGAGCATCACACGCAGAGCATCGGGAATGTATTCCTGTTCGAGCACATTCTCATAGACGCTGCGGGCGGTGCTTTCACCGGTGCTGCACTCAGCCAGGATCGAGCTGGTGTTGTTGTCGGCAACAGCCTGCTTGATATCGATCCATGTCTGATGCAGGTCGGCCAGCACATCCCAGCCGGTTACGCGATCGGGGTCGCCTCCGCGCGAGATGATCTCCGTGCGCAGGGCGAGCGCCATGCTCTCGTGGGAAGCACGGAATTCACGCAGTGTATCAGTCAAGACCATGTGCTCATCCATATCGTTGAGCACGTTGTCATAACCCTCAACGCTTTCCAGGTTGAGCGTCATCAGCTTGTTGAGGTCGGTGATGACCTGGTCGGGATTGTCAATCGGTGGGTGAGTCATTGTGAAGCATTTCCCCCTCATTCATTTCGTTACTTTGAGCTTAGGGGCATGCCATTGGACTGGTATAGACGCACCATAAGAATCAGGTGAGAGTGATAACCGGTGTACCACGCACCTGCTGGCTGAAGTGAGCAGGCAGAGCGACGATGCGTGTTTCATCCTGTGGGGTGAGGGCCAGGGTAGTCAGGGTGATATCTGGTCCCCAAAGGGTGCGCAAACTCCAGGATGTGGCCAACGTCAGGACGAGCGCTTCAATCAGCGACCATTGGTCCGGCCCTTTGTACGCAAGCGCCAGAACAATTTGCGTGCGGCGGACACGAGGCAGCGCCCGCTCAATGATGCGCAGCCAGTGGGCAAGTGTGAGCTTGTGTTCAGCAGCGCGTTGAGGCAGGCTCTCCAACTGGTTGGTCAGATACGTCTGGTAGTCTGCCAGCGGCACGATCGATACATTGGCCTGGCGGATGCCGCGTCGCCCGGTTTCGTCTTCCTTGTCGGTCACCGTAACGTGGGAGACCGCCATGGTCTGCCCATCCAGACGGAAGCACTTCAGGCTTTGGGCACCTGTTAACCACTCAGCACCCCACCCCTGCCCCCGGGGCATGGCATGCTGCCAGATGCGCTTCAGGGTCTCCTCGTCATAGCCTTCGGTTGAGGAGACGAAGTCATAGCCTGGGCGTCTGCCTTCCAGACGGTAGCCGATTTGCAGTGTCACCTGACAGCTGACCGGGGTCGGATCGCGTTGAAGAAGGTCACCATCGCCTCCTCGACCCCTTCTCCCGTAACAAGGCTGGTTTGCTCGATAGAAAAGCCATACCCGATGCGCTCCGATTGGGATTTGAGGCGGCGCGTCTCGTTGCGGAAATCGTCCATCAGCTCGTCAAGTGTCATCTCATCCGCCCAGAGATCCGCTTTGTTTGCCAACAGCATGAAGTACTTCAACTGTTGGGTGGAGAAGACGTTCTCGTCGATCATCTGCAGGACGAAGTTGAGGGCATCTTTGTGATGATAGGGATGGTCGTGGTCGATCATAAAGATGATGCCGCGCGGCCGGACATTCTTCAGCAGGTCGACCCAGTCCGTCTCCCACATCGCGTATTCACCGCCGACATCCCTCATCGGGCGAAGGCGCATGCGTTCGTCGTCCACACGCTTCGTGAAGGGCAGTACAGCCTCACCCCCGGCAGCGGTCGGCTCCGGTGAGAACTCTGCCAGATGGGGCCTGTCTTGCAGCCACTGCAGCAGAGTTGTCTTGCCCGTCTGCCGGTAGCCCAGCACGATAAACGGCAGCCCGAACAGCCGGACAACCGCAAAATCAATGACCCCATCCGCCGCCTCGACCAGACTGTCAGGAATCATCTCCGCCACGCGATTGAGAAGCGCGATAATCAGATTGCTCATTGGGTTGGTACTGCTCATAGTTGCATCCTTGCCAGCGTACTCATAGGTTTCTACGTAAACGGCATCAAGAAGTTTCTGTCTCCCGCACTGCAGTATCCCCGACAGCTTGCTCTTGCTGGTCGGAACGGCGCTGGTACAACCACGTCAGATGCTTCAGGCGGTCCCCATGGGCCTCTTCAAGCATCTGCGAGGTAAACCGCCACTGCCAGTTGCCACCTGGTTTGCCAGGCGTATTCATCCGGTGCTTTGAGCCCAAACCCAGGACATCCTGCAGCGTCATGATAAATGTGTGCCCTACCGAAGCCATCCCGATCTGGATGAACCGCCAGTTGATCTCGTCGATCTCACGTTCCAGGTAGGTCTGCATGAAGGACCTTGTGCCGTGATCGACCTCGTCCAGCCACCAGCCGACTGTCGTGTTGTTATCGTGTGTGCCCGAATAGACTACAGCATTCTCAACGTGGTTATGGGGCAGAAAGGGGTTCTTTGGGTCTGACCAGGCGAACTGCAGCACCTTCATGCCCGGCAGTTCGAAATCGTCGCGCAGTTTCTCAACGCCGGGTGTGATGACGCCCAAATCCTCCGCGATAATAGGCAAATCACCGAGTGCGTCACGCAGCGCGCTTAGAAAGTCTGCGCCGGGGCCGGGCACCCACTTACCGTTGACAGCCGTTTCTTCGTCACCCGGGATCTCCCAATAGGCCTCAAATCCACGGAAATGGTCAATGCGGAGATAGTCCACGAGTTGGAGCACTGTCTCGAACCGGCTGATCCACCAACGGTAGCCGCGCTCCTTGAGTTTGTCCCAGCGGTAAAGGGGATTGCCCCACCGCTGCCCCGTTGCGCTGAAGTAGTCGGGCGGCACACCGGCCACTACGGTTGGATTGCCGCGCTCATCGAGGTAATAGGCGTCGCGATCGGCCCAGACATCGGCGCTGTCGTGCGCCACAAAGATGGGCAGATCGCCGAACAGCCGGATGCCCTTTTCGGCGGCATAGTCCTTGACCGCCTGCCACTGCGTAAAGAACATCCACTGCCGGAAGCGCCTGTAGTCCAAAGCGTTGGCATTCTCCTGCGCAAATGTCTTCAGCGTGCTCTCATCGCGCAGCGCGTACGGTTCCGGCCAGTCGACCCAAGGCTGCTTTTCGAACTTCGCCTTCAGGGCTCTGAACAGCGTGTAATCCTCCTACCTGCTGGCGGTTTGGATGCACCACGCCTCGATTTCATCCTTCTGCTCAGCCGTGGCTTTCTCTTTGAAGCGGCTGTGAGCGAGTGTCAGTTTCTCGTCATGGTAGACGCTCACCCAACCATAATCTACCCGGTCTGCTGGGAAATCAGGCACATCAGCCAGATCCGCGGATTCCAACCAACCTGCCTCTACGAGTTTGTCCAGACTGATGAGCAGCGGGCTGCCAGCGAAAGCAGAAAGCGCCTGGTAGGGCGAATCGCCGTAGCCCGTGGGGTTAAGCGGCAGCACCTGCCAGATTGTCTGGTCGTGTGCGGCCAGCCAATCCACAAAGCGAAAAGCCCACTCGCCCATATCACCGATGCCATAGCGACCGGGCAGGGAAGTCGGGTGTAGGAGGATTCCGCTGGCGCGGGGAAAGGATGTCATGCTGTCTCCTTTGATTGCATGAAAGCCAACGAGTACAATGGTGATTGTGAATCAAGGAGCGAGTCAGATTGCTGAAACGCCTACCCATTGTTTTCATAGTAATCGCTTTCGCGCTGATCAACCAACCGGCGCATGCGCAGACCCTCACCGAGACGGACTACTGGCAGCAGATCGCTGAAACCCGGTCAGTGGCGCGCACTCAACCGGAGAAGCTGGCTGCTCAAGCGGAACGTTGGGAAGCCATCGAGCGTGTTACGCTGGCGAACGGCGAAACCGTCCCGCTGGACCACAGCTATCTGGTCGGCCTGCTGCGCGCCGACCCGCCTGATCCGGCTGCGGTTGAGGATGCTCTTGATGCCCTGCTTGCCGCCCGTCTGCTGTGGGAAAGTGATGGTCAGGGCGATGCTCTGGCGGCATTGGATGATGTGCTCTCCCAGCCCGAGTTCCAATACAGTGAGGGTGAGAATCCAATCGCTTCGTTCTTTGAACGGCTGCGTGACCGGGTGCTGACTGCGCTGGCTGATCTGGCTGCATCAATCAACCGGGAGATCGCGCTGGTTGTTATCGTGATAGGCAGCATTGTCCTCGGGGCAATAGTGACCTTTGTGCTTGTCTCCCTGCTGCGTGAATCGGCGAGCGATGCGGCTTATGAGGATCCACTCAGCGAGATCGACACGCTGACCTCACAGACAGCGCTCACTCGTGCCCAGGAAACCTCCAGCGCGGGGGATTACCGTTCGGCAGTACGCTATCTGTATCTTTCCACCCTGCTCATCCTCGAAGAGCGCGGCCTGCTGCGCTACGATCGTTCACGCACGAACCGCGAATATCTGAGCAGCCTGCGCGAGCGCCCGAACCTGGCTGCCGTCTTCCGTGATGTGACAACCGTATTCGACCGGGTGTGGTACGGGTTCCAATCTATTGACGAGGCCACGTACAAACAGTACGTTGAGCGCGTCCGCGATCTGCAGAGGCAGCGGTGAGACGCAACGCAGTTGTTCTTATCGGGCTGTTCACCGTCCTGCTCGCAATCCTGATCGCTTTTGCGCTCGCGCAGGCGCGCAGCGCGCCTGCTAATCCACCCTATGCCAGCTTTTCAACCACCCGTGATGGCACCCGGGCGCTGTTCTTGTGGCTCCAGGAGGCAGGGTACGCCGTCAGCAATGAGAGTGTGCAAACGTTCGCGCCGCCGCCTGATACGTCGCTGGTACTGACCCTCCAGCCGACCTTTCCTATTTCCAACGCGGAATGGGATGTGTTGGATGCGTGGGTCAGCGCAGGCGGCACGCTGGTCATCGCGGGCGACACGTTTATCGCCTCGCAGGCCTTCAGGCACTATTCGGTCGGGATGCGCTTTCTGCCTGAACCGGTTTTGGCCGCCTTCCCACAGACCCCATTGATGGACACCCCGCCCATCGACCGGCCTGTTTCCGTGCAGGTTGCCGCTGCCCTCACACCGGAACGCGACGACTTTGTGACCCACTTTGCCGTTGGGGACGATCCGATCACCATCTCATTTGAGCAAGATGCCGGGCGGGTGATCCTCAGCACAGCGGTCTTTCCATTCAGTAATGCGGGCCTTCAGGAACCGGGCAATCCGCTGTTTGTGCTCAACATTGTCAACGGTACACGCCAGCCCGGCACCATCTGGTTCAATGAGTGGCATCACGGCATCCGCATTGAAGCAAGCCGTACGCTGGCAGGTCCGTTGGACTTTCTGCTGCGGACACCGCCGGGGCAGGCGATCCTTTATGCAGCGGCGGTCGTGTTCGTTGGTCTGCTGCTTCAGGGCCGGCGCATGGGGCGGCCCATTCCCCCGCGACGAGAGATCGTGCGCCGCACCCCGTTGGAGTACATCACCGCGATAGCCAACCTCAACCGACGAGCGGGCAACCGCCGCGCGATCATGGTGCAAGTGTATCAGCGTCTGAAGAGCGATCTGGCACGGCGCTACCATCTCTCGCCGGATCTGCCGGATGAGGAGTTCACGGTGCGAGTTGCCGAGTTCAACCCGATGATTGATCGAGACGAATTGAACGATCTGTTCCGGCGGCTGCGGCAGCCAGAAATCAGTGAGGCGGCCATGGTTGATATCGCACAGGATGTGGCACGCTGGCGCGAAAAACACGGTTTGATTAAGGAGATTCGATGAAACCTGCTGACCTGCAACAGCTCTACCAGCGTCTGCGCCGCGAAGCGGAGAAGGTGCTGGTCGGGTTGGAAGAACCGTTCGAGATGCTGGTTGTTGCCCTGTTAACAGGTGGCCACGTTCTTCTCGAGGGCGTGCCTGGAACGGCAAAGACCCTCATGGCAAAGACGCTGGCCCGGCTGGTCCATGCTGAATTCACTCGGATTCAGTTCACGCCGGACTTGATGCCGTCCGACATTCTGGGTACCAGCGTGTTCGATATGAAAACCAGCCAATTCTACCTCAAGCAGGGGCCGATCTTCACCCAGCTGCTCCTCGCTGATGAGATCAACCGTGCTCCGGCAAAGACACAGGCCGCCCTGCTGCAGGCCATGGAAGAACGCCAGATCGATCTGGAGGGTGAAACCTACGATCTCGGGGTGCCCTTTATGGTCGTCGCCACACAAAACCCGATCGAGTACGAGGGGACCTATCCTCTGCCAGAGGCACAACTGGATCGTTTCCTGTTCAAGGTGCTGGTACCCTACTCCTCGTTGGAAACGGAGATCGAGGTGCTGCGCCGTTATCACAACGGCTTCGATGCGCATGATCTTGACACCGCCAATCTGCAGCCTGTGCTGCGTGCTGAACACTTTCCGCAAATCCGAGAGGTAATTGACTCGGTGATCGTGGAAGAAGGCATCCTCTCTTACATCGCGCAGGTGGCCGCGGCCAGCCGCCAATCCCCCGATCTGACATTGGGCGGCAGCACCCGCGCGGCCACGAGTGTCCTGTTGGCCGCCAAGACGTTTGCTGCCATCCATGGCCGCGACTTCGTGACGCCCGACGATGTGAAGACCATCACACCGCCAGTGTACCGCCACCGGATTTTGCTCAAACCGGAGGCCGAGATCGAAGGGTTAGATGCTGATGCGGTTATCCGACGGCTGTTGGGTGTGGTTGAGGTCCCCCGCTGATGATCCCCACCTTTCGGGGCATTGTCGCGATGCTGCTCATCGCGCCGGTTATTGCAGCCGGCGCATTCATCCCGGGGGCCGGATGGCTTGCCCTCGCGATGAGCGTCGTGATTGTGCTGCTGTTTGTGCTTGACGCAGTGGCAGCCGGCGATGTGAACAGCTTCCAGGTGGAGCGTATCCACGATGACCGGCTCAGCCTGGCGGCCAACAACCCGATCCGGCTGCGTGTGGTGAGTCTACGCCGCCGGCGCACCAAGTTGACGCTCCGCGATGAACCACCTGAGGAATTCATCATTGAACGCCGCATCTTGGAAGGCACGGTGCTGCCCCGCCAGCCATGGGAGGCGGTCTATCATGTGCGGCCCATCCGCCGAGGGGACTACACCTTCGGCGATATTACGCTGCGTTGGGTGGGCCCGCTGGGATTGCTCCAGCGGCAGGCCACCCTCGACCGCAGCGGCCCGGTCAAGGTTTATCCGAATCTGCTGGACGTACGGCGCTACGATCTGATGCTGCGGCGCAACCGGCTGGAAGAATTGGGGCTGCGCAGCGCCCGGATTTTTGGTGAAGGCCGCGAATTCGAGCGGCTGCGCGACTACACGCCGGATGATGAATACCGGCGCATCAACTGGAAGGCGACGGCCAGGCGGCATACTCCCATCACGACCGAGTACCAGACCGAGCGCAGCCAGATCGTCATGTGCCTGATCGATACCGGCCGCATGATGCAGAGCCCCATCAAGCGTATCGCCAAACTGGATTATGTCGTCAACGCTGTGCTGCTTCTCAGTTACGTGGCAGCGGGCATGGGGGACAAAGTCGGCGCGATGACCTTCGCCGACGACGTCTATCAGTACATCGCGCCGCGCCAGGGCAAAGGCCAGTTCTACCGGATGCTGGAGGTGCTGTACGCGGTGGACGCCCAGCCCGTAGAACCCGACTACCGGCGCTCACTGACCTATTTGGCCCTCAAACAGCGCCGGCGCGCGCTGGTCGTGATCTTCACCGATCTCAGCGGTGGCATGACCATGGATGCTCTGGTGAGCCACACAGCCCGCCTCGCCCGGACCAGCCTGCCATTCGTGGTGACCATCAGCGATCCGGAGAT
>JAADYX010000393.1 GCA_010092885.1 Chloroflexota bacterium | reverse complement strand
AGATGTGTATAAGAGACAGTCCATCTCCACCAAGGTGACATCCGTGCCGTAGTTGGCCCACACATAGCTTAATTCCAGCCCGATAGGCCCGGCACCCACGATCACGGCCTTCTGCGGCACGCTGTCTGAGAGGATGGCGGGGATGTAACTGATGATGGTGTCGTCCTCGTCGAGCGTCACCCCGGGGATGCTGCGCGGGTGCGCGCCCGTGGCGATGATCAGGTGGGTGCAGTTGAGCGTCTCTTCACCGCCCTCGTTGAGCTCCACGCGCACGGTCTGCGCGTTCTCGATGGTGCCCCACCCCCTGACCTGTTCGATGTTGTTCTTGCGCATCAGGAATTCCACGCCCTTCACCAGACGGTCGCTGGTGCGGCGGCTGCGCTTGAAGGCTTTCTCATAGTCCGCCGAGAAGTTGTCAAACTCGAAGCCGAAGTCCTTGGCCTCATGGGTGATGGTGTGCACCAGTTCGGCGTTGTGCAGCAGCGCCTTGCTGGGGATGCACCCGATATTCAGGCATATGCCGCCCCAGTATTCCTTTTCCACGACGGCGACCTTCATCCCTAACTGCGCCGCCCGGATTGCCGCGACATAGCCGCCGGGCCCGGCTCCGAGCACGACGACATCAAATTGCTTGGCCATGTTGTTCCTTTCTCACGAATCGCTTGTTTTCTTATTGTAGTGCACGGTGGGGTGCTATCCCACAACCGGCGCGCGTTGGTGCGCAGGGCGTCATCAGTGGCCAGGGTGCGGATCGCCATAGGTGCCGTGGGTAATGATCGTGATGCGCATCCGGTTGTCTCCCCGACGGTGTGTGGCCACCCTCACACCGGATTCCCGCTGACGACGCCCAGCAGGTAATCGCGGGCCACCACCGCCGGATCGCCCAGGCGGGCAGCGGCGACGGGCATCAGCCAGGTATGGATGGCCTGTTGGGAGGCACCGGTCAGGGCGCGGTAGCGTTCCAGGTAGGCGGTGCGCAGGTCGCCGAGGCTGTGTGCGTCGGTGCCCGTCTCGCGGGCGATCTCACCAAAGCGGATCAGGGTGGTGGCCACATCGGCCAGGGCGTGGCCGCGCGCTGCGTCCGCCCAGTCAATGATGACGGGGCCCTCGGCACCCACCAGCACGCTGTCCGGGTGGAAGTCACCGTGGCATAGGGTGTCCTCATTGGGCAGGTAGGCCAGCATCGCCAGCGCGCGCTGCCGCAGCGCCTCGCTGAGATCGGCAGCCGCGTTGATGCGGTTCTCCAGCCGGGTGCGCAGCACGGGCAGGCCGGATACCTTCTTGCTGTGGATGCGGGCGTGCAGGTCAGCGAGGGTATGGGCCGTTTCGATCGGGTGGGCGGTTTCGGCCAGAGGCTCGCCGTCGATCTGCACCATCACAAAGCCGAACCGGCCCTGCGCGGCGATCGATCTGCTGACGGCGGGCACCGGCAGACCGGCGCGCGCGGCGGCCTGTTGGCTGGCCGCCTCCTGCTCGGCGTGGTAAGCGGTGAAGCCCGGCTTCAGCAGTTTGAGCACACGCCCCTCGTCGTACCGGTAGATCTCGGCGGTGCGCCCCACCGCGATGCGTCTTATGTCCACCGCGCAATTGTGGAGAAGAGGTACTCCAACACGGCCTCATCGTCCATGCCGGAGGCATCCGGATCGGTCAGGCATTGGTGGGCGTACGTGCGCATCACCTCCAGCCCGACGCGGTGCACCGCCGACCGCACCGCTGAGATCTGCTGGACCACATCCCGGCAGTCACGCCCGTCACCCAACATCTTCTCGATGCCGCGCACCTGCCCTTCAATGCGCCGCAGCCGCCGCTGCAGGGCTTCCAGCGTCTCTGGATCGTCGATGATGTGGGGCGCGGATTTATTCTGGTCTTGCATCTGATACTCCCCCCCTGTATAATGGGTGTCAGCACAACTTGCTGTAGTGTACCATAGGGCATGCGCCCTTTACATTTTACGTCAGGCGTGATCGATCAGGAGAGAGTATGACACGTCGTTCAAGAAAACGCTCGACTGGCCAGTCAGGCCAGACTATCCTGTTCGCCGGGATTGGGCTGCTGGTCGTGGCAGGCATCGCCCTGATGACGCTGTTGGGCGGCAGCACCCCGCAGACGGTCGCGCAGCCGGTCAGCCGCATCCAACCGCAGGAGTACGTCAGCACGTTTGAGGACAACCCGGACCACATCCTGGTGGATGTGCGCACTCCGGAAGAGTTCGCCTCCGGGCATATCCCCGGCGCGATCAACATCCCCGTCGAGGAGATCGCCAACCGCCTGGACGAGATCCCGGCGGATACCAACGTCGTGGTGTACTGTCGCAGCGGCAACCGCAGCGCGACCGCGGCCAGCGTGCTGGCCGAAAGTGGCTACGCCTCGATCTACGATCTGGGTGGCATCATCAGTTGGCAGGCTGCCGGGCTGCCCGTCGAGTAGACACGTCCGCACTTTAGTAGGAGACACTCACCTTGCTGCAGGCACTTTTTGGCTCAAAAGGGTTCGAGAACATCTCGATCACCGATTACATGGAGGACTTCGACGGCGTGGACCACACGCTGATCGACGTGCGCACCGCATCCGAGTTCCGCGAGGGGCATATGCCGGGCACAATCAACATACCCCTGAACGAGATCGGCAGGCGCACCGACGAGATCCCAACCAACCGGCCGGTGGTGCTCGTCTGCGCGACGGGCAACCGCAGCGGCGCAGCCGCCCGTCAGCTGGCGGGCGCTGGCCGGGAACAACTGTACAACCTGACGGGCGGCATCAGCGCGTGGGCGCGGGCCGGTCACCCCGTCGAGCGCTAGGAGATCCCCATGCTGCTGCGCTATTTCTACGACGACAACCTGGCGCAGGCGTCCTATATGGTCGGCTGCCAGGCCAGCGGTGAGGCCATCGTGATCGACCCGGCGCGTGCTATCACGCCGTATCTACGCACCGCCGAAGCCGAAGGGCTGCGCATCACCCATGTGGCCGAGACGCACATCCACGCCGACTACGTCAGCGGCACGCGCGAGCTGGCCCACGCCACCGGCGCGACCATGCTGCTCAGCGATGAGGGCACCGCTGACTGGAAGTACGCCTTCGCTGGCGAGAACACCGTTCTGCTGAAGGACGGCGACACGTGGATGGTCGGCAATGTGAGATTCCAGGCGATCCACACGCCGGGGCACACCCCGGAGCACATGACCTACATGCTCACCGATACAGCCGCCGCCGACGAACCGATGGGCCTGTTCACCGGTGACTTTCTGTTTGTGGGTGACGTGGGC
>JAADYX010000054.1 GCA_010092885.1 Chloroflexota bacterium | reverse complement strand
GCGGTCGGTGGGCGAGATGACTTCCACAGCCAGGTCAGGCGGGACGGGCGTGTACTTCTCGCGGTCGAAGTCATCCGGCAGGCTGTCGTGGCGCACGAAACCCACATCCGGCGCGACGACTGTGCCCTCATCGAGGCGGTACGCGCCGTCGGCCCCCGTAAGGATACCCACCTTATGCTCGTTGTTGAATTGGGCCAGCCGCATGGCGATGCTCACACCGATGCTTGAGCTCAGGTTGCCGGAAGGAGCCATGGTCACCAGCCTGTGGTCGCGGAGTTCAAGCTGCAAGTCGCCATACCGGGGATGCTGGGCCAGTTCCCAGAACTGCTCTACCGTCAGATCGCGTATGTCAGTCGCCATGATGGCCGATCCTCACTCGTGTGCCTGCCCGTAGTATAACAAAAATCCCCCCAGCCGCGGACGGCTGAGGGGCAGCGCAAAAACCGCTCCGGTCAGTCAGTGGTCGAAGCGGCGGGCCATCTCCGTGAGTTTGTCGGCGGCCCGGCTTGAAAGCCCGTACTCGTCGATCTCCTCCAGCAGGACGCTCAGCCGCCCATAGCCGGAGACAAAGCCGTTGGCGCGGGCCGCCGCGGTGGAATCCACGAAGCCCGGCCCGTCCGGGTAGATCTGCTCAAAGTCGCCCATCACCTCCGGCACATGCCGCAGGTGGAACTTCTGGTGGTAGTCCTCGGCGCGGTAGAACACGTCCAACGCGCGGATCTGGGTGCGCACGGTGCCGTTGATCCCGGCGGCGACTGCGTCACGCATGGCGACGGCCTGCCGCTCCTGGGTTTCGTCGTGGGTGAAGATGATGTTCTGGTACTGGCGGCTGTAGGCTTGGGCGATGGGATTGTGCGCCTGCCAGAAGATGTGCAGCAGGTCATTGTAGCTGATGGCAGCCGGATCGTAGTCGATCTGGATGGCTTCTGTGTGCTGGCCGAGGTCATGGTAGGTGGGCTTCGGGGTGCTGCCACCCGTATACCCGACTCGGGTGCGCACCACGCCAGGCACCACGCCGAAGCGGGCATCCGGGCCCCAGAAGCAGCCGAGGGCGAAGGTGGCTGTTTCCAGCACGTCAGGCGTGTGCGCGTCTATGGGGGGAACCGTTCTCGGTAGGGTCATGGTCGGTCAGGTCAACTCCCGCTTATAAAAGCGTGCCAACTGTGCTTTTTAGAGTGTTTGGATTGATTTTATCTTACTCCGGCCTGCGAAAAATCCGCAAGTGACCCGCCGCCGATTTAAGAAGGATTTAACGCCCGCCAGCCCGGCGGATACCGAACTGGTCGAACGCGCCGGTGCCGTCCGCCCGGTTGAGCACCCATCCGGTAATATCCAGGCGGGTGGCGGTGCGCTGCGTATTCGCCCGGAAGCCGACCCCCTGCACCCAGCCTGAGATAATGGCATGCAGTCTTTCCATGTCGATCTCCTTTAGTTACAAAAACCGAGCTTTGCCTTTTGAACGTAGCAAACGCCGCCGCGTGCACACAAGCACGCCCCAGCCAGCACAGCGATTCTTCTGCTATTGAGAGAGCGGGACGCCCAGAGGCTGACAGGTGAAGCCAACCTCTGAGCGCTGCGGGCATGGGTAACAGCCCTACAGGATCTGCCCGCCGCGGAACCGCCAGCGCGGGAACAGGATCCGCATGATGCTGTGGTTGGCGGCGAACAGCAGGCTGAAGATGGTGAAGTAGTGCAGGATGAACGCGATCGGGCCGACGAATGCCCCGCCCAGCAGCACGAAGATCAGGTGCACCAGGTAGATGAAGATCGCCTCCCAGATGGCGGCGGCCCACTGCGCGAAGGGCGGCCAGTCGTGGTCCCAGCGCGTTTGCTGGAGCAGGTGGTAGAGCACATCCCAGCCCAGCCCGAAGATCAACACGCCGAACAGGAACAGCCACACGGACCACCAGTTGCCCAGCAGCAGGCCGTACACAATCGAGTAGAACAGCGTGACCGGCACGCCGATCACCGTCAGCAGCAGCAGGCGTGTCTGCCAGCGCCCCATCAATGTGGGTGTCATGGTTTCACTCCCCTCACCCATTTGAACCACTGCCCCAGCGAACGCAGCCCGGCCAGGCGGCGCACGTTGGGGGCTTTGGCACGGGCCAGATCGTCCACGATGCGGTAGGCGGCATACTGCAACCCCAGGAAGCTGTCCACAGCGGCATAGGGCCCCCCGAGAGTCGCGACGCCGCTGGCGTACATCCGCCCGGATCCGCTGCGCATGCCGGTCAGCTCAAAGTCATTGCTGACCTTCAGGCGGCCCAGCGCATTGCGATCCAACCGGTGATGCTCCACCAGGTCGCGCAGCAGCGGGCTTTCATCGATGGCCGAGACCAGCCCGGTTGAGTCGATGATGTAGTCGGCGGTCAGCGTGAGCACCTCCCCGATGGCGCTGCGCCCGCGCACGACCGTGTTCAGGCGGCCGTTGGCACCGGGTTCCACGCGCTCCACCGTGCCGAAGTGGATCAGGTACCAGCCCTCCTTCACGCCGCCGTCCACGATGCGCCGCCAGTCGGGGCGGTCGGCGGTGGTGGTGCCGCCCCAGTCGTTGAGCAGTTCGGCGCGCTGTTCGTCGCCGGCACGCTCCAGCCGCACCCGCAGATCGCCACCCCAGGCCGCCTTGGGCCAGTTGAACGGCTGGAACTCCCAGTGGTGTTCAACCGGGCGGTGGGACAGACCGTAGCGTTGGCCCTGTGTGTTGCGCGAGCGCATCAGGTGCAGCACGTTGATATTCGGGTTGCGGGCGCGCGTCTCATAGATGCGCTGCAAGATGCGTGAGGCCACAATGCCCCGCCCACGGATCAGCACGGTGCCGCCGTTTTTGGCCAGGTCCTCGTAGATGTGGTCATGCTCCTCATAGGCGTTGACCACCCGCTCGAAGTCGCCGGTCTCCTCGCGGTAGGCCTGCAGATCCGGCAGGAAGCGCAGCGCCGGGTACCCGACCGCGACATGCACGTACTGCGCGAAGATCACGCGCTTCTCCCGGTTTGCCGGGTCGGTGGTGGAATAGGCCACCACATAGCGCCCATCTGTGGTGCGGCGGATGGCGCGCACCTTGCCCATCCGGTGCATATCCGACCAGCCGATGCGGTTTGCCTCGCGGTCCAGCGAGTCGAACACTTTTCCGGAGATCGGGGTATAGGTGGCGACCAGAGTCGGCTCGCCGAACATGTTCCACACCAGGCCCAGCGCGTGCCCAAAGCGCCCGGAGGTCACATCACCCCACATCTCCCGGACGGCGTAGCTGGGGAAGCCCCAGATGTTATCCGGCGTGGAGCCTGAGTCCGAGCGGAGGCGTTCGTGCAGCGGGATCTGCGAGTTGAGGCACAGGCGCCGGTAGCGTCCGTACGGCAGTTCATCAAAGCCGATGGAGACGATATCCTCCGTGCGGGCCCCGTAGATGGTCAGGTAGTCCACGAAGACGAAGCTGCCCAACCCGCCCCCAATGGTTAGGAAGACGGTCTCGTCGGAGGGGTAGCCCGCCAGCGCCGCCGGGTCAACGACCTCCTGCTCGAAGGCAGGCGGCGGAAAACCGGAGACGGGCACCGGTGCGGTGATCTCGTCCTCGTCCTCTTCGGCGAGCAGTTCACGCAGTTCCGCTATATCGATGTGCACGGTTGAGGTGGTGCGCACACTGACCGGCGCGGAAAAGTCAAAGCCGGCCTCATAGGGCGTAATGGTCAGCCGGAACTGCCCCAGCTGGATCTCATCGTCCGGGCCGACCGCGGCGCGCGGCACCTGCACACCGTTGACAAATGTCCCGTTGGACGACCCCTCATCCACGATGACCAGTGTATCGTCCTCACGCAGCACGCGCGCATGCAGCCGCGAAACCTCATCGGACACAAGCCGCAGGTCGACCTCTGTCGCGCGCCCGATGGTAAACGGCGGCCGCAGGATCACATCTTCGGTGCGGCCATCGGGTGTGTGCTCCCAACGGACGACCACCGCTCCGGGGGGGATGGCCTCCTGCTCGAAGACAGGGTCAATGATGACAGTGATGTTGAACGGCCCAACGGTCAGCAGGTCGCCGGAGCGCAGCACCGCCGATTGTGTTTCTTCCTGGTTGACCAGAATGCCGTTTGTGCTGTTGAGGTCGGTTACGCGCACCTGGCCTTCGCCGGTTTCCTCCAGCCGGGCGTGCTGGCGCGAGACCTCCGAACTGATCAGGCTGATGGCGTTATCCGAGGTGCGGCCCAGCGTGATGGGCAGCGCGACGGTCCGGTCTTCGATCTGGCCGGTGGCGGGATCTTCCCACGTCAGGTTGATGTTCATCGGTGGCCTACTTCCTAATGTGCACCGTGTTGGAGCCGGTCAGCGAGTGGCCGCACCACTTGCAGAACGGCTCATCAGCGCTGTTGTTTTTGCCGCAGCCGGGGCATTCCACCTCGATGATGAAGTCCGCGCCGCTGCCGACCACATCAAAGAAGATCTTGAAGGGCTGCACGACGATCCACAGGTCGGTGGCCAGTGGGATCCGGTCGCCGGGTTCCAGGATGGTGGTCTCGCCATCGATGTTGTAGGCCAGCGGGTTCTTGGTGCTGGCGTTCGCCAGGTGGAAGCCGCCCTCTTCCCACATAACCCGGGCGTGCTGGCGGGAAACACGTGCGTCGGGCAGGATAATGTCGTTGCTCTCGTCGCGTCCAATTGTGCAGGTCTCGGCTTCATTCAGCGTGCGGATGTGATCGCCGGCGTCGGTACGCCATCTGATCGTGAGCTTCGGCATGACAGTCCTCCTCGTGACATGTGCCCCTCTATTATCGGTGATCCCCGGCATCCGATCAACCGGGCCAAGGGTCCTGCCTTACGTGAATCTAACCGTGACAAACCTCATGGGGCAGTACTGCCCTCCCTCCTGACTTTGCTGTGCCAGACAGTGATCGGATCATTTGGTCACAATCTGCCGTACAATAAGGTAAATTACGACAACAGACCTTGTGGAGATCATGCTCTCACTTCTCGTTACACTCACCACCAATGTCCTGATAATTCTCAGCCTGGTCTTCATCTTTGGCCTGTTGGTCGAACGTCTAGACTCGCGTTCTCCGTTGGCCCACGGGCTGCTCATTGGGCTGCTGTTTGGTGTGTTCAGCGTGTTCAATATGGCCCAAGCCGTCTATGTGGAGCCGGGCATTATCGTGGATATGCGCGGGCCGTTCATGCTGGCTGCCGGGGTGTTTGGCGGGTGGCCCGGGGCGCTGGGCGGGGCCGGGTTGGGGGCGCTGTACCGTGGGCTGGGCATCGGTGGGATCGGCACCCTGCCGGGCATCGGGGCACTGGTGACTAACGCAAGCGTGGGCGCACTGCTGTACAAACGGCGCGTCCCCTGGTGGATGTGGATAGGGCTGGGCGTGGTCTCCGTGGGGATCAGCGTGCTGTGGGGAGGCGTGCTCCTCCCCCCGGAAAGCGGCCGCCTGTTCATCGGCCAGTTTGCACCCGCCGCCCTGATCCTCTATCCGCTGACGGCCCTGGCCATCGGCAGCGTTATGACCTGGCAGCAAAAACAGGCACAGCTGGGCATCGACCTGCGCCGCAGCGAAGCGCGCTTCCGGGCGCTGTTTAACCAAAACTACCAGTTTGTAGGCCTGCTCAGGCCTGATGGCACCGTGATCGAGATCAACGATTCGGCCCTGTCGTATGCCGGGGTGGAGGCTGCGGATGTGGTGGGCCAGCCTTTTTGGGAGACACTCTGGTGGGCTTACGATCCGGCGGAACGGGAAAAGCTGAAGGGGGCTATCAGACAGGCGGCGCAGGGCCGCACCATCACCTACCAGACGCATGCCGCCGGAGCGGGCGGACGTACCCTGCCCATCGATTTCACCCTGAAGCCGGTCATCGACGCGGACGGCAGCGTCATCATGCTGATCCCGGAAGGGCATGATCGCAGCGGCGAGGCCACAGTTGAGGCGCTGACGCATTTCATCGAGGACTCAGCCCACCATCTGCGCAGCCCGCTCACGGTGATCAAGACGTCGCTCTATCTGGGGGCGGCGGCCAACCAGTTGGCTGACGAAGCGGTGGTCCGTGCGCGAGATGCACTGCCAGCGGACGCATGTGAGCAGGTCCGCCCAGAACTGGAGCAGGCCGCGGGGCACATCAGCCAGGTTAACCGGCGACTGATGCACATCCAGCAGGCGGCTGACAACCTGCACTCTCTGATCGAGAGCACGCTCAGCCTCTCGCACCTCGATCAGGATACGCCCGTGCATGCCACGGTGGATCTGCGTGCGCTGGTGCACAAGGAGACCACCCAGTTCACACCGGTGGCCGCCGAGCGGCGCATCCAGCTGGATGTCCACGTGCCCGATGAACCTGTGCTCGTCGCCGGGCAGGCGGACCAACTGCGGCTGGTGGTCCAGAACCTGGTGGAAAATGCCGTGCGCTACACCCCTGAAGCGGGCCGGATCGGCGTCTCGCTGACCACCGTCGACCATACCGCGATGCTGCGCGTATGGGATTCCGGCATCGGCATCCCCCAAGAGGATCTGACCCGTATCTTCACGCGGTTTTATCGTTCACAGAACGGCAAGGACTTCACCCAGCGCGGTACAGGGTTGGGGCTGGCCATCGTGAAGAAGACGGTTGAACTGCACAAGGGGCGCATCGAGGTGGAAAGCAAAGTCGGGGAGGGCTCCGCCTTTACCATCACTTTGCCTGTGGTGTCACCTCCCCGCACAGGCTGACGCCCATCAGCTCGCGGATCGTGTCGGTGGGCAGGGCCTGGCTGTAGAGGAAGATCAGCTTGGCGAGTGCGGCTTCCACGGTGGTGTCATACCCGCTGAGCACGCCCGCCCGCGCCAGGTCGGCCCCGGTGGCATAGCCGCTCAGATCGACCGTGCCGCGCAGGCACTGGGTGCAGTCCACAATGGTGACGCCGCGTGCGACCGCTTCTGCCAGCGCCTCCACAAAGGCCTCATTGCGGCTGGGGCCGTTGCCCATCCCGTAGGCTTCCAACACCAACGCGTTGAGGGGCGTGGCCAGCACGCTGCGCGTCAGCTGGGCGGTAATGCCGGGGAACACGCGCAGCGCGCCGACGACCGGCATCGGCTGCGGGGTGGGGACTGCTGCCGGTGGGGCGGCATCCGCCGGG
>JAADYX010000392.1 GCA_010092885.1 Chloroflexota bacterium | reverse complement strand
TGCCGTAGAAGGCGCGCAGCGCCCGATCCAGCGCGGGCTGCAGAGCGGTCCGCAGCCGGAGGAAATCCGCCGTGCTGACCAGGTGCAGCGTGGAGCGCATCATCACCGTGCGGATGACGTGCCTCCCGGCGAGGGCGACCTCAAGCTGGCCGGGTCGAAGCCCGCCAGCCGGTTCCACAGCGCACCGAAGGGCGGCAGCGGCTCCTGAGATTGCAGCCCGGCCACCTGCTCGATGGCCGCGGTAACTGGCAGGTCGACACGCTCCAGCAGCAGCTGCCGGGCCAGCAGGGCGCGGTTCAGGGCGCGGCGGTTCACGGCTCAGCAGTGATGTACGGCGCGTCCGCGGCGCAGCGCGCCCCCCCATCGAAGTGCACCGAATCGGCGGGGATGAAGGCGTTGTTCCGGTTGGCGCTGCGGTTGCGGTAGGCCTGGTTCCAGAAGGAGCCGCCGCGCGTCACCCGGAAGGCACCGCCATCCTCAGGGCCGGTGGGGTTGTCGGTCGGACCGTAGCTGTAGTAGTCCTGGTCGTAGATGTCATACACCCACTCGTAGACGTTGCCCGCCAGGTTCAGCACACCGTAGGGGCTGGCCCCCGCCTCGTAGGATTCAACGGGTGAGGTGGTGTACAGCGGGCGCTCCGGGAAGGTCCCAATCGGCCACTGGAAGTTCAGCACCTCCGGGGTGGGCAGCTCATTGCCCCACGGGTAGATGCGGCCATCGGTGCCGCGGCTGGCCTTCTCCCATTCGGCTTCGGTGGGCAGGCGTGCGCCGCGCCATGTGCAGTAGTCCTGCGCGTCATACCAGCTGATGAAGATCACCGGGTAGTCGTCGAACTCCGGGTTGCCGAAGTACTCCGGCCACGCGATGTACGCGCCCGGCTGCTCGGTGCAGCAGTCCGTGCGGAAGGGCGGTTCGCAGGCACCGGCCTCCACGCATGCCAGGTACTGCGCGTTGGATACCTCCAGCCGGTCGATGTAGAACGCATCGACCATCACCTCGCGCTGCGGCAGTTCGTCCGGCGGGATCTCAAACTGCGCGCCGACGTTGTCCACGAACACGCCCGGCTCGCTGCCCTGCAGAAAGGTGCCCGCCGGGATCAGGATCATCTCCGCGCCGCTGGGGTCGGTGATGCGATCCGGTATAGGCGTCGGGGAGGGCACGGGCGTTTCGGTCGGCGCGGTGGTGGCGGTTGCGGTTGGGTCAGGGATCGCGGTCGGTGTGACGGTCGGCTCCGGCGTGGCCGTATCGACCGGTGTGCTTGTCGGTTCGGCGGCTGTGGTGGCACAGGCCGTCAGGGCCACGGTGGCCAGTAACGCGGTCAGACGCTGCATGGGTCTCCTCTCGGCTCGTCTTCGGCGGCGCATTATACCCTATTTCTTACGCAATGCCTGTAGATCAGGACGCGCTGCTGACGTACCATAGTACTAACACTGACATAAGCATCCACGGGAGTGTGCGATGCGACTGACAAAACCACCTGTTGAGCTCCTGTTGGAGATCGACGAGGATTATCGTTCAGCCCTCCTGAGCCGTTCGGGGATCTGGCTGCCCGTGCTCCACACGGAGCGCAGCGGTTGGACCTTCACCGTCATGCACGGCGGAGACGACCGTGTGGTGATCGTGTACGGCGGCGGCCAGCGCGAGACGGTCCGCACGCAGGACACCGCCCCGCTGGAAGGGCAGCGCGTGGTTGTAGGCCGCGAACCCGAGTGCGTGGATTTCTACCGGGAGATCGCCTAAACGACGCACGGGGGTGAGGGATCACCCCCGTTTTTGTTGTTGGCCTAGTGTGTGAGCTCAGCGACAAGGACATCCAGCAGGCTGCTCGCCCCGATGCGGAAACGCGCCGGGGTGATCCATTCCGGGCCGAGGGTGTCGCGTACCAGCGCCATCCAGCGTAGGGCATCGTCCGCGCTGCGGATGCCGCCCGCGGGCTTGAACCCCACCGCCCTGCCGCTGTGCGCCTGATAATCCCGAATGGCATCCAACATGACCAGCCCCTTTTCCAGGGTGGCGTTTTCGCTGGCCTTGCCGGTTGAGGTCTTGATGAAGTCCGCGCCGCCCGCCATGCTGGCCCACGCTGCCCGGTAGACGCGCTGGGCCGTGCCGAGTTCGCCTGTCTCCAGGATGACCTTCAGATGGGCGGAGTCGCCGCACACACCCCGGAAGGCCGCGACCTCATCCTGCACATCCTGCCAGCGATCCAGCAGGGCGTGCGTCCGGTTGATGACCATGTCGATCTCGGTGGCACCCTGCGCGATGTTCTGCCGGGCGACTTCCAGCTGCGGCTCGACCGGGATCTGCCCGGAGGGGAACCCGGCGGAGACGGTCGCCACGGGGATCGGGGTGCCCAGCGCATCGGGCACGCGCGCCGGGTACACACAGATCGCGGCCACCGTCAGGGAGCGGTCGCCGGGCAGGGGCTCCTGTGCTTTTTCCACCAGGGTATGGACGCGGTCAGGCGTGTCGTAGCCGTTGAGCGTCGTCAGATCGATGAGGGTGATGGCGGTGCGCAGCCAGTCGCGGCGGGTGGCCGGGTCCTGCGGGATGCTGAGATCCCGCAGGCGCGGCGCGAGCGTTGACTCGTCGTACGTGAGCGTCTCAAACACGGGCGTTATTCGGCGTCGAATTCAAGCGCGGCGGAATTAATGCAGAAGCGCTGGCCGGTCGGCTCCGGCCCATCCGGGAAGACGTGCCCCAGATGCGCGCCGCAGGTGGCGCACAGCACCTCCGTGCGGACCATGCCGTGGCTCAGGTCGGTCTTCAGCTCGACCACGTCCTCGGCCACCGCCTCCCAGAAGCTGGGCCAACCGCTGCCTGAGTCGTACTTCGTGCCTGAGTCAAACAGGACGGTTTCGCAGGCGGCGCAGCGGTAGACCCCCTCCTCATAGTGCTTGTTGTACATCCCGGTGAAGGCGCGCTCCGTACCCCCCTGCCGCATGATGCGGTACTGTTCCGGCGTGAGCTTCTCCCGCCAGTAGGAATCGGGCTTGTCACGCAGATCGGTCTTCTCGTCAGTCATACTCGTTCCTCTCTGATAGGCGTAGATGATGTGTTGAGTCTACCAGACAGGGGCTGTGTTTTACATTGGCAGGATCTCAGAAACTGGCAAGCTCAATCATCATCATCGTCATCGTC
>JAADYX010000391.1 GCA_010092885.1 Chloroflexota bacterium | reverse complement strand
CTGAGGGGTGAAGTCCCCTCCTCGCTTGCCGGGATAAGGCAGCGCTTATGCCAGCCATAAGCGGAAGGGTCTTGTTAGCGGGCGCGTGCTGGCGTATGCTGTAGGCACTATGACAGAGCAAAAGAAACAACCCCGTGTTATCGTGTTCACCACCCCCACCTGCGGATTTTGCAACCAGGTGAAAGCGTATCTGCGCCGCCACAAGATCCGCTTTCGGGAGGTGGATGTCAGCCGGGACCCGGCAGCCGCCCGGGATCTCGCCCGCCGCAGCGGGCAGATGGGCGTGCCGGTGCTGGATATCGACCGGCAGATCATAGTCGGCTTTGACAAGCCCGCTATCAACGACGCACTCGGATTGTAGGAGGAAGCCGCCGTGGCAGACATCATCGAACCGATCGGACCGCGCGTGCTGGTCCGCCCGATTGAGCAAGAATCGCGTACAAGCAGCGGCCTGTACATCCCGGAGAGCGCCAAAGAGAAACCACAGAAGGGTGAGATCATGGCGCTGGGCACAGCCGATGAGCTGGTCTACGGGCTGGCAGCAGGTGACCTGGTCCTGTTTGAGAAGTACGCCGGCACGCAGTTCCAGCTGGACGGCACCACCTATCTGCTGCTGGACGAGGGCGACGTGCTGGCCCGCCTACGGGAGAACGGCACGACCTAACCAACATTGTGGGCGATACGATCTCCTCAGGTCGTTTTGAAAGGGGGGCGGTAATGCAGGCCGCCCCTCTTTCTGTCCATGCATTCGCAACATAGATCGTATGCCTTTCGTCATTGCCCCCGCTGATCGACATCGCTTATAATGGGATCATAAGGACCTCTACTCTTCGCGCCGGTGCCCGCGGGCATCAGGTGCCTAAACGGCCCTTGGGGCCACCCATTCCACTATGATGAAAGGAACTCTATATGACGGTTTCCCCTGCCTACACCGACCCCATGCTGGAGATGGCTAACTACCAGCTTGACAAGGCCGCCCAGCATCTCGGGCTGGACGAGGGGATGAGCCAATGGCTGCGCACACCCGAGCGCGTGTTGAAGGTCGCTGTGCCGATCAAGATGGACGACGGCACAATGCGCGTCTATGATGGGTACCGTGTGCAGCACTCCACGGCCCTTGGACCGGCCAAGGGCGGCATTCGCTATCACCCGAACGTGACGATGGACGAGGTCACCGCACTGGCAAGCCTCATGACCTGGAAGTGCTCGGTCGCCGGGCTGCCCTTTGGCGGTGGCAAGGGCGGCATCAGCGTGGACGCTCGCTCGCTTTCCACGGGTGAGCTGGAAGCTCTGACGCGCCGCTATGCGTATATGATCCTGCCCATCGTCGGTTCCAAGCAGGACGTGCCTGCTCCGGATGTGGACACGGACGGCCAGGTGATGGCCTGGTTCAATGACACGCTGACCATGCTGCGCCGCGAGGCTGACCCCGCCGTGGTGACCGGCAAGCCGCTGGGGTTGTACGGTTCGCTGGGGCGGGCGCGTTCGACGAGCCGCGGCATGGCACACTGCACCATCTTCGCTGCTGAGCGGATGGGCTTTGATGTGGCCGGTGCGACAGTCGCCGTGCAGGGTTTCGGCAAGGTCGGCAGCCACTATGCTGACATCATGGCGCACGACCACAGCGCGACCATCGTGGCTGTGAGCGATGTCAGCGGGGCCTACTACGCGCCGGACGGCATGGACGTTGCCGATGTGCTCGAGTACGCGCGCACCAACGGCGGCATCCTGACCGGCTACGATCAGGCGCAGGACAACGTCCAGCTGATCTCCAACGAGGAACTGCTTGAACTGGATGTGGACATCCTCGCCCCGGCAGCCATCGAAGGCCAGATCACCGGGCGCAATGCGGGCAGCGTGAAGGCCACCCTCATCGTTGAGGGGGCCAACGGGCCGACCACCGTTGAGGGGCACGAGATCCTCGTGGACCGCGGCGTGATGGTCATCCCGGATATCCTCGCCAATGCCGGCGGTGTGACGGTCTCGTACTTCGAGTGGGTGCAGGGCTTGCAGTTCTTCCAGTGGACGCTGGAAGAGGTGGAAAGCCGCCTGCTGACCGTCATGCGCAAGGCCTTTGACCAGGTCTGGAACGTGGCGCATGAAGAAGACATCCCCATGCGTGAAGCGGCCTTCCTCGTCGCGGTCGACCGCGTCGCCGAGAGCATGCTGACCCGGGGGCTGTTCCCGTAAACCACACGGATATAAAAAAGGGCGGGCGCATCCTGGGGATGGGCCCGCTCTTCGATCCGGAGCGGAACCCATATTTTGGGATGGCAGCCGCCCACGCAGGTCGTATAGTTGTCTCATCGTCTACCATACAAAGGAGCCTTCCGTGGTCATCATACAAACGCACGATCTGAGTGTGTATTACGGCTCGCATCGGGGCATCAAAGATGTCAACCTGGCCGTGGAACAAGGTGAGGTATTCGGTTTTCTCGGGCCGAACGGTGCGGGCAAAACGACCACCCAGCGCGTCCTGCTCGATATCATCCGGCCCACACGCGGCAGCGCGCAGGTCTTCGGGATGGACTGCCAGCAGGAGGGCGTTGCGATCCGTGAGCGGGTGGGCTATCTGCCCGGAGAACTCAGCCTCTACCCCACCATGCGCGGTCAGGCCTTTCTCGATCTGTTGGCCTCCATGCGGCCGGATCCGGTTGACCCGGCCTACCGTCAGGAGCTGGTTGAGCGCCTGAACCTCGACCCCTCCCGGCGCATGAAGGAATACTCACGCGGCAACAAACAGAAAATCGGGATCGTCGCCGCGTTCATGCCGCGGCCCGATCTGCTGATCCTCGACGAACCGACCAGCGGGCTGGATCCGCTGATGCAGCAGGTGGTCATGGAGCTGGTGTTGGAGGCCAAAGCGGAGGGGCGCACGGTCTTCTTCTCATCGCACATCCTGCCGGAAGTGCAGGCCGTCTGCGACCGGGTCGGCATCATCCGCGATGGCGAACTGATCGCCACCGAGCGCGTCGAGGCGCTGACCGAACAGCAGTTCAAGCGGGTGCGCCTGACCCTGCGCGACACGCCGCCGACCGATGCCTTCACGCTGGAGGGTGTCACGGAGACCGACCGCACCGACAACACGGTCAGGCTGGAGGTCACCACCGGGCTGGAGGCCGCCATGCAGCAGGCGCTGACCTACGGGCTGTTGGATATCGACACCCTGCCGGTTACGTTGGAGGAGATCTTTATGGCTTACTACAGCGAGGAGCAGACCCATGCTTAACCTCTTTAAACACGAACTGTTCTCCCGGTGGGCGGCTGTGCTCGGCTGGGGGATTGGTCTGGGGGCTTTCGGCGTGATGTACACCAGCATCTTCCCGCAGGTGGCCGATGAGGTCAGTCTGCTCGCTGACCTGCAGATCTATGCGGCCCTGGGCATTGACCTCACATCGTTTGAAGCTTTTATTGCATCGACCACAATTCAGTTTGTGCCGATCCTGTTGGGCATCTACGCGATCATCACCAGCACAGCGACGTTGGCCGGTGAGGAGGATGACGGCACGCTGGAGACGCTGGTCGCGATGCCCATTGCGCGCTGGCAGATCGTGACTGCCAAGGCAGCGGCCATCGCGGTGGCCCTGGCGCTCACACTGCTGCTGGCCGGTCTGATCAACGCGCCGGTGCTGGCGGCAGTCAGCCAGACCGTTGAGGTGGATGTTGCCCCCGGCCAGCTGATCGCGGTGGTGCTCAGCGGCTGGCCGATTGTGCTGGCCTTCACCATGATCGGGCTGTTTTTGAGTGCGCTGCTGCCGACCCGGCGCGCGGCCTCGCTCACGCTGGCGGTGTTGTTCATTGCCAGCTACTTCGCGGAGAACCTGAGCGGCATGGTCAGTTCGCTGGAGGCGATCAAGCCATTCTCACTGTTCACCTACTTCGATTCAAGCGCCGATGTATTCAGGGAAGGCGTGCGAGCCGGCGATGCAGCGGTGCTGCTCGCGGTGGCTGTGGTGTTCTTCGGGTTGGCGTTGTGGGCCTTCCATCGCCGGGATCTCACGGTGGGGGCGTGGCCGTGGCAGCGCCCCCAACCGGAAAGCTAGCGCCCGGCCTCCATCAACTCCAGGATGAGATCGGCGAGGGCTTCAGTCAGGCGGTCGCGACCGGCCAGGCTCAGGTGGATGCCGTCGCCGATCAGCGCGCCCTCCGGATTCTGGTCGAAGTAGTCGAACAGGATATCGGTGAAGGTCGTTGTGCGGTAGAGGGATGCCTCGAAGTCCTGCTGATCGGTGCGGCCCAGCACATACGGCGACTCCATATCGGTGAAGAACGGCTGTGGGTCCACGCATACCACCGCCTGCCAATCAGCGAGGCTGTAGCCGTTGGTACAGGCCTGCGCAATGGCGGCGTTGAACGCGGCGATGCGCTCCGGCGTCAGGCCGAAGCCGCTGTTGCTGACGGTGAACTCGGCGCGGTCGGTCAGGTAGTAGTACAGCAGGATGAGAGTCGCGTCCGGCGCATTGCGCTGGAGTTCGTGGATCATCAGGTCGAGATTCTCGATGTAGCTCGCCGGCTCAGACAGGCCGACGGCCACATCCGGGTAGAAGGGCGTGATGATGTAAAACAGGCAGTCAGTCTGCTTGAGCCGGAAGTAGGGGCTGCTGAGCAGGTAGTTGGAGGTTTCGACGGTCAGGCCGGCAGCGGAGAGGCTCTCGTCGATCACCTCGAGGTAGCCCAGGCCGACCTGTTCCAGGTGGACCCGCAGCGGCACGGCCAGCGGCGTGATGTAGGTGATCGCGATCTGGTCGGTATCGGGCCGCTGGAAGGTCACATGGCCGAAGCCGTTTGAGTCGCTGGCAATGCCGACGCACTCATTATAGGTGCGTTCCTCCGTGGGGACGGACGTTGGCGCCGCAGCGACCTCCGTCTGTTCGGGGGTGGGCAGCGGCGTGGTGGTGATAGCAGGCGTCAGGGTTGGCTCAGGCGTGACTGTTGGGGTCACGGTAGGCGTGACACCGGGTTCAAGGGTTGGGGTTGGTGTGGCGGTCGGTGTGGGCGTCTCCACACTGCACGCCACGAATGCAACGCTCAAGACAACAGAGAGTACCAGGCGAAAGGGTGTCGTCATACCATCCTCATTGCAGGCTAACACGTCATACGTTGACCACTAAAACCAGGGTTCGAGCCGTTCTAACGCGATCCAGAAGCCCTCACCGCCGTTCTCATGCCCCTGCCAGATCTCCGGGATGAAGGGTGCATCCGGCGCGAGGCGGTCCAGTTGGGCCGCCAGCGCGGGGAAATCAACATCGCCCTCGCCGATTTGCATGCCCTCGCCATCGAGGCCCAGCGCATCCACCAAGTGGAGGTGGGCGGTGTGCGGCGCGACAGCCTCGACAAACTCCGAGAATGACCAGTGAAATTGATTGCAGGCCAGCCGCGAATGGGAGACATCGAAGCACAGGCGGACCCCTGTATCGCGGCTGAAGGCGGCTGTATCGCGTGCGTCCACAAACAGATTCAGGAAGAGCTGCCCGCCGAAATACCACGGGAAGGGCGGCAGGGTCTGCGCGATGAGCTCCACGCCGGTGGTGTCCAGTTGGGCCAGGCTCGCGGCGATGCGTTCGTACATCGCGGGGCGGCTGGCGGGATCCACAAGGCCCTCCCGGCTGAAGCCCCCCATGCTGGCGATCACGAACGGCGGGTGCTCCGGGTTGAAGTATTTCTCCAGGCGCCGTGTCTCATCGATGACGCGCTGTAGTTCCCGGATGGAGCGCTCGCGGTAGTCGTCCTCTTCGGCGGCGAGGTTCAGCAGGTGGTCACCGCGGAACAGATCCGGGCTGTGCACCGTGTACCACAGGTCCAGGCGCTCACTGAAGAAGTCGGCCAGATCGAGCTCAAGGTCCTTATAGCTGAGGTGAAACTCCAGGAAGTCCGGGTTGGAGCGGGCCATCAGCTCCCGGTAGTCATAATAGCGCACGGGGATGCCCCATTCCCGCTTGAAGTGGTACGCGCGCGGCTCCACGGCGTCATCCATCAGGTCACTCGGGAAGAAGAAATCGCCCGCGCGGAAGCGCCGCCGCGCCCGCCGCCCGATCAGATCCGCTTTGCGGTTGGGCTGCAGGCCGCGGCCCGGGCTCTTGACCGCGATCATCTCCGCGGTGATGACCTCGCCCGATGCCAGATCCTGCGTGATGACCAGGCTCTTGGCGAGGGTGGCGCGGTTCATGCG
>JAADYX010000053.1 GCA_010092885.1 Chloroflexota bacterium | reverse complement strand
TTGCTGCGGGCACCCCATCGAACTCACACATCGCTTTGACGATCTTTAGGATGTCACGCGGGTGCACAGCCTGCATTGGGCGGCCTGTGGAGCGATACCAGTTATGCAGCAGGTGCAGGAATGAGTCCTTATCGAACTCAAGATCTAGCGATTTGCACATAATTGAGAAGATCTGGTAGAAGCGCCGTTCGTCAGGACCATCCACAAGGACTTTCATCTGGATTCGGCGTAGGAATGCCTCATCGGCCAAGTCAAGTGGATCGAGGTTGGTGCTGAAGACAATCAGCTGGCGGAACGGTATCTGAAGGGTTTGGCCTGTGCGCAGCCGCAGGAAGTCAATCCCCGTTTCCAGTGGCACAATCCAGCGGTTGAGCAGGTCAATCGGACGGACAACCTGTCTACCAAAGTCGTCGATCAGGAACATACCGCCGTTCGCCTTCAACTGGAGCGGTGCCTCGTAGAACTTGGCTGTTGGCTCGTACCGCAGGTCAAGGGCGTCCATGGTCAGTTCACCCCCAGTGATAACCACAGGCCGTTTGAACAGCGACCAGCGGCCATCAATACCGAGCTCACTCGTTTTAGGGCGGGGGCCTTCAGCTGGCGTGTGTACCAACTCATCGTTGAGGTTGATGATATAGCCACCAATTGTGATCGAGTACGGCAGCCAGATAGGATCCGTACCTGCGATGAGATTGGCAATGGCCTCTGCGATTGTTGTCTTGCCATTCCCTGGTGGGCCATAGAGGAAAAGAGAGGTCGCCTTATTGACTGCCGGACCGATCAACCGCTCGAAACCATCCGGAAGGACAAGGTGAGACAGCGCCTGTTGGAAGTGTGCAGCCGTTAGGTCCGCCTCCTGCTGTGTTTGCAGCATGATGGCTCGGTTGTACTTGTCGAATGGAATGGGAGCTGCACCGATGTACTGCGAGCGATCAAACGCCTCTTGAGCGCGTTTGCGGCCCTGGTCCGTCAGACCGTAGCGATAGCTCAACCGGCCAAGCTGCCCCGCGCCGATGACCTCCACCAGGTAGTCATTCTGGAGTTGGCTGAGTACCTCATCAAGGATGTGTGTGCTGATCTTGGTGATGTTGTTGAAACGCTGCAGGGATACTTCGCTCTCTTGAAAAAGCATCCGCATGATCAGGTCGATCACCATGCCGGTTGGAATATCCAGATCACGCAGGGTTTTCGGCTCCTGCATCAGGTCGATCATTTCACTGCTGAGTTGAACGCTCATCGAGTACCTATCCCCGGGAACGATTGTTATCATGACAAGCCTACAACATCCCCTATAAATCAACAAGTGTGTTGCTCTCACCAGACGAATGGGTTACTGTCGGCCTTCGGGAGGAGAATATGATGCCAGATATTTGCGACTATGAGGATTCAACCTACCGGACAGACTTCTGGGAGGGCCAGAATCGCGACTATGAGGATCGTGTGGAACGGATTGCGCTGCACCGGCTGATGCCGAAAAGCGGCCACCGGCTGCTCGAATTGGGTGCTGGGTTCGGACGGTTGACGAACGAGTTCGAAGCTTATGATCAGGTGGTCTTGCTGGACTATTCACGCTCACAGCTGGAGTATGCCCGTCAGCAGTATGGAGACGATGGGTTCATCTATGTTGCGGCCAACATCTACCAGATGCCTTTTGCGCCGGGGCTTTTCGACGTCGCTACAATGATCCGAGTGCTGCACCATATGCAAGAACCAGCCAAGGCGCTGCATGCAGTCAGAGACATCATGGGAGCAGACGGCGTATTCATCCTGGAGTATGCCAACAAACAGAACATAAAGGCGATCGCACGGTGGCTGCTGCGCCAGCAAACCTGGAGTCCCTTTGAGCAGGAACCGGTCGAGTTTGTAACGCTCAACTACAACTTCCATCCGAAGCATGTGCGCACGCTGCTGCGCGAGGTTGGTTTTGAGCCAGGGCGGCAGCTGACGGTATCACACTTCCGGATGGACGTCCTCAAGCGGTTGGTTCCGGCGGGAATACTGGCCACATTAGATGCGGGGGCTCAACTCACTGGCAACTTGTGGCAGCTGGCTCCAAGTGTGTTTACGCAATCGCGGGCCGCCGGCGATACGGTCGAAACGCCGGTGGATGCCTTCTGGAAGTGTCCTACCTGTGGCAGCCTGGCGCTGAGCGAGACGGTCAACAGCGTGGATTGCGAGGAATGCGGGACCCGATGGGCTATCGTAAACGGTGTATACGACTTCAAAGAGCCAATAAAAAAAGGTGGCCAGCTTGAAGCGGACCACCCGGTCAGTTGAGCTTTAGGAGGACCCCTAAATCATCTCCTCAAGAACGCGTTCGAGGGCCATCGTGTGGCTGCAGACCGCGTGGATCTGGAAGTACTCGCAGTCACAGTGCCACTCGCCGTTCCGGAAGGATACGGTGTGCTCGCTGTTATCGCCGCGGATCTTCACGTTGAAATCTTCAAAAGTGATGCGCTCGCGCTCCGCCGCATAGAACTTTGCCTTCTGGATCTTGCCAACCATACTTGCATGCATCGTCGTTACTCCTTCTTCGATCATAAGGTGTACTTTAAAAGGTGGCCGTACAGGCTATATTGACCATCTGGTGAGCAGCTTGTGCCGCGCCCTAAGCTGCTCAGGCAGGCTGCCCTGGCAAAAAACGCAAGAAGCACGCCGGGATACCCCGCACGTGCTTCGGACAGCCATAGAAGTATTCTGAATGAGCCTGGAACCTTTCATATCAGCAGTGTAAAGCCAAACACATGGTCATGTCAAGCCTTCTCAGGCTGAACAGGCAAAAGGTCACAAAGCTGACCTGATTAATGACACTTCTGGGTTGGCTTCATTTGGCGGGCTGCTCCAAAGAGGGCTGACCGGCGCGCCGGGAGCGTCGGTTAACCAGATAGACCCCAGAGATGACGGCCACAAACCCGGCAATCAGACGCCAGTCCAATGGTTCGTCGAGGATCAGAACACCAAGCGTGAGACCTACAACTGGAATGAGGTAGGTTACCAATGTAGTACGGGTGGCCCCCCACTCATTGATGAGATGGAAGAAGCCGATGTGGGCCGCGCTCACACCGAGAAAGCCCAATACCAGGAGCGCGCCAAGAACCTGCAGGCTGATCCTCAGGTCGATTGGCGACTCAAACACCAATGCCCCGGCAGTCGTCGTGACGAATGCCGCTGTGATCGGGACCGCTGCCAGCACAATGGCATGCACCCCACGGAAGGTTCGGCGTGTGTAGACAGCCCCGATCGCGTAACAGGCTGAGGCGGCCAACACAGCAGCTTGACCGATCAGGATAAGCTGGCTGCTGGCAGCATCCAAGAACGATGCCCCCAACCCACGGCTGAAGATGAGAACGACGCCGCCAAACCCCATCATCAGGCCGATAAGTTTAGCCGGTGTGATGCGTTCATCCGGGAGGAAGAGATGGGCCAGCACAAGCGCAAACAGTGGTGTGCCCGAATTCAAGATGGAGGCCACGCCGCTGTCGATGTGCTGCTCGCCAAAAGCGATAAGAGTGAATGGTATGGCCGTGTTAATAACTCCGAGAAAAACCAGTTTCGAAAGGGTGCCGAAGTCCGTAGGAACTCTGACACGTGTGATCGCTACGATAAGCCAGAGGCCAATGGTGGCAAAAAAGAGCCGGACTGCAACGAGAGCCATCGGTGAGAGTTCTGCAACAGCGATCTTGATCAACAAAAACGACGATCCCCAGACAGTGCTGAGGAAAAGGAAAATTCCCCACTCTTTAAGCTGTCCCATACCTACCTTTATTCAATACCAAGTGCGCTTAAAAGATCGGTCAGCTGGCGGCCAAAGGCCGGGTCGGCCATCATCTTGCGCTCACGCGGGCGTGAAAACTCTACTGTCTGCGTGTGCTCAATCCGGCCTGGACGGGCACTCAAGACGAGAACCCGATCGCCGAGATACAGTGCTTCTTCAACATCATGGGTGACGAACAGGATCGTTTTTTCCATACCCCGCCACAGATCAAGCAGCCAGTCTTGGAGTGCCCGGCGAGTGAGTGCATCTAATGCACCGAACGGCTCGTCGAACAACAAGGTGTCTGCGTCAGTGAGCATGGTGCGCAGCAGGGCTGTACGCTGTCGCATGCCACCCGATAGCGATGCCGGATAGGCATCGGCGAAGCCCTCCAGCCCGAAAGTGGGCAGCATGTCACGGGCACGCTGCTGAGCTTGCTCACGCGGCATGCCCGCGATTTCCAGAGGGATAATGGCATTCCCGACGACGGTACGCCACGGCAAAAGTAGATCGCGCTGTGGCATATAACCAACAGTTCCACTACGCGGCGGCTCGTTGTGGACCCGTACCGTGCCAGTGTCCGGTTCGATCAGGCCGGTGATCAAGTTGAAAATGGTGCTCTTGCCACTGCCAGATGGCCCAATCAGTGTGACGAATTCCCCGGCCTGCACCTGAAAGGTGACATCAGCTAGTGCTTCAACGGCCGTGCCATTATCGCGAAAGGTCTTTGAAACGTTCTGCAAGTCAATGACTATCACCAACAGCCTCCAGAAGCTTCAGCGCTCGCGGTCCGGAAGCCCAGAATGTGAACTGGCGGGCCGTTTCCCCAGTGACCTCTGCACCGATCCACAAGCAGTCCTCCGGCAGGAGGCCTTCAATGCGTTCGGCCCATTCAATGACCAACACACCAGGTGCATCCAGGATGTCATCAAACGCAAGCGTGACCGCATCCTCCGGCCCGGCAAGCCGGTAGCAGTCCAGATGATAAAACCGCTGAGTATCCTTCTGGCGGGTGTAGGTGTTGAGCAGTGTGTAGGTCGGACTGGTGACCGGCTCCAGAGCGCCCCAACCATGTGCCAATCCCTGGATGAAATGCGTCTTGCCCGCACCAAGTTCACCGCTCAGGCAGACGGCGTCACCATCTGCAAGATGGCCGCCAATTTGTTGGCCCAGGCCGCGTGTCGCCTGGGCTGAGTGCGTTGTGATCATGGTTTGGGCTTCCATTGGCAATCACTCCGTCGTTTAGTTTCAACCTGATCATAGAACCGGCATGGGACAAATCCCACCCGGATCTTGCGCAGTTGGGTCATGCACACGGTACAATGGTCGGCATGACGCGACCCATTATCACTCTACTGACAGACTTTGGCGAAAGTGACGGCTACGTCGGGGCGATGAAAGGTGTCATGCTGAGCATCGCTCCTGATGCATACCTGGTCGATGTCAGTCACCAGGTGCAGCCGCAGAACATCCGGCAGGCGGCACGAATCCTCGAGAATGTCGTCCCTTACTATCCAGAAGGGACGGTGCATCTGGTTGTGGTTGATCCAGGTGTGGGCAGTGAGCGCAGCCCGATTGCGGTGCGTACCGCGGCGGGCTATTTCGTTGCGCCGGACAATGGGGTGCTCAGCCTGATCCTCGATACAGATGCGCAAGCCGTCCTGTTGGACAACACGGCCTTTTGGCGTGATGACCGCCCCAGTGACACCTTCCACGGGCGGGATATCTTCAGCCCGGCGGCTGCGCATCTGGCGGCTGGTGTCCCGCTGACGGGGCTGGGCTCCCCGCTGGCACAGATCAAGCGGCTGCCGGAAGCCCCCCTCGCAGTGGAAGGGAACAGTATTCGCGGCGAGGTGATCTATATTGACCGCTTCGGCAATGTGATGACGAACATCACCCCGCTCGTGTGGGCGGATCGCGATACACTGGTGCTGCGCTGGCAGGGTGAGGACATTCGCATTGATCCCCAGCGAGCATCTGTCACCTGTGGCTGGCACAATCTGTCACAGATACGCCGCCGCTACAGTGAGGTCAAGATTGGCGAGCGACTGGTGCTTGTCAGCAGCAACGGGGAACTGGAGATCGCGGTTAACCAGGGCAATGCCGCCGCTCAGCTCGACCTATCCATTGGCGATCACGTTACGCTCCACCTTAGCAAGTAGAAGGAACTCCCTATGGCTCGTCTCATCGTTGAGGGCGGCGTTCCGCTGCAGGGCACCATTGCAGCCAGCGGCAACAAAAACGCAGCCCTAAAACTGCTGCCCGCATGCCTGCTGACCGACGAACCGGTCATACTGCACAACATCCCGGATATTGCCGACGTCCGTACCACGCTGGCGATTATGGAAGCGTTGGGGGTCTCAGTGGAATCGATTGCGCCGAACAGCTGGCGCATCCATGCGCGCGAGCTCGACTCCTATGAGATCGATCGGGAGCTCGGGTCAAGGATCCGTGCGAGCATCGTGTTTGCCGGTCCGCTGCTGGCACGGGTCGGCAGGCTTGTTCTGCCACCGCCCGGCGGGGATATCATCGGTAGGCGGCGGCTGGATACCCATATGCTCGCGCTGCGCGCTCTGGGGGCTACATACGAGCTCAAACCGGAGGGCTATACCTTTCACCGTGACAGGCTGCGCGGTCAGGACATCCTGCTGGATGAGGCAAGCGTCACAGCGACGGAGAATGCCATCATGGCGGCGGTACTGGCGGAAGGCACCACAACCCTTCGCAATGCGGCCTCAGAGCCGCACGTACAGGATCTGTGTCTTTTCCTCAACACGTTGGGGGCCCGCATTGAAGGGATCGGCTCCAATGTACTGACCATTCACGGCGTGGAACGGCTCAGCGGTGGTGAGTTCAGCATCGGTGCGGATTTCATGGAGGTCGGCAGCTTCATCGGAGCAGCTGCGGTGACCGGCGGTAAGATCACCATTGAGAATGCTTCACCGGAGCATCTGCGCATGGTGCGTCTGGTTTACAACAAGCTGGGCGTAGATTGGCAGGATGAAGGCAGTACCGTGATCGTGGGGGCTGACCAGCCGCTGCAGGTAACACCTGATCTGGGTGGAGCCATCCCTGAGATCAAGGCGCAGCCGTGGCCTGCTTTTCCCAGCGATCTGATGAGCATCGCTTTGGTAATAGCGACCCAATCCGAGGGGACGGTGTTGTTCCACGAGTGGATGTACGACAGCCGCTTTTTCTGGGTGGATAAACTGGTGTTCATGGGAGCGCGCGTGGTCCTGTGTGATCCGCATCGCTGCCTGGTACAGGGACGCAGCCAACTCCGTGGGGAACTCAACCGCATCACGAGCCCGGATATTCGTGCGGGCATGGCGCTGGTGTTGGCCGCGCTGTGTGCCAATGGACGGACGATCATCCGCAATGTCGGGCAGATCGATAGGGGCTATGAGAACATCGAGGGCAAGCTGCGTGCTCTGGGTGCACACATCGAGCGGGTGGACGACGACGAGTGAGGATCCCCAAACGGGTGCTGCTGGCCGCCCTGGTGGCACTTATCGCCGTGGTGGCAGGCAGAACGGGTGCATCCGCGCAAAACAGCAGCACGCCCGTGCTGGCCTATTATTATGCCTGGTGGGCACCCCAGGCCGTCGGAGAGGGCAAATCGCCGGATTGGCCTGTAGAACCCTATCATTCGTGGGATACAGCCGTCCTGAGCCGTCACGTTGCACAGGCGGCTGGTGCGGGCATCGATGGATTGGTGGTCGCCTGGTACGGACCAACCGAGGAAAACAACCAGACAGAGACGAACTTCCGCTATATTCTCGATCAGGCACAGGCTGGCGGAACCACCGCGCTTCTTTCGGTGGACTTAGGCAGCGCGGACTGGTTCAGCAGCCCACAGCAAGTCGTTGAGGGGCTGCGGTATGCGCTGGATGTGCATGCACAGCATCCGGCGTACTTCCACTACAATGGCAAACCCGTGTTCTTCTTCTGGTACCAGCAGCGCTACAGTCTGGACGATTGGGCCGCGATCCGGCAGCAGGTCGATCCCAACCGTGAGTCGATCTGGATTGCAGAAGGCATCGCACCGGATGCGGTTGGCGTATTTGACGGCCTGCATCTCTATACCATTGCCTGGGCGGAAAACGTCTACGGTACGCAGGCCAGTTGGGCCTCGACAGTGCGCGGGCGAGGCGGCTTATGGGTCGCCACGGCCATGCCCGGCTGGGACAATACGTATACCCAACAGTCAGAACGTTATGTCCGTGAGCGGGGCGAAGGTGCCTTTTACCGCGATACGTTCGCTGCGGCGGCCTCCACCAATCCGGCGATGGTCGTCATCACCAGCTGGAATGAGTGGTGGGAAGGTACGCATATCGAGCCCAGCGTGCGCTACGGTGACTTCTACCTCAATCTGACCGGCACGTTAATAGCTGAGTTCAAGGGCAGCGGTGCGGTTGCAGGGGGCGGCAGCCAGCCGCCTGTGTTCGCTCCTGAAGCGGAGGTCCCACCCTCACCGACTTCGCTGCCGCCGACACTGCCGCCAACCATCACACCCACAGCCAAAAGTCCGACGCCTGCAATCCCTTCACCCACTCTTGCCGCGACACCGGCTCAGGTGGGCGAGGCAGCCCCGTTGGAACCAACAGAGACCCCACCACCGGGTTTGGTCCCCACACCATCGCCAGCAGTGCACGAGTGGATAGTTCCAACAGTGGGTGGCGGTGTCTTGTTCACGGGATTGGCTATGGTCACAGCTGCTGTGGTCCTATTGGCAGTGCGCCGAAGGGCTCCCTAAATGAGAAGAGAAGCCGCAAAGGCTCCTCTTGTAGTCTGCACGTAGGGAGGAGTGCCCGTTACTTGGCCTCAGTTTCCTTCTCGAAGTTCACGAACCGGTAGCCGATGCCGCGCTCTGTGAGGATATACTTGGGTGCGGAAGGGTCCTCTTCGATCTTCTCGCGTAAATAGTTGATGTAGAGGCGTACATAATGCGTCTCATCACGGTATTCGTAGCCCCATACCTTGGCCAGAAGCTGCTCATGCGGCACGGTCCACCCCGCGTTTTCGATGAGATGGTACAGCAGGCGGTATTCGGTTGGGCGCAGCTTGATGTGCTCGCCGTCAACTATGACCTCGCGCTTGTTGAAATCCACGCTCAGACGGTCATCAACTTGAAGCACAGCCTCACTGGGCTCAACCACACTCTCTGTGCGGCGCAGCACAGCTTTAACACGGCTGATCAGCTCACGTACGCCAAAGGGCTTGGTCACATAGTCGTCGGCACCCAATTCCAAGCCTCGGACTTTGTCCTCTTCCTCACCGCGCGCGGTCAGCATAATGACTGGGATGCTGGAGAACTCACGCAGCATGCGCAAGGTCTCAAAGCCGTCAAGCTGTGGCATCATAATGTCGAGGATGATCAGGTCCGGGATATGTTTGCGCACCACATCCAGCGCTTCGATACCGTTGCGGGCTTCCAGAACTTGAAACCCTTCAACCTCTAGATTCATCCGGATGAAGTCAATCATCCGGGCCTCATCGTCAACGACAAGGATGCGCTTCCCGGAGAAGTTCGGTTCTGGGCGTTGTGCAGTCTGCATAGGATGCTACTCTCGGATAAAGGTGGGAACGTCCTCTTCCTGGTCACTGGGGAGTACCTGGATAAAGTTGATCCGCCACCACGGTATGATAATCTGGTTGACTTCCCGCATGATGTAGTTGACTTCCTTGCCATCGCGGCGCTGAGGGTTCATGCCCAACACAAACTGATCGCCCGGTTTGGGGAGCTCGTCAACATCAAGCACGACGGGGTCGTCATTTTGAATGTGTACCTGGATCCGATATGCCATCGCAGTCGTCCTCTTCTATTTGAAGTAGATATGCATCACAAGTTTACCCAGGCGGATTTCGTCACCATCACGCAGCAGGCGGGGCTGATGTGATGCCAGACGCTGCCCATTGAGGAAGGTGCCATTCGCACTGTCAAGATCCACGATTGAGAGCACATCCTCCCCGCGCCGAAGCGCCGAGTGGACTCGTGAAACACCTTTGTCCAACGCCCCGAATTCGGTCAGGTCCAGATCAGGCGTGATGCCACTGGCGTCGTCCTTGCGCCCGATCAGAAACTCTGACCCGGGCGTGACCACAATGGGCTTCACTGAGTCACGGATGTGAACAACAATCTGAGTACCCTCTTCAAACGTAGCAGTTCCCCAACCGGATTTCACACTGAGTTCGTTGGAGTCTTCATCAAGCTTGCGAGTGGACGAATGTGCCTGGTTGTCGTCCCAAAGGCTGAAACCGCATGCTTCACAGAAGAGCGCCCCTTCAATATTCCGATGGCCGCAGTACGGGCATTCAATCATCGCTTGCCTCTTCCGTCAACAGGTTTGTAAACAATTCAGTCTCAAGATTGATCAACGCGCGGGTACCGTACTTGAGAGCCTTTGTACCCTCATCAGATAGAGCTTGAGTCTGCTTGACCATACGTGCTTCATGGAGAGCCGCCTGCGCCAGGCCTTCCTGGCCTTCTTCCAAGAGACGGGTGGCCAGATAGTTCAACTGCCGGGTGGCTTCTTCAAAGTCACCGTTGTCAACGGCTTCGCGCGCGTTTTCTTGCAGCTGGTAGAGACGCAGTTTGCTCAGTGCATCGATAATCTCTGGCGGCGGTTCATCTGTGACATCGTCGCCGGTGATCTCAATCGTTAGATCCTCAACGATGCGCTCAACGCGCTGGTCCCGACCCAGTACATCGCCGCTGACCTGCAGCCTACCAAGATGGAAATCTCCGTACTCAACAGCGGTTGTGTCAATCAAGAACTTAAACACAACCGCTGTTGTGGCCGCACTGTCGATTGTCCCCAAAGCGATCGGCTGTTTCTCGAAGCTCAGCCGGGCCGGGTCGGGAGCAATGCGCGTAATTTCTTTCAATTCTACACCCTTGGTCGGTGCGACAACCAACTGTGACCGCTCAGCATAGGCTGTAGCCAACCGCTTGACGTGATTGTGCAGAAACTTGGTCACGGTGTGCCCTGTGCTGATGTAGGCCGACGCACCGCCGGTTCGGGATGTCAAATCGTCCAAGAACTGGTCGTTCCAGTCCTGACCAATGCCCATACCACTAATCCCGACGCCGCGCATACGCGCATCATCAGCAAGGCCGAGGCACTTGTCCTCGTCAAGATAGGTCCGCCCGTCTGTAATCAGAATGAGGTGATTGACATACTGTGTGCTGCGATAGCGTTCGACCTGTGACAGCCCTAAATCAAGCCCCTCATACATCGCGGTTGAGCCATCAGCCCGCAGAGAGCTTACCCGCGCTTTCATGTTGCGCCGGTCACGCATACGCTGCGGGCTGATCACAACCTCAGCGCGATCACTGAACGACACAATGGAGATGACATCGTTATCGTCGAGGTCGTCAATAATTGCATGAGCGGCCTGTTTGACATGCCGTAAGCGTGACCCCTGCATGGACTTGCTGCGATCAACAACTATGCACAGGTTCAGCGGCGCATGTGAATCGGATATCTTCTCCAACCGGGGCTGAAGTTTGGCCAACACATACAGAAGCTGCTGCTGACCAAGACGCTTAATGCGCGGGCGGCTGAAGAAGACCTGCATGTGGATGCCAGGTGACAGGTCGTCGATTTTTTTGTATTCCTGATCGTACAGCTGGCGCTTGGTGGGGTCAGCGAGGATTTCATACGCAGCGTTGAACTCCCCGAAAATGATGTTTGCGCCGGGGCTCTTGTTCACATCCGGGTGAAAGCGGCGTGCAGCTAAGCGGTAGGCGCTCTTGATATCGCTATCGGAGGCCTCCGATGTTAAACCAAGCGTTGAGTAATGATCTACAAAGCTCATAATATCCCTGACAGACAGTCTGACATTTTAAGTAGAGTTTACTGCAAACCATCTACTCCGGCATTTCAATGACAACAACTGTAATGTTGTCTGGTCCGCCATTAGCGTTCGCCAGTTCCACCAACCTGTCACATGCTTCCTGCGGAGAACTGCTCTCTTTAAGAGCCGTGAGGATGTCGTTCTCCGTAATCTGACCCCACAGACCATCACTGCAAATGACCAGACTGGAGGCTGGTGGAAGGCGGCGCGTGGCAGCGTCGGCTTCCAAGCTGGTGTTCTGGCCAATGGCACGGTAGAGCACGTTCTTCTGTGGGTGGAACTCCGCTTCTTCCTCGGTGATCTGGTTGAGCTCCTGCAGCCGCCGGACGAGGGAATGGTCGCGTGTAATAAGCTCAATGTTGATGCCGTCTGTGACCAAATAGGCCCGGCTGTCGCCGACGTGGGATATAAACGCCAAGTCGCCGCGAACAACAACAACTGTCGCAGTTGTACCACCGTTCGGAACTTCGATCTGGACGGACTCGTTGGCCGCGTTCATGGCATCTGACAGGACCTCAGGGATGCTGCGCTGATCGGCGCTGGGCGGCTGACCCATCAAATGGGGGCGTATAACCTCAGTGAGTACCCGGTTAGCGATTGTCTGCACCGCTACTGCGCTGGCTATCTCACCATCAGTGTGGCCACCCATGCCGTCGGCAACGATGAACAGACCCAACGTGGGCATATTCGCACTCGTCTCAAAGCCAGTCAGCAAGGTCATTGCAGCATCCTGATTATTGCTGCGGACCCGACCCGTATCACTGGCCATCCCGAAGCGGATGAGCTGGTTTTTGCTCTTGAATTCCTTTGGTGCTTCGAGAGGGCGTGTTTGCAGGTTGTCGGTCTGAGGAGGGCTGCCCGGCAGGGGTGTGGTCACTGGGCCATCATTTGGGCCTCCGAAGGTCTCTTCGTCGGTTTTTTCTTCCTCGTCCTTAGTTTCTTCTTTCGGCTTGAACAGCCGCCGCAGGAAATCCATAGCAACCAATGCTCCAGGTGATAGCCGGGTAGGCCGCGCGCCTACCCGGGAAAGGATGAAGTAGAATCTACCTGATTAGGGCAGCAGTGCATAAATATGTTGATCGTCGGAACCAACGAACACCGTATCCTCGCCTACAGCCGGCGACGATGCAATAGGTCCCTTGCTCTTGAAGCGCCAGAGAATTTCACCGGACTCAACATGGAAGGAGTAGATCGATCCATCAATTGCGCCGACGTAGACCGAGTCCCCATGCACAGCAGGTGACGACGTGATCTGGCTGCCCACCTCGTACTTCCATGACTCGCGGCCGTTGAGCGCATCAACCGCATAGAAGTTGCCATCGGTTGACCCGAAGAACACACGTCCCTTGGCAGCCGCGGGCGATGAGATGATCTTGCCACGTGTTGCGAACCGCCAGACCATGTACCCGGAAGATGCATCAACGGCGTACATGTACCAGTCGTCTGAACCAAAGTAGAAGATGTTCTCGTGCAGCAGAGGTGAGGACAGGATCCGACGCCTCGTCTGGAAACGCCACTTGGGTGCACCGGAGAGATCCAGGCAGATGAAGTCACCGTTCTCCGTGCCGATCCCGATGCCTTCGGATTCTTCGTCCACAATGGCTGTGGAGCGAATCGGAGACATCGCATTGTAGCGCCATACTTCGCGAGCATTGGCTGCGCCGGGCTTGATCGCATACAGGAAGCCGTCGTCACTGCCAAAGAAGATCAGCCCCATCTCTGCGCGCGGAGTGCTGTAGATCTTGCCGCCAACTTTATACTCCCACTTTGCCTTGCCGCGGCGCGCATCCACCGCGTACAGACGCATGTCGGTCGAGCCTACAAAGATCATGCCACCCGCGTAGGTTGGTGAGGAGCCAAGGCCCCCTTCCGTAGGGAACTTCCATTGGAGTTCGCCACTGGTAGCATCAAAGGCCCAAAGGTTGTTGTCATAGGAGCCGACATACACGATGTTGTTGTTGAAGCAGGGCGTTGAGCGGATAGCATCCTCAACCTTGAAGGACCACAGCGGCTTCACAGAAGGTATCTGTGGGGCCTGTGGCTGCTGAGGAGGCTGCTGCATCATGGGCTGCTGCTGGACAACCGGCTGCTGTTGCGACTGGTACTGTACCGGCTGCTGCTGTTGCTGCGGCTGCTGTTGCGGCTGGTACTGTACCGGCGGTTGTTGTTGGGGCGGCTGCTGCGCAGGCACCATGGCATTCTCTGGGAAGGGCGGTGAGGCCTCCAGTGACTGCCGCATGGCTGACGCGCTGGCATACCGCTCTTTTGGCTCATAGCTCAACGCGCGCATGACAATGGCTTCGAGTTCCTGCGGGATATCAGGCCGGAAGTTGCGAACTGGGGCCTGATCGAACGAAAATGGAGGCTCAAGCCGGGGATCACGCCCGGTGAGCAGCTGGTGCATGGTGGCGCCAAGTGCATAGATATCAGCCGCGGGTGTAGCCACACCTTTATACTGCTCAGGCGGTGAGTACCCCTCTGTACCGATCATAGTGCCTGGCTGGCCCATCTGAAAGGTCTTTGCAATGCCGAAATCGATCAGGCGCACCCGGTCGTGATGGTCAATCATCACGTTGCTGGGTTTCATATCGCGGAAGATAATGGGCTCAGGTTTGTAGCTGTGCAGATAGTGCAGCACATCGCAAACCTCAATGGCCCAACGCTTGATCTTGTCGACCGGCAGCAGACCGTCGGTGCTGTTCATAATGGCTTCCAGGTCTTTGCCCTGGATGAATTCCATCACCAGATAGGCGCGGTCACCAAAAGCGAAGAAGTCGTAGATCTTGGGGACGGCTGGATGGTCGAGCGTTGCCAGAAGTTCAGCCTCACGCTGGAACTGGCTCATCGTTTGTTCGCGAAGGTTCTGATCCTTCGCCATATTGATCACTTCTTTGACAGCACACAGACGCTGCACCTGATCAAAGCGCATGTCACGCGCCTGGTAAACTGCCCCCATGCCCCCCATACCGATGATCCCAAGGATCCGGTACCGACCTTGCAGTTCCTGACCGGGCTGCAGAGAGCCATCCGGAACTGACAGGGCACGTTGTGTATCTTGTTCGTCTTGAATATGCCGTGTTGCGTTTGGCCCTTCTGACATCATTAACATCCCACCTAATAGCATGCCTCGTAAACTCGGAAAGCAACCAGAACGGCTACTCGCACCTTTTCATTATAGTTTTACAAGCTTTAACGGGCAAGCAGGCCCTGAAGACCTGCGGTATGCTTGAAAAATCAAACATTCCACGAGGAGTGAAAACGTAATGTCTGCCCAACTACTCGACGGGAAAGCAGTTGCCAAGCGCATGCATACGGATATCAAGAAGGATGTGGCCGCTCTTCAGGCCGAAAGTGGCGTTACGCCTGGCCTGGCAACGGTCCTGGTCGGGGATGACGACGCATCCAGAATGTACGTCAAGATGAAGCACAACCGCTGTGCCGATGTCGGCATCGAGTCCTTCGGGCACGAGATCCCACCGACTGCGTCTCAGGAAGAAGTCGAAAAAGTGATCGACGATCTTAATGCTGATCCGCGGGTGCACGGCATTCTGGTACAGCTTCCACTGCCGGATCATCTCGATACGGAACCCATACTGGACCGGATTGCGGTGCATAAGGATGTCGATGGGCTGCACCCTCTGAACATCGGCGCGCTGGCCATCAAGGGCCGCATGCCGATGTTCACGCCGGCCACCCCGACCGGATGCCTGGTCCTCCTGCGTGAGGCTGAGTTGCTGATCGATAGCTTCAGTATTGAAGGGGCGAATGCCGTTGTACTTGGACGCAGCAACCTCGTAGGGATGCCCATGGCGCTGCTATTGGTGGAAAACAATGCCACCGTGACAGTCGCCCACAGCCGCACCCGTGATCTGCAAGCCGTGCTCGCGGATGCAGACATTGTCGTTAGTGCGGTTGGACGGCCACATATGGTTCCCGGCGAGTGGATCAAACATGGCGCGGTTGTCATCGATGTGGCAACGGTCAAAGTTGACGATCCCTCAGCCAAGAAAGGCTACCGGTGGGTCGGGGACGTTGAACCTGAGGAAGCGATGAAACGTGCCGCAGCCATGACCCCTGTTCCGGGTGGGGTCGGCCCCATGACGGTAGCCATGCTTTTGCAGAACACACTGAACGCTGCCAGACGCTACCATGCCTGACCGGTTGGCTGTTGTCGCTATTGGCGGCAATTCACTGATCGAAGACCCGTCTCAGCCTGATATTCCCCATCAGTGGGATGCAGTGCGGACAACGGCAGCACACATCGCGGCGATGTGTGCTGCCGGGTGGCGGGTTGTGCTCACCCACGGCAACGGTCCGCAGGCCGGATTTGCCCTCCGTCGCAATGAGTTGGCTGCATCCGAGATGTTCACCGAGCCGATGGATATCATTGTAGCAGGCACCCAAGGGACCATCGGCTATATGCTCCAGCAGGCGTTGGCCAATGAGTTCAATGTGCGTAATATGGATCGGCAGGTTGTGACGCTGTTGACCCAAACTCAGGTGGATGTTGGTGACCCAGCATTCGACACGCCGAGCAAACCGATTGGAGGCTACCTGACTCCGGAAGCCGCTGAACAGTTTCGGGCTGAAGGCTGGGACGTGATCGAAGATGCGGGTCGCGGTATGCGGCGTGTTGTTGCGTCCCCGCCGCCACAGCAGGTCGTCGAACTGCCTGCCATCCGCAGTTTGGTAGGTGCAGGGTTTGTTGTGATCGCGGGTGGTGGTGGGGGTGTCCCTGTCAGCATCCATAAGAACCGTGAGTATCGCGGCGCTCCCGCGGTGATCGACAAGGATCGCACAGCCGCGCTGATTGCGGGAGCCCTGCACGCCGATCTGTTCCTTATCTCGACAGCAGTCGAGCGGGTGGCCTTACACTACAACACGCCGCAGCAGCAGTGGTTGGATCATATGACGCCTCAAGAAGCGCTGCACTACCAACAGGAGGGGCACTTCGCGCGGGGCAGTATGATGCCTAAGATCGAAGCCGTGGTCAGCTTTGTGACCGAAACAGGTGGTGAGGCTATCATCACCAACCCACCCAACATCCTGCGTGCCCTTGAAGGCCAAGCGGGCACACATATCACTGTCGACTCGGCGGGCTTGACAGGTAAAATAGAGGAGACGCACGGGAAAGAAAGCCAGTGATGAAACCCACCTACTCAATTGTTGCGCCCATCTACAACGAGATCGAGAACATCCAGCCGCTGTATGACCGGATCCATCAGGTGATGGATCCGGTTGACGGTCATTGGGAACTGGTGGCTGTCAACGACGGCAGCACGGATGGATCCCGCGAGGCGCTCCACGAATTGTACCAACGTGATCCTGAGCATGTGCGAGTGGTGGACTTCGCGCGTAACTTCGGGCATCAGATCGCTGTCTCGGCGGGTATGGATTATGCCTGCGGTGATGCGGTCATCCTGATTGACGCCGACCTGCAGGACCCGCCTGAGCTGATCCCTGAGATGATCGACAAGTGGCAGGATGGCTATGAGGTCGTGTTCGCGGTGCGGGCGAGACGCAAGGGTGAGAGCTGGTTGAAAGTGACGCTGGCTTCCCTGTTTTACCGGGTGTTGTACCGGATAACGGATGTCAGCATCCCGCTCGATACCGGCGACTTCCGTCTGATGGACCGGCGGGTGGTGGACGCTGTTTCCTCTATGCCAGAGCGTCACCGGTTCATCCGTGGTATGGTCAGTTGGGTGGGCTTCAGGCAGACGGGGATCGAGTATGAGCGGGATGAACGCCACAGCGGCGAGACCAAGTATCCGCTGCGCAAACAGCTCCGGCTGGCTTGGGATGGTATCACAGGTTTTTCTTACTTTCCGCTCCAGCTGGCTACCTGGGTGGGGTTTCTCATCGCTGTGCTGGCCGCCCTGACGATTCCTGTTGTCGTCTATCTACGAGCCTTCACCGATGCAGAGCCGCTCAAAGGGCAGGCCACAACCCTGGTTTCGGTATTGTTTCTTGGCGGTGTACAATTGATATCATTGGGGATCATCGGTGAGTATCTGGGTCGTATCCACAGTGAGGTGATGCGACGCCCCCTGTACATTGTGAGCGAAACACTGGGTATCGATGAGGTGCAGGCTAAAGAGCATGGATGACACAGCAGAACTGATACAGCAGCATAAACAGGCGCTTGAAGAGTATCAATATTGGGATGCTGAGATAAAACGGCTGCTGAAAGGGCGCAAAATGCGCGATCTGGATGTGGAGGACATCGATAACTACCGGCAGGCAGCAGAGAAGCGCGACGTGGCTTACAACCGGATGCGCCGTTTTGAGCGAGCCCTACTCGACGATATTCCCGGCGCATCCACTGGACAGTTCAAACCGCCCGCCGATGTATCCTGATGATCGGGTGCTTGTGGGTGTAATGCCCAACCCGGATGATCTGACACGTGCCATGCAGCAGCACTGGTATCGTGTGCCGGTGGAAAAGGCACCAAAGGGCATCCACGCGGAGTACATCGCGTTTTACTTCACACGTCACTTCCCGGAGGATCTACGTTGGGGCATCCACTACTATGCACGCCGAACAGGTCATGAGCTTGCTCGCCGTGTCGAACTGCTGCCCGATGAACCGGATCATCCGCGAGCACAGCAGATGTACTTCAAAGTCCAGCTGGGTACGCTTAAACGCAAGTCGCCGCCCATTGTGAGCCAAACATGGCGACGGATCACATTCATCCACACCACTTGGGACCGCTTTGTCGCTGCCCGTGAGGTCAGTGATCTGTTCAGCACAGATCCCAAGTTTGTGGACCGAGTTTACCACGCACTGCGGATGCGGGGGATGAACCCGCAGCGTGATGTAGCTGTCGCGGAGGGGGATGACAAGTACAGAGTCGATCTGGTCATTGACTGCCATGACGGCCCTGTCATGTTCTCTGCGCGCCCTGACAGGCCGAGCAGTGCTCATCTGCTGAGCGGGGACACGGCGCTGGACCTTGAGACTATCGAGCGTGCAGTTGAAGCCAGCGGCGGTCCTCTCACGCTTGACCTGCCACTCTAGAGCATATTTAAATCGGGGGAAGACCATTGACAAGCACAAGACTTACAACCACAATCGCCGTGATAGGTGGTACCGGCAAAGAGGGCAGTGGCCTGGCATACCGGTGGGCGCGGGCCGGGTATGATATCATCATCGGATCACGCCGCAAGGAAAAAGCTGAAGCCACAGCAGCCGAACTCAACAGCATGCTTGACAAAGAGCGGGTCACCGGAATGGAGAATAGTGACGCCGCCGGGGCAGGCGATGTCATAGTGCTGACTGTGCCCTTTTCTGCGCATCGCAACACGTTGGAAACCATCCATGATGAGGTGCAGGGCAAGATATTCATCGATGTGACGGTGCCCCTGCGTCCGCCCAATGTGAATGTCGTTCAGCTGCCTGAAGAGGGCAGCGCGGCGCAAATCACGCAGGAACTGCTAGGCAAGGACGTGTTGGTGGTATCGGCTTTCCAGAATGTCTCTGCCACCCATCTGAAGGATGACGAGCACGAGGTTGACTGCGACGTGCTGGTCACGGGTGATGATGAAGGGGCTAAAAAGCTTACCCTCAAACTGATTGAAGCTATCGGTATGCGCGGCATCGACGCTGGGCCGTTAGCCAATGCAGCTATCGCGGAAGGGTTGACTTCCGTATTGATCCACATCAACAAACAATACCGGATCAAGAACTCCGGTATTCGGATCACGGGGATAGATTGAGGCGTGCGTGATGTTCAGCTGATCGGTGTTCCGGGCCTGCCGCTGATTGAGACCGGTGATGATCTGGCATCCGTTGTGTTGGATGCCCTTGATCGTGCACAGCTGAAGCTGGAACCGGGCGATGTGGTCATTGTGACGTCCAAGATCGTCTCCAAAGCGGAAGGACGTTGGGTCTCGCTTGATGCGATCACACCGGACGAGGAAGCGAAACGTGTCGCTGAGGTTACGGGCAAGGATGCGCGGGAAATCGCACTGATCCTCAGTGAGTCGGTGCGTATCAGCCGGATGCGCCAGGGTGTCATCATCGTGGAGAATCATCTGGGATTGACGGGGGCAAACGCTGGCATCGACCACTCCAATCTACGGGCCGATGGTGATTGGCGACTGCTCTTGCCGAAAGATCCGGACTCCACAGCACGACAGATAAGAAAGGCGTTAGAACGCGGCGGTGTCAGCCCATTGGGAATCATCATCTCGGATAGTATGGGGCGGCCCTTCCGGATGGGAACGGTAGGCATTGCGATCGGTGTGGCCGGGCTGCCTGCCTTGTGGGATCTGAGAGGCAGCCCCGATCTGTTCGGCGAACCGCTGCAAGCAACGGATGTAGGGTTTGCCGATGAGATCGCAGCAGCAGCGGGCCTGGTAATGGGGCAGGCTGCAGAGGGTGTGCCAGTTGTGATTGTGCGCGGCCTGACCTATCCGCCGGTGGACTCAACAACTGCGCGTGATCTCGTGCGTCCGGCTGAACTTGATTTATATCGTTAGACAATCTTTAGGGATGTGACCGAGTGAACTGGGATATAGTATAGACGTGGAACCCGTGCCCCTGCTCACACACATTCAATCACGCCGCTCGATCCGAAAGTACCAACAGCGGCCTGTGCCTCAGGCTGTCATTGAACGGGTGTTGGAAGCCGCACGCTGGGGGCCTTCAGCCCATAACCGGCAGCCCTGGCGGTTTACCGTGCTGACCAAGCAGCAGCATCGTAGTGACTTGGCTGATGCGATGGCCGCCCGTTTGCAGGCCGATCTGCGTGCTGATGGTGTGGATGAAGACATCATCACGGCAGATACCGGGCGCTCACAGGCCCGGCTTAAGAATGCACCGGTGGTCATCGTAGTCAGCATGACAATGGCGGATATGGATCGCTACCCGGATGAGCGCCGTCAGCATTTCGAGTGGGTTATGGCCACTCAGAGCGTGGCTATGGCCGCCCAGAACCTCCTCCTGATGGCTCACGCAGAGGGGCTGGGCGCCGTCTGGATGTGTGCTCCCTTGTTCTGCCCGGAGACAGTCAGAGAAGTGGTTGGCATTCCGGCTGGGCTGGAGCCGCAGGGCATCGTTGCGATGGGCTATCCCGCCCAAGAGCGGACCCGGACTCGTGAACCCCTCAGCAGCCGGGTCGTTTTCCGATGAGTATCCGCGAGCGCGTGACGCTCTTGGTGGGTGGTGTCGGTGGGGCCAAACTGGCGCTCGGGCTGGCCGATGTGCTGCCTGCGGGTGCCCTAACTGTGATTGTGAACACCGCTGACGATTTTAGGCATCTTGGGCTGCATGTCTCTCCCGATCTGGACACGGTGATGTACACGCTGGCCGATATGGCCAATCCAAAGCGGGGCTGGGGCATCGCGGGTGACTCGTTGAAGGCTATGAGCCTTGTTGAACGGTATGGCGGACCAAGTTGGTTCAGTCTGGGCGATACGGATTTAGGCACTAACATCTACCGGACAGCGCTGCTGGACGAAGGCCACACGCTGACCGCCATTACCGAGCGCTTCAGTAAAGCACTTGGCATCGAGCACACAATTCTACCGATGACGGATGATCGGGTGCGCACACTCATCGATACGGTGGATATGGGCACACTCGGCTTCCAAGACTATTTTGTCCGTGAACGCTGGCAGCCGGTGGTGACTGGTATTCGCTTTGAGGGTGCTGCTGAGGCTCGCCCAACAGAGGCTGTGCTTCAGGCCATGGCGGAAAGTGAGGTCATTATTCTCGGGCCATCCAATCCGCTGCTGAGCATCGATCCTATTCTGAGCGTGCCAGGCATTCGGGATGCATCGGTGGCCAGCAAAGCACCTGTGGTTGGTGTAAGCCCAATTGTGAACGGACAGGCCATCAAAGGTCCGGCTGCCAAACTGATGGCGGAATTGAAACTGGACGTTTCCCCTGTGGGAGTCCTACGACACTACGACTCGCTGTTGGATGGGTTTATACTAGATGAGCGCGACTCCGCTTTGCTGGATGCTGTACATAACATGGGAGTGCAGGCAGCCGCGCGCCAAACTGTGATGCAAACACGGCCTGACAAAGTCAGGCTTGCTAATGAAATCCTCGACTGGATTGAAGGAAGTGACCTGTGAATATCTGGGCTATTGTGCCTGTAAAGCCGTTGAAACGTTCCAAGAGCCGTCTTTCCCCCGTATTGTCTGTCGAACAGCGTGAAGCATTCAGCCGTGTCATGCTGGAACACACGTTGAGCGTTATCCGCCAGGTGGATGCTATCAATGAGACAATCGTGATCACACGGGATACGGCTGTTCTTGCTCTCGCACGCGATCACCACGCGCAAACTCTCCAGGAAACGCAAGATCCGGACTTGGTAAAGAGCCTGACATTTGCCACGCAGGTTGCTGCACACAATGCGGCGGCAGGCATTCTGATCGTAGCATCAGACATTCCCTTTCTACAGCCAGACGATCTCAATGGGATGATCGAGCTGGCTGAAAAAGCGCTGCATCCCCGGCTGGTAGTGCTCGCACCGGACCGGCGCGAGGATGGCACAAATGCGCTGCTGGTATCTCCGCCGGGGGCGATTGCGTACCGGTTTGGTGTGGGCAGCTTCCACAAACACATTGCAGAGGCAAATCAGATTGGTGCCAGTGTGAGTGTCTACCGGTCGGACTCGATCGCGTTGGATATCGACGTGCCCAATGACCTGGCGATCTATCGCGAAAGCCTACGTGATGAGCGCTGGCCGGGCGCTGCTGACGTACGTGAGGTGCAGAAGTTCTCAGCATTTGACCAGATCAATTTCTCCCTGTAGATTTTAATCGCTTGCAGTCAGCGCAGCGGGCATGCTCCTCCAGCATGCCCGTTGTGTTATGGTGTATTTACCGCTAAATTCAGAACATGGTTGAGATCTATCAGGCTATTCTCGAGGCCAAAGCGGCAGGGCAACCGGCGCTTCTGGCGACTGTCGTGAGCACGTCAGGCTCAGTACCACGGCATGCAGGTTCCAAAATGCTCATAGGACCGGGTGACTCGCTCACCGGCACGGTTGGGGGTGGTGAGATGGAAAGCCGCGTGATCGAGGCGGCCCCCGCAGTGATCGCACGCGGGGAACCAACGGTGATGACCTTCAACCTAGTTGCACCAGAACGCGGCGATCCGGGAGTATGCGGTGGGCAGGTTGAGATCTTCATGGAGCCCATTCTGCCTGATCCAACGGTGTTGGTGATCGGAGCGGGCCACTGCGGTCAGGCGCTTGCGGAGCTCGCGCATTGGGTGGGCTACCGGGTTGTGGTGACGGACGACCGGCCTGAATTGTGCAATCCAGAGGTGATTCCCCATGCGGATGCGCACATCGTCATACCGCCAGCAGCGGTCAGTGAGGAGATCCCCATCCACAGCCGGACCTATGTGGCGGCGGTAACACGGGGTGTGCCGCTGGATGTGGCCATGCTGCCCGGTCTGCTGGATACACCCGCCGCGTACATCGGTGTAATGGGCAGCAAGCGACGTTGGTCGGCAGCGGTTAAAGAGCTCCGTGAGGCGGGTGTTACAGAGGACAGCCTATCGCGCATTCATGCACCAATCGGGTTGGAACTCAACGCGGAGACGCCCCGTCAGATCGCGGTCAGCATTATGGCGGAGATCATCGCCGTCCAGCGGGGTGGAACTGGCAAGCCCATGAAAGAGGGATGACTGTTATGTGGGAGCATTACTATACGCCAGCTACAGTGAACGAAGCACTGACTCTGCTGCACAAGCACGGCACCACTGCCCGTATCATCGCGGGCGGAACAGACATCATCATTGAGCTGGATCGTGGACAGCGCCCGGACGTTAATACCTTGATCGATATCTCGCGCATCCCCGGGTTGGATGCCATCGCACTCGGGGAGGACGGGCGTATTCACATGGGGCCGCTGGTCAACCAGAATCACGTGATAGGCTCATCGTTGATTGTCGAGCGGGCACTGCCTCTCGCTCAGGCATCCTGGTCGGAGGCGGCCCCTCAGATCCGCAACCGGGCAACGGTAGCAGGGAACCTGATCACGGCTTCACCCGCCAACGATACGATTCCGCCGCTGTTGGCTCTCAACGCTGACGTCGTTTTGCGGTCCGTGAACGGCGAACGGACGGTGCCGCTGGCGAAGTTCTACACGGGTGTACGCCGAACCGTCATGCAGCCAGATGAACTGCTGACAGATATTCGCTTTCGCCCTCTTGACCCGCAGACTCAGCGTGGCATGTTTATCAAGCTGGGGCTGCGCCGGGCACAGGCGATCAGCGTGGTGAACATCGCTGTCGTGCTGAGCTTTGACAACGGCAAAATAACGGACGCACGGATCACGTTGGGCAGTGTGGCACCGATTGTCGTACACGCACAAGAGGCTGAGCGGACGTTAATCGGCGAGGTGCTCACAGAGAAGGCCATTGCACGAGCAGCAGCTCAGGCTGTTGCGGCTGCCTCTCCAATTGATGATGTGCGTGGCCCTGCCGAATACCGGCGTGAGATGTGCCGGGTCCTGACCGAACAGGCCCTCACTGCCATTATGCAAGAGCGTGAGCGCGCAGATTTCCCAGCCCAACCCGTAATGCTGTGGGGATCGGAGCAGGCACGTGTGACAGCGGCCCTCCCGGAGAGTTTCCACCACACAGCTGAAGAGCCTATCGAGACGACGATCAACGGGGTATCTACCACTGTGGAAGGTGGTGCCAGTAAAACGCTCCTGCGCATGCTGCGCGAGGATGCGGGCCTGATCGGGACCAAGGAGGGCTGTGCAGAAGGGGAGTGCGGTGCATGCACCGTCTTTCTCGATGGTGCCGCTGTGATGGCCTGTATGGTTGCCGCACCCCGTGCGCACCGCGCTGAAATCGTCACGATTGAAGGGCTGGCTGCCAATGGCGATCTGCATCCTGTGCAGCGTGGGTTTATTGAAGCGGGTGCTGTACAATGCGGCTACTGCACACCGGGGTTCATTATGGCCGGCGCCAAACTGCTGGAAGAAACCGCCACGCCATCGGAGTGGCAGATTCAACAGAGCATCACGGGCAATTTATGCCGGTGTACAGGGTATTATAAGATCAATATGGCACTGTTGAAGGCGGCCCAAATCGCCGCCAGAGAGGATTAATATGAGCAACCAATACATGGTCGAAAAGAAGCAAAAACGCAATCCCTTCAATCCTGTTATAGGATTTATCATCCTGGTGATCGGTGGCGGATTGGCCTGGCTGGTTTCGCCGGGCGTGTTGGATTTCATCACAACCCAGCCGGTGTCCTTTGGCGCCTTTGGCCAGATCTTGCCCATCAACATGCCCGCTGCCTGGTCGGCCTCAACCGAGCGCTTGGTGATCGCATTCTTGATGTTTCTTGTGTTTTTCACGATCTTCATGATCATTGCCGCGCTGTTCATGATCAAGCCGGAGAAACGCGATCCGCAGTACGTTAACCTGGGTGAAATCCGCCAGGAGCGCGAAGCCAAGCAAAAAGAAAAGCTGAAGCGAGCCAAGCGAGCCGCCCGAAAGAGAAAGCGTCGTTAGGGTGGAGCGTACCGTTCCACAAACAGTCAGCAATGAGATCGATCTCTACCTGCGCACGTACTACTCGTTGCTGCGCACTACAGGCACCATCGCGATTGAGACGCTGATTGAAGCACACGAAAGCATGTCATCGGCTCTGCACCCGGAGGCAGCCAGTCCGTCGCTGGATGCCTCTGCTCTGATTTATGCGTCTCTGCGACTGCCTCCCGAACTGGTGAAAACGAAGACAGTGGTGTTGGGTCAGCAGACGTCGGTATTCGCGCGCTATGGGTTGGATGTCGAAGCCTGGCAGCTCACAGCTGCCAAGGCACGCCGTCGCAGAGCATACTTTGACGGCAAGGATATACTTGCCCTGTATATATCCAGCCGGTCCGATATTGACGATATCATCCCCGCGCTGACGGCTTTTCAGATCGAATGGAACAAAATCCACTTCGCGTTGGCCAGTTCAAAGCTGACTCCGGATGATGATCTAGAGGTCGCGGCAGAAGGCCTTGGCACTACACCGGGCGCTTTGGATAGGCTCGCGCGGGCATGGGGGCGCAGCCTGCCAGACGTGTTGCGCGCGATTGGCACAGGGCCCAAGAAACTCGGTTTGCGTCTGCTGGCTGGCTCATTGATCGACTACCGGCGTGCGATGATCGCGTGGTGGGGCAATATCGACAAGCACGCGGTGGATATGGACTTCGCGGCACAGCGCATCTATTTTGTGAGCAGTAACACGCACAGCCTGGCCAATCTTTGGACAGGTCATGCGCTCCGCAACACCGACGATCTGCTGGATATGCTGGTCGACCTCAGTGACGAACAGCTGCAAGCGGACTATGAAGCTATCGTTGAGGGCGAGCAGCCCGTCGTGCCCGCTAACTTCTTCTACTATCTGTTAAAGAAGTACCAAGAGCGTCACGGTAACGCGGCGCAAAAACAGGACGAAGCCGAGGTCGGTATGGTGTGTGTGCCGAGTGCACATGCCTTTGACCTGGAGGCGCAGATCGTCCCGCTAAACCAGGTACGACCAGATTGGGTTGATCCCCGGATTGTTGTGGATGGAATGGATGCCTTGGCTACAAGTGATGCCATCATCCTCAACATCGACTATCCGCTGGGGATGGCCGCTTATGAAGTACTGACTCACATCGCGGAGCACGTGCACTGGGTGATGGGTGTGTACATCATGGGGAAAGCGGCCACCCTGAACGGGCGCGTCGGCGATGTGATGATCCCTATCACGGTCCATGACGAACACACGGCGAACACCTATCTGTTTCGCAATGGGTTCTCAGCCGGGGATGTGGCCCCGTATCTCGAATATGGCAACGTGCTCGACAATCAGAAATCGGTTACGGTGCGGGGTACCTTTTTACAGAATGCCGAGTACATGGGCGTGTTCTACCGTGAGGGCTTCACCGATATCGAGATGGAAGCTGGCCCGTATCTGTCAGCAATCTATGAACTGATCCGGCCCAAACGCCACCCGCAGAATGAGATTGTCTCGTTGTATGGCACACCGCTTGAAATCGGCATCATCCATTATGCATCGGATACGCCGATGACAAAGGGCGTCAATTTGGGTGCAGGGAGCCTTTCCTACCGGGGTATGGCCCCAACGTACGCTGCCTCAGTTGCCATTCTGCGGCGCATCATTGAACGGGAAATCGAGTTTCTGAGAGATGGGAGTTATGACCGGGAAGCGTGAAGTCGGGCGAAGCGTGGCGCGTGTTGACGCTATCGGCAAGGTCACTGGGCAAACGCCTTACCCTGGCGATCTCTATCCAGCCGATGCCCTCCATTTGAAGATCCTATTTGCCGACCGGCCACATGCCCGGGTGCTAAACGTGGATACATCCGCGGCGGAGGCAATCGAGGGTGTGCACCTCGTCCTGACGTCTGCTGATGTGCCCAACAACAGCTACGGGCTGGTGATCCCGGATCAGCCGGTGCTCGTTGGACCGTCATCACAGCCCGGTGCGGACGTGGTCCGGACCACGATGGACAATGTAGCCGTCGTGGTGGCGGAAACCGAAGCCATAGCTGAAAAGGCACTCCGATTGATCGATGTGCAGTATGCGGATCTGCCAGCCGTCTTCGATCCGTTTGAGGCGATGCAGGCTTCCGCCCCGCAGCTGCATCCGAATACGCCGGACAACGTACTGGCCCATTACGAAGTGAGACGCGGGGACATGGATGCCGGATGGCAGGCTGCGGATGTCGTCGTGGAGGGGACCTATACGACGACATGGCAGGAACATGCCTATCTCCAGCCGGAAGCGGGGTTGGGCTACATCGATGAGGAGGGCCGCGTTACGGTTGAAGTCGCCGGTCAGGACGCGCATGAAGACCGGCGTCAGTTGGCCCATGCGCTGGCTCTGCCTGAGGAGCGCATCCGGATCATCTACCGGGCCATAGGCGGCGCGTTCGGCGGCCGCGAGGATATGTCGGTGCAGATTCTCTTGGCTATGGCTGCCCTCCGTTTGGACCGGCCCGTTAAAGCACTGTGGAGCCGTGAAGAGTCGATTAAGGGACATCACAAACGGCATCCAATCATTGTGAAAGCTCGCTTGGGAGCTCGCAGCGATGGCACGCTGGTCGCCATGGAGGCAGAGATAGTCGGAGATGCCGGGGCCTATGCATCCACCTCAACAAAGGTGCTGGCCAACGCCTGCCTGTTGAGCCTGGGACCGTACCGCTGCCCCAATGTGAGCATTGACACTTACACAGTCTATACCAACAATATTCCCTGTGGCGCGTTTCGGGGCTTTGGTGGACCGCAGGCGGCGTTGGCGGCAGAAGGGCAGATGAACAAGTTGGCGGAAGCCCTTGGCATAGACCCGGTTGAGCTGCGCTTGAAGAACATCCTCCGGGAGGGGGACACACTGCACGTGGGGACTCCCCTGCCTGCCGGTGTAAAGATTGGCGAGACACTGCAGGCCTGTGCAGATGCACGAAGTGCGCTCCCTGAGGAACCGGGGAAGCGGTATGGAACGGGTATCGCAGTCGGCTACAAAAACGTGGGATTCAGTTTCGGCTATCCGGAGCGCTGCAGCGCCCTGGTCGAACTGCACGGTGGTGCAGCGATCGAACGTGTTGTGGTCCGGCATGCGGCTGCGGAAGTAGGGCAGGGTGCGCACACAGTTATCGCGCAGCTGGCAGCAGATGCCGTGGGTGTCCCGGTAGAGAAGATCGAGCTGGATATGTCTGATACAGCGACCAGCGGTGATGCAGGCAGTGCCTCGGCCTCCCGCATGACGTTCATGGCGGGCAATGCGATACGGGGCGCGGCAGAGCAGGCGCTCGAACGCTGGCAGGATGAGGACCGGCCTGCTGTCGGCGAACATACATACCGTCCGCCTGCCACCACGCTCTATGAGCCGAAGACAGGCAAATCCGAGCCGAACTTCTCATATGGGTACGCGGCTGTGGCCGTCATCGTTGAAGTCGACCCGGCGACGGGCTTCATTACGGTGCATGATGTGATCTGCTCAATAGACGCGGGGAAGGCAGTCAATCCGCAGCAGGTCGAAGGGCAGGTTGAAGGCTGCATCGCACAGGCACACGGCTATGCACTGATGGAGAATTTCCAGATGAGCGAGGGGCGCGTGCAGACAGCACACCTCTCGACCTATCTTATACCCACCGTGCTGGATATGCCTGCCCGCACCCGCACCGTGATCTGCGAATTTCCCGATCCGCTGGGGCCCAATGGGGTGCGTGGTGTGGGCGAAATGCCATTTATGGCCTATCCGGCGGCGGTGGCTGCTGCTGTGGCGAATGCAACAGGTGTTTGGATCGATGCGCTGCCCCTCACGCCTGACCGGGTACTGCGTGCTTTGCACGAGGCAGCTGATGCGGTTCGCTGACGCGGTACAGTTGGCCCCGGGCGATGTGGTGGCCTTTATTGGGGCTGGGGGCAAAACCCGTGCTATGTTCCGTCTGGCTGAGGATCTGGCTGCGGAAGGCTGGCGGGTAATTACCACGTCAACGACTCCGATGTCTGGCGATGAGCTGCGGCATGCGCCCCAACGCATCGGATTGGGAACCCGGATGCGGCTTCCCGCATCCATCGGCGCGGAGTTGGAGCGCCACCGGCATCTGTTCGTTTTTACCCGGGTGGACAGCAGCGGACGGGTGCGCGGCACACGCCCGAACTGGCTGGACGACAACCTCGCCACATTCGAACATCATGATGTACTGCTTGTAGAAGCCGATATCTCTGGCCCCACTGCATTGAAAGCCCCTGCTCCGGATGAGCCATCCGTGCCAGAGAGCACGACCGTGACGATTCCGGTGGTTGGCTTGGACGTATTGGGACAACCGCTGACTGATGAGCATGTATACGGTTCAGAACGCATTCACCGGCAGATAGGCCATCCACTGCGTGCACCGCTGACTGCAGAGGCCATCGCAGCGGTACTGCTCAATCCGTCACTAGGGTTGAAGGGCATGCCGCGCGGCACCCGGGTCCTCCCTCTGTTGAACAAGGTTACTCCCGACCGGCTCCCCGATGCACGCCGGATCGCCCGTCTTTTGCTCACGGATCATATGATAGAACGGGTGGTACTCGGTGCTATGCTTGACGATGATCCGGTCAAGGCTGTGTACCGGAGGGTGGGGGCGGTAGTGTTGGCCGCAGGTCGATCCACGCGGATGGGTCAGCCCAAGGTGATGCTGCCCTGGCGTGATTCAACGGTTATACGTCACATCTGCCGGCAGCTTGAGCCCGCCGACCTGGACGATGTGATCGTGGTTGTTGGTGAGCAGGCCGCTGCTGTGGCCGAACAAACCCGCGACCTGCACGTACGGCTCGCCGAAAACTACGAAGGCGAGATGATGGAGTCGGTGCGGGTCGGGCTGAGCATACTGTGGCATACCTGCGATGCAGCGGTTATCGTGCTGGGCGACCAACCCATGCTCGAAACACACGTGGTCCGCGGGCTGATTGAAGCGCATGCCCAAGGACGCGGGAGGCTGATCGTGCCGAGCCACGAAAACCAGCGAGGCCATCCCATTCTCATTGACCGTTCATTGTGGGAAGCAGTGTTTCAGCTGCCGACACTGCGCGATCTACTGCACGAGCATGAGGCAGCGATCCACCATCTTGAGGTTGACACGCCATCGATTCTACACGATATCGATACCCCAGAGGACTATGAAGCGGCACGTCGCCTGTTTGAGGGTTGATCATGGTTGGGGTGCTTCGTCGCCGGGTGCGCCCACTGTGATGTCCACGGTGCAGGGCGGCAGCACCTGATCGGGGCCGGTGTAGACAACAAGCCGCATGGTGTAGTTTCCGCGCGGCAGGGATGTGCTGTCCCAACTGCCGAGCACCCCGGTTCGCGACTCGTTGAACGTGTTGAGCAAAACCCAACTCCCTCCTGTTGCTTCACCACGCAGTTCAAACTTGTAAAGAAAAAAAGGAAAGACGAACGCTTCACCTTCTACGCGAACCTGACCGGAAACAGTCTGCCCGGGTTCAGGGCTGGTGATGGTCACGCCCGGATAAGCGCACGCCTCGAAGGAGCCGCTTGTGAGGGCTGCCTCAGCCGCATCACCGGATCCAAGGCCGGGTACCGGTGTGATCGTCGGGAACAGGATCGGCGGTACGGTGACAACAGGCTCTTGTGGCCCTTGCTCGACATCGGGCTCAGGGGTGGGAGTTTCCGCGGGACTGGCCGCCGATTCAGGAAGGTTGGGGGCAGCCACATTTTGGATGAGGAAGACGACCACGATCAGCAGGAGCATCGATACAAGACTGCGTACAGCACGCATCTGCCGCCGCTGTGCAGCTTCCCGTTCCAAACCGAATGCTGCTGTCCGGCGCTGCTGACGAGCCAGGCTTAACCCTCGCAGGGCAAGAAAAATGCCAAGAGCCGCCAGCGCATAGAAGAACAGGGCGGCATCGGCAATAAAAGCGATAATGGCCCGCATTGGCTCTTAGCGAGTATCCCTCGGGAGACCGCGCAGTACACCACGCAGCAGCGCCTCCATGCGTGGCGCGATCAGTTTGCTTGCTTCAAGCACCTCTTCGTGGGTTGGTTCGGCGTCGGTCTCTGTCGAATCGACAGCTTTGTTCGTGATTCCTGAGATGCCGAGCACACGCATACCGCCGTGCCGTGCGGCAGTGGCTTCCACCACGGTGGACATGCCCACCGCATCCGCACCGATCATCCGTAGGAAGCGGATCTCAGCCGGGGTCTCGAAGGATGGCCCAGCGATACCCACATAGACCCCCTCCTGCAGGGGGAGATGCTGGCTTTGCGCGATCTCGCGGGCACGCTGGCGAAGTTCCCTATCGTATACATGCGTCATGCTGGGGAAGCGCGGGCCAAGCCGCTCATCGTTGGCGCCCAAGAGTGGGTTCAAACCCGCCAGCCCGACAAAGTTGATATGGTCGGCGATGAGCATCAGATCGCCGGGTGTGTATGCCTCGTTGAGGCCGCCGGCAGCATTGGTCAGAATGACAGTGTGCACCCCCATCAACTGCATCACACGGATGGACAATGCGACTTGGGACGGATGGTAACCCTCATAGAGATGTGAGCGCCCCCGCAGTGCAATCACAGATTGGCCTTCTAAGGTGCCCAGGTAGAGTTTGCCAGCATGCCCCTGCACAGTCGAAACTGGCCAGTGGGGTAATTCCTCGGTGGGGATAATGACCGCATCATCAATGGACTGCGCGAGCGGGCCAAGGCCTGATCCCAGGACAAGCCCGATATGCGGCTGATGCTGAGTCCGCTCTCTGACAGCTGCGAGCGCGGCTTCAATTTCCGAACGACCAAATTGTGACATGAGACTGGCTCTATTCATTAGGAACTGAGGCGGCATATAGCCGCGCCGCGGATTATACATCGCGCTGCGGAGGGGTATCAAACGCGTTGACATGGACCCGTTTACTAAGATATGCTCTGCCCCATGGCTGACAGTAAACGACGATATCCCTCAACCAATACGGTTGCTCTACTCGCTTTTGCCGGGATGCTCCTATTGGCGGCGGCTGGCGGCGTGTACGCGGTGACCCCGGCTGGCCCACTTGACCAGCGACCACGGGCAGCAGCACTGTTTGCGTCGGCAACGCCGCGCGCGTCTGCCACGCCAACATTGACGCCGTTCCCGACAGGCACGATCACGCCGACTGTAACACCTGAGCCAACTGCGACACCGGTGCCGTCACAGACGCCAATCCCACCGACACCAACACCCCTCTTCACACCCGATGGGCGCGAGCGTGAGGTGGTGGTCCCGATCCTGATGTACCATTATGTCAGTGTGCCGCCCGCCGACGCGGATGTATACCGGTTGGATCTCTCCGTGCGCCCAGATGAGTTCCGCGCACAGATGCAGTGGCTGGCCGACAACGGCTACGAGACGATCAGTCTGTACGATCTGGCATACCGCCTGGCAACCGGCAAACCCGACCTGCCTGAAAAACCGGTCATCCTCACCTTCGATGATGGCTATGTGGACAACTACGAAAACGCCTTCCCCATCCTTGAGGAGTTTGGGTTTGATGCGGCGTTTTTCATTCTGACAGATGTGACAGATGACAATCAGGCCGCGTATATGACGTGGGACATGCTCGCCGAGATGAAAGCCGCCGGGCATGATATCGAAGTGCACGGGCGTAACCATCTGCAGGAGATGTCTGATAAAGATGCGGACTGGCTGTTCTACCATCTGGTTGGTCCGGCGGAAACCATCGAAGCTACCTTGGGGCACCGCCCGCGGTTTGTGGCTTACATCTCGGGCCGGTACGATGATCTCGTATTGGAGAAAATGGCCGAGTTCGAATACTGGGGCGGCCTGACTACAGCCAATGGCTCCTTGCATACCAGCGAAACCCTCTACGAGTTAAAGCGTGTACGTGTGCGCGGTGACTGGACATTGAGCACGTTTATCAGTGTTGTCTCCGATGCCAGTTATTGATCGTTGTGGTGTATGATTAAGGGGGTTGCTAATCGCAGCCTCCTTTTGTTTTTGGCGTAGAGAAGAGGAGAGAACCATGGCCCAAACTGGACTGTTCAACCGGCTTAAGCGGATGCCCGCCCAACAGGTGATTGGCATTGCGGCGGGGATCGGATTGGCCATCTTCGTTGTGTGGAATGTGCTGCTGGGTGGGGCGGCCCTGTTCGCCAGCCTGATTGGCCTGCAAGTCGACTACCCTGGTTTACTTGAGGGATGTTCGTCAGCAGCGGCCTTTGCCTTGACCGTAGGCGGCGGCATCGTTGTGCTGGTTCAGGTTAATGAGGCGGTTGACAGCCGCAACCTCGAAGTGTTCTCAGCTGTTTTCCAACGCATGATGTCCGATGAGGAGATCAAGGCACGGCGTTGGATCTACCAAAACCTGCCTGAGGATCCGAAAGAGGGTCTGCGTATGCTGCGCGAAGAGGACCTGGCCAATGAAGCGCGCCGGGAGAACGGTGAAGAAGTCAACGAGAAAGAGACCGGACGCTATAAAGTGAAGCTCATACTCAACTCGTTTGACTATTTGGGCTTTCTGGTAGAGCAGAATTGGGTGACTGAGGAGGCTATGGAGTCCGTGATCGGGTGGGTGAGCCCTATGGTCTCCAAAGTGTGGAAGCGGTTGGGCCCCTACATCGAATACGAGGCCAGCCCCGAACGCCGTGATGATCCCGACTTCTACCGATCGGCACGATACCTCGCCAGCCTGTGTGACGAATGGCAGAGGGAACACACGACAATCGGCGAATATCGCTTCCTAGAAGACGCCCTGTAGGCTCCCAAAACCTGTCTGGGAGGTTTTGGGAGCCTACCCACGCTACATTTATCGTGCAGATTGTGGCCCGCTTCACAAAGAAGGCGGGCCTTCAGCTACACAGAGGAGTGGCGTGTTGTCGTCTCGACTGCCAGGGTTCTACAAACAAACCGTATCAGCGCGTGTAACTGCACTCACCGACCGCAGTGAACTGACTGCCGATGAAGTGGAGATGCTGGTCCGCTGTGACAGCCTGACGCCAGAGTTGGCCGACAAGCTCATTGAGAATGTGGTGGGTGTGTTTGGGATGCCCTTGGGCATTGCAGCCAATTTCATCGTCAATGGCCGGGATGTCCTCGTGCCGATGGTTGTTGAAGAACCTTCCATTGTGGCGGGGGCCAGTTTCATGGCCAAGTTGATCCGTCGTACGGGTGGCTTTACAGCGTCGAGCACCGAGCCTCAGATGATCGGGCAGATCAATCTGCTGGATGTGCCCGATCTGGATGAAGCGCGGGCGCGTATTCTGGCTGAAAAGCCTGCTCTCCTTGAGGCAGCGGGGCGTCGGAGCCAGACGATGATCGCGCGTGGGGGTGGACCTCGGGATATTGAGGTGCGCCTACTGCCTGAAACACCCGCTGGCCCGATGCTGGTCTGCCATCTGATCTTTGACTGCCGCGATGCCAACGGCGCGAATATGGTCAACACCGCGTGTGAGGCACTGGCTGAACCGCTGGCAGCGGTCGCAGGTGGCCGTGTGGGGCTGCGCATTCTATCGAATCTGGCCGATAGACGGCTTGCTCGTGCGGCCTGTACCGTCCTGGCTGACGATCTGGCATTCGGTGAGTTCAGTGGGGACGATGTTGTCGCCGGTATAGTGGAGGCTTGGGCCTTCGCGGCAGCCGACCCCTACCGGGCGGCCACACACAATAAGGGCATCATGAACGGCGTTGACCCACTTGTGATTGCAACAGGCAATGATTGGCGCGGTGTTGAAGCGGGTGCACATGCTTATGCTGCCCGTGATAGCCGCTACACGGCGATGAGCGTGTGGTCTAAAGCGGAGGATGGCAGCCTGCACGGCGAACTGGAGATCCCCATGCCGTTGGGCATCGTTGGGGGAACCACCCGCGTGCACCCTGTGGCGCGCATCGCGCTGAAGCTGTTGGGGGTGCAATCCGCCCGGGAACTGGCTGAGATCGCTGTATCGGTGGGATTGGCACAGAACCTGGCTGCCCTGCGGGCGCTGGCAACAGAAGGCATCCAACGGGGGCACATGTCCCTTCACGCACGGCAGATCGCCGTGGCCGCGGGTGCTCAGAATGAACAGGTGGATGAGGTGGCTGCCCAGATGCTGGCAGCCGGTCAGATCACACTTACATATGCGCAGGAGATCCTGCAAGAAACAGGAGGGATTGAGGATGAATAATGGTCACAACACAGGTAACAAGTTGATCAGCCGGCCATCGCGGTCGGTGGGCATTGTCGGATATGGGGCCTATGTGCCGCGCTACCGGCTGCCTGCCAGCGAAGTCTCCCGGGTGTGGACGGATGGACTGAGCGGTACACCGGTGGATGAAAAGTCCGTGCCCGGTTTGGATGAAGATGTCGTTACGATGTCTGTGGAGGCCGCGCGCAATGCATTGGCTCGTGCCGAGATCGACCCGACCCTCATCCGGGCGGTGTGGGTCGGCAGTGAGTCGCATCCGTATGCTGTCAAGCCAACCTCGACCATTGTCGCGGAGGCCATTGGTATGTCGGCGCACACATTGGCTGCTGACTGGGAGTTCGCCTGCAAGGCAGGCAGCGAGGCACTGACAGCTTCCGTGGGGATGGTCGGCAGCGGAATGGCTCCGTACGCGCTAGCTATCGGCATGGATACGGCGCAAGGCCGCCCCGGCGATGCACTCGAATACACCGCGGCGGCAGGCGGTGCAGCTTATATTCTGGGTGCGGGTGAAGAGAGTGTGGCGACATTCGACGCGCACTACTCGTATGTGACGGATACACCGGACTTCTGGCGGCGCAGCCACGAGACCTATCCCTCTCATGGCGACCGGTTCACCGGGGAGCCTGCCTATTTTGAGCATACACTCCATGCCGCCAAGACGATGATGGAGGCTATTGAGGCCGAGCCGCAGGACTTTGCCTATGCCATCTTCCACCAGCCGAATGTCAAGTTCCCCTCACGGGCGGCCAAAATGTTGGGCTTTACGCCCGACCAGATCGCTCCGGGGCTGCTGGTCGGCAAGGTTGGCAATGTGTATGCGGGGTCATCGCTGCTGGGGCTTTCGGCAACATTAGATATTGCCAAGCCGGGTGAACGCATCTTGATGGTCTCCTACGGGTCGGGTGCGGGATCAGATGCGATGGTGTTCACGGTCACTGAACGCATCGAGGAGGTCCGCGACAGGGCTCCGCGCACAGAGCAGTACGTCACGCGGCGCACTGAGATCGATTACGCCGTGTATACACGCTATCGTAGCAAACTGAACAAGTAGGCGGGAGGAACACTATGCGTTCTGTAAGCATTGTAGGTATTGGGCGTACAGCCGTCGCTGAACACTGGGCACTCTCGCTGCGCGATCTCGCTGCTGAGGCGGCTGAGGCGGCCTATGTAGATGCTGATCGCATCGACAGCATCGATATGTTGTTTGTCGGCAATATGCTCGCTGGCGAGCTTTCCCGGCAGGAACAACTTGGGGCACTGGTCGCTGAAACAGCCGGTTTGAGCGGTATTGAGGCTATCCGTGTGGAGGCGGGCGATGCTTCCGGTGGTGCGGCGCTGCGGCAGG
>JAADYX010000390.1 GCA_010092885.1 Chloroflexota bacterium | reverse complement strand
CGGCTGCACTTCCCGCCGCCCCGCGCTTGCCAACCCGTGCCGCGGTCATGTTGGGGTGGGGCCCGCGGTACTGGGGGCCCTCCCCGCTGAACTGCCCGGCACGGTGGACGCAGTGGACGGCGGCACCCCCGGCCTGGAGACCGTCCTGATGCTGCAAGGCTACGATCTGGTGGTTGTGGTTGACGCCGCGGAGATGGGCCTGGCCCCTGGATCCTGGCGGCAGTTCGAGCGGGACGCCATCCGCATGCAGACGCGGGATATGGCCCTGCGTGGCACCCTGCACTACGCTGGTCTGGCCGAGGCGCTGGCCCTGGCCGAAGCCCTCGATATGCTGCCGCCCCGGATCACGGTGTTCGGCGTACAGCCTGAAGACACCGGCTGGGCGCCCGGCCTCAGCGAACCGGTCCGCGCCGCAGTGGAGCCGGTCGCCACGGCGATTACAGCCTATCTCACGAGGGAAGTCACCACCAAATGTGACACTTGACACTAACCCTCTGTGCGGCAGCCCCTACAATATGTAGTCGTGAAATACGACACAAAACGTGTGTTTTTCCCGAAACACGTTCGCGACTATCTGACTAAAGGATGAAAGATGATCAACGAACTCCTGCTGGCACGGATGCAGTTTGGCCTGACCAGCGTGTATCATTTCATCTTTGTCCCACTGACGATGGGCCTGTCGCTCTACCTGGCGATCACGCAGACGGTGTATGTCGCCACGGGTGATGAGAAGTACAAGCGCATGGTCAAGTTCTGGGGCAAGCTGTTCCTGATCAACTTCGGCATGGGCGTTGCCACGGGCATCGTGCAGGAATTCCAGTTCGGCATGGCGTGGAGCGAGTACTCGCGCTTTGTCGGCGACATCTTCGGGGCACCGTTGGCCGGCGAAGCGCTGATGGCCTTCTTCATCGAGTCGACCTTCTTGGGTGTGTGGATCTTCGGGTGGGACAAGCTGCCCAAACCGGTGCACCTCGCCTCGATCTGGTTGGTGGCTATCGCGTCCAACATCTCTGCGTACTGGATCCTGGTCGCCAATTCCTGGATGCAGCAGCCGGTCGGCTACGAGATTGTGAACGGGCGCGCGCAGATGACCGACTTCGTCGCGATCCTCACCAATCCGAATGTGCTGGTGCAGTGGCCGCACGTCATTTTTGCCTCCATCCTGACGGCGGCGTTCTTCGTGCTGGGCATCAGTGCTTACCATCTGCTCAAAGACTCGCCCGATATCGAGGTCTTCAAGAAGTCGTTCCAATATGCCAGCATCCTCGGCGTGGTTTCCGCTGTGGCCGTGGTTGTGGTCGGGCATACGCAGGCGCAGCACATGGTCCAGACGCAGCCAATGAAGATGGCCGCTGCTGAGGCACTGTGGAACACCGAAGACCCGGCGGCCATGTCCCTGTTCACCATCGGCAATGAGGAAACGCTGGAGGATGTGTTCTCGATCCGGCTGCCGGGCGTGCTCAGTCTGCTGGCCTACAACCGCTTCAGCGGTGAAGTGCAGGGCCTCAACCAGCTGCAGGCACAGTACGAGACCCTCTACGGCCCCGGTGACTACACGCCGCCGATCGCGATCAGCTATTGGAGCTTCCGCACGATGGTCGGCTTTGGCATGATCCTGCTGGTGCTGTCGCTGTACGCTATCTACCTGAATATCACGGGCAACATGCAAAACCGCCGGTGGTTCCTGCATCTGCTCATCCCTGCGATCCTGCTGCCTTACGTGGCGAACACCACCGGTTGGATCCTCGCGGAGGTGGGGCGTGCGCCTTGGCTGGTGTTTGGCCTGCAAACGATGGAGCAGGGCCTTTCACCCAACCTGACCATGGTGGATCTGTGGATCAGCATCATTGTGTTCAGTGTGGTGTACATCAGCCTGATTGTGGTGGATATCTGGCTCATCTGGAAGTTCGCCAGCAAGGGCACGGAGGGCGAAGAGGCCACCCCGAAGGAATTCATTGCGGATATCTTCCCGCCGCTGAGCGGGCCCAAGACACCGCAAACCGGTGGGGCCACGAAGTAGGAGGCTGAGATGATCGATCTTAACACAGTCTGGTTCATCCTGATCGCGGTGCTGTTCATAGGCTTCTTCTTCCTGGAAGGGTTTGACTACGGCGTGGGCATCCTGCTGCCGTTCCTTGGCAAAAACGACACCGAACGCCGCGTGATCATCAACACGATTGGCCCCTTCTGGGATGGCAATGAGGTCTGGTTGATCACGGCCGGGGGCGCGATGTTCGCGGCCTTCCCCAGCTGGTACGCTACCATGTTCAGCGGCTTCTATCTGGCGTTGGTGCTGATGCTGGTCGCCCTGATCGTGCGTGCGGTGGGCTTTGAGTTCCGCAGCAAGCGTGACGACCCGCGCTGGCGGTATGCCTGGGATTGGGCGATCTTCTTCGGCAGTGCGGTGCCGGCGGTGTTGTGGGGCGTGGCCATCGCCAACCTGATGCGCGGCCTGCCCATCGGGGAGGGCGGCATCTACCAGGGCACGTTCTTCACCCTGCTCAACCCGTACGCATTGGCCGGTGGTGCCGCCATGCTGCTGATCTTCATCATGCACGGCGCGCTGTTCCTGTCCCTCAAGTCTGGTGACCCGATCAAGACGCGGGCGGAGCAGGTCTTTGACCTCATGTGGATCCCGGGCCTGATCGTGGTGTTGGGCTTTGTGGGTTACACCTACATCGAGACGGATATCTTCACGCGGCTGGGTGTCAACCCCGGCATGGCGGCGGTCACGGCGGCGCTGGCCCTGTTTGCGGCTGGCTTCCTGGGCCGCTCCAAACGGTACGGATGGGCCTTCGTCGCGATGGGCGTTGTCATTGCGGCAACGACCATTGTGGCCTTCCAAGGTATGTTCCCGCGTGTGATGATCTCCACGCTGGGCCCGGCCTACACGCTGACCATCTACAACGCCGCATCCAGCGCGTACACGCTGCGCATCATGACCATCATCGCGGTGACCTTCGTGCCGATTGTGCTGGCCTATCAGGGCTGGACATACTATACCTTCGGGCGGCGCGTGCTCGTCGATGATGAAGAAGCCCTTGAATACTGATCGTATTGCACGGGTCGGGGTGGCTGATCGCCGCCCCGACCCGGTATACTGCCCCCCAACGTTACCCAAGCCGAAAACCTTATTCTATGCGACCTGACAGTCGAATCTTCACGGGTGCGCCGGATGCCCGCCGCGACCTGCTGCTGACCGTGCTCGCCGGTGCGGTGGGCGGTGTGCTGCTCGTCGGGCAGGCGTGGCTGCTTTCCGGGGCCATCGACCGGCTCTTTTTGCAGAGCGAACCGGCCAGCGCGCTGACCGGCACCTTTGTCGCGTTGGCCGCGATCATCGCGGCGCGTGCGGCGCTTGCCTACGGCAGCACGCTGTTCGCCGGGCGGGCGGCCAGCGTGATCAAGCGGGACCTGCGCGAGCGGGCGTTCGGCCATGTGGCCGCGCTCGGACCGGCCTTCACCTCCGCCGAACGCAGCGGCGAGATCGCCACCACGCTGACGGAAGGCATCGAGGCGCTGGATACCTACATCCGCGACTTCCTGCCGCGCCTGGCCCTCGCCGCGATCATCCCGTTGGTGCTGCTGCTGGTGGTCTTCCCCGCGGACCTGCTGACGGGGCTGGTCCTCCTGCTGACCGCGCCGCTGATCCCGCTGTTTATGTACCTGATCGGCAGTGCGGCGGGCGCGATGGCACGCCGCCGGTATGGCATCCTCAGCCGGATGAGTGCGCATTTCCTGGATCTGCTGCAGGGGCTGACCACGCTCAAGCTGTTCGGGCGGGCCCGCACCCAGCTCGACTCGATCCGGGTGATCACGGACCGCTTCCGCGGTGTGACGATGGAGGTGCTGCGCGTGGCGTTTCTCTCGGCGTTGGTGCTGGAACTCGTTGGGACGCTGAGCACGGCGCTGGTCGCTGTGGAGATCGGGGTGCGGCTGCTGGCCGGTGGCATCCCCTTCCGGCTGGCGATGTTCCTGCTGGTGCTCGCCCCGGAGTTCTACCTGCCGCTGCGGGCGCTAGGTGCCAGCTTCCATGCGAGCACGGACGGAGCCGCCGCCATCGACCGTGTCTACGAGATCCTGGAGACGCCGCTGCCGCCCGCCGCAGCCGAACACATCGCGCCGCCCCTGCGTGACGCGATCCGTTATGAGGCGGTAACCTTCGTCTACCCCGGCGACCGCACCGCCCTGCGCGATTTCTCGCTGCATCTGGGCCACGGCGAAGTGCTCGCCTTGGTCGGCGCGACCGGGTCGGGCAAATCGACGGCGGCGGCACTGCTGCTGGGCTTTCTGCGCCCGACGGAGGGCGCGATCCTGCTGGACGGTCGTCCGCTGGGTGACTTTTCTGTGGCCAGCTGGCGCGAGCAGATCGCGTGGGTGCCGCAGCGCCCGTACATCTTCAACACCAGCGTCGCGGAGAATATCCGCATGGCCCGCCCTGCTGCGCCCCCCGCAGCTGTCCGCAAGGCGGCCCAGCAGGCCGCTGCCCATGAGTTCATTATGCGGCTGCCGCAGGGCTACGATACCGTCGTTGGGGAGAGGGGCACGCGGCTTTCCGGCGGGCAGGCCCAGCGGATCGCGCTGGCGCGGGCCTTTCTGAAGGATGCGCCCATCCTGATCCTCGATGAGGCGACCGCCAATCTGGACCCGGGCACGCAGGCGCGCGTGCAGGAAGCCGTCGAACAGCTCATCGCCGACCGGACCGCGCTGTTGATCGCCCACCGGCTGGAAACGGTGCAGCGCGCGGATCGCATCCTGGTGATGCAAAACGGGCGCGTGGTCGAACGCGGGTCGCACCGTGAGCTCACCGGCACGGATGGGGCGTACAGCCGCCTGTTGGCCGCGGGAGCCGTCTATGGTTGACTATACGCTCACCCCCGACCCAACCATCGAAAGCCAGTACGAGCGCGGCCAGGCGGCCGGTCCCCCGCCGAGTTGGCCCGTTCTGCTGCGGCTGCTGCACCTGTCGCCGCCTTTCCTGTGGCCGATGGCCCTGGCCGCCGTGCTGGGCGTGGCGACTGTGGTCAGCAACATCGGCCTGATGATGACCTCCGCATGGCTGATCGCGCAGGCGGCCATTGTGGACAGCATCGCGGCGTTGGGGCTGGCCGTGGTCGCGGTGCGCTTCTTTGGCGTGTCACGCGGGGTGTTTCGCTATTTGGAACGCCTGCTGAGCCACGATGTCACCTTCCGGCTGTTGGCGCGCTTCCGGGTGTGGTTCTACGAACGGGTGCTGCCGTTGGCCCCCGCCCGCCTGACCGCCTACCGCAGCGGCGATCTGCTGGCGCGCGTGGTGGCCGATGTCGAAACGCTGCAGGAATTCTACCTGCGGCTGGTCGCGCCGGTGCTCGTCGCCCTGCTGACCATGGCCGTGATGGTGCTGATCTTCAGCCTGTACGCGCTGCCCGTTGCGCTGGCCGTGCTGATCTTCTACCTGCTGGCGGGGTTCGGGCTGCCGTGGCTGGTCCAGCGGATGGCCCGTGTGCCCGGCGCAGCCGTGATCGCCGCGCGCAGCGACCTGAACACCGCCCTGATCGACGGTGTGCAGGGCCTGCCGGATCTGCTGGCTTTGGGTGCGGCAGATGCCCATCAGGCGCAGCTCAGCGCACTGACCGATCGCCTGGAAGACCGGCAGTTCGATCTGGTCCGGGCGGACGCGGTGCAGTCAGCGGGCGGTCTGCTGCTCGGTGGGCTGG
>JAADYX010000389.1 GCA_010092885.1 Chloroflexota bacterium | reverse complement strand
CCTCAAAGAAGGCGACTTCCTCCGGGCTGAAGCTCCCGGCCACCGCGTCCGTGCGGCTGGCGATCACCGGGATGCCGAGCGCCATGTATTCGTACATCTTGAAGGTGTGGATCAGGTCGGTGTCGGCGTTGCGCAACAGCGGCACCGTGCCGATGTGCGCCCGCCGCAGCCCGGCCAGCAGCGCGTCATCCGGCACGAACCCGGCGAATGTCACATAATCATCGATGCCCAGCTCAGCGACGAGCGCCTGCAGATCGGGCAGCAGATTGCCCCTGCCGTAGATTGTCAGGTGGGTGTTGGGCTTCTGTTCGACGACCAGCGCCATCGCCCGGATGAGCGTCTCATGCCCGTAGCGGGCTTTGATGGTGCCGTGCGTCACCACCTCGATGCGCTCCGGTTGGGCCCGCGGATCGGGCAGCACGGCATCGCGGAAGACATCCGGGTCGGCGACGTTGAGCATCACGCTGACCCGGCCCGGGTCCGCCCCGCGGCGGACGAACGCCTGGCGCATCTGCTCGGTGCAGGTGATGGCGTGGTCGGCAAAGCGGATGGCGGCCTGCTCCGTGGCGACGAGCGCCTTCATGAAGCGCCCTTCCATCGCGACGCCGTAGTCCACCGCGTACAGTTCCGGGGTGCACTCGCGCAAGTCCAGCAGGATCTTCGCGCCGAGCAGTTTCGGCACCAGCGCGGCGAACACCAGAAAATCGGGCAGCGTCTGGATGTGCACCACCTTGTAGCGCTTGCGCAGCTGATGCCACGCCAGCCACAGCAAGGTCGTGGTCTGCCAGGTGAGGTACTCCAGCGCGTAGCGGAGTTTGCTGCCGCGCACCCGTTTGATGGCGGGCACCCGGTAGACCTGCAGATCGCCGTCCCGGCTGCGAGCGGGCTCGCCCTCGCCGCGCATGACGAGCACATCCACGGCGAACCCCGCCGAAAGCAGCGCCTGGATCTGGTTTTCCATGCGGATATCGCCGGGGTAATAGCGATGTCTGACGAGGCAGGCGCGCGCTTTCACGGGAGTCCTTTCCACTCAGCTCGTGTAATAGCCCTTGTACTGCTTGTAGTCGAAGTCCACATCCGCGTGGGAGACCACCACACCGAGCACCTGCGCCTTGACCTGGCGCATCTGCCGCAGCGTGTCGATGATGGCCCGTCCGCGCGTTTGGGCCAACCCCACGATCATCACCACCCCGTCGACTTGGCTGGCCAACACCGAAGCATCCGTGACGACCTGCGCGGCGGGCGAATCAACCAGCACGATATCGAAGTGCTCGCGGACCTTTTCCAGCAGGCGGGTCATCAGCTCAGAGTTGACGAGTTCCGCCGGGTTGCCGGGGTTCGGGCCGGAGGTCAGCGCGTACAGGCCGGGGATGTGCGTCTCCTGCATGGCCTCGCGCAGGGTCTTCTCCCGGGTGAGCACGCTGCTCAGCCCGACCTCATTGGGCAGATCCAGCACGCGGTGCAGCGTGGGGCGGCGCATATCGGCATCGATGACCAGCGCACGGCGCTGAGCCTGACCCATCGCAAATGCGACGTTGGCCACCGTCGTCGATTTGCCGTCGCCGGGTTCTGCGCTCACGAAGAGCACGGTGTTATTGGTGCCTTCCACGCTGGATAGGATGTTCGTGCGCACATGGCGAAACGCCTCGGCGTGGATGGAATTGCCGTTCAGCAGGGTTTGCTGCTTCTTGCGCCCGCGGATGGTCGGCACGCGGCCCATAATGGGCAGGTCGGTCATATCGGCCACATCCCGCGAGGCGTACACTTTGGTATCCGGTTTTTCCAGCCAGAAGGCCAGCCCGAGACCGCCCAGCCCACCCGCAATCAGCGCGATGGCCACGTTGATGATCAGGTTGGGGCTGGAGGGTTCCTCCGGCACGGTGGCAGGCGCAATGAACGCGATTGCCCGGGAGCGGTCCTCCAGCAAGGTGCGGCCCTCGTCTTCCAGCAGCTGCGCGACCGTGTTGGCCGTGGCCGCCGCTAAGGCCGGGTCCTCGCTGGTGGCATCCACCCGGATGATATCCGTGCCCGGCACCACGTTGAGGCTGTAGTCCGGCACCTCATCAAGGCCCATGACTTCCTCAGCCTGGCGCTTGATCTGCGAACTGGTCGCGATCTCGATGTACGTGTTCATCAGCTGCTCAACATAAAGCAATTCTGCGTACTCCAGGGCACCATCGCGGTTGGGGCTGGCGCGCAGTTCCGCCGAGGCGGTGTACACCGGCGTGATGAACTGGGTCAGCACAACAGCTGCCACGGCCGCGCCTACCACTGTCAACCCGATCACCCACTTCTGCCGCCAGAGTATGATCCGAAAGTACGTGATTAGTTCCAGCATAATCCCTCCCAGTTCCCTCGGCTATAGTCTACCAGATTTTGGCAGCCTGCCGCCTGATGGTGGGAGGATGTGAATGGCAGGGGTTATCTGCGCTCCACGTCCGCCGGAATGTCGTCTATCGACCGGTGCGGGCGGGCCGGGTTGCCCCACGCGATCACGCCCGCCGGGATATCTTTGGTCACCACCGCCCCTGCCCCGATGATCGACCCTTCACCGACGGTGACGCCGGGCAGCAGCGTCACATTCACGCCGATGCGGCAGCCGCGCTTGAGGGTTGGCCCTTGCAGGTTGGGGCTCAGCGGATACATATCGTTCGCGATGGACACCCCCGGCGCGAGGAACACATCGTCTTCCATGACGGTGAACTGCGCAATATAGCAGTTGGTGTGGATCTTCACCCCGCTGCCGATGATGCAGCCGTAGTCAATGGTAGAGGCGTTCCAGATGGCCAGCCCATCGCCGATGGTGTTCTGCTCACGGATGACGACGTTGTGCCCGGTCTGCAGATCACTGCCGATGGTCGTGCCCCCGTAGATGATCGTGTTGGCGCGGATGGTGGCGTTCGGGCCGATGACCAGCGTGTGGTCCTCGATGGGCCGCCCCGTCCGGTAGCCGAGCAGCACGTTGGCGTGGATGGTGTACCCCTCGCCGATCTGGACGTTATCCGGCAGGCTCATCACTCCGACTCCTGTGCGGTCTCGGCGTCACGGCTGGCGGCCAGAGCACGGTCGGCCTGCTCCAGGATGCGCACCACCTTCAGGCCGATCCTGCCGTCGCTTTGCGGCGCGCTGCCGTTCTGGATGCAGTCGATGAAGTGCTGGCACTCGATGCGCAGCGGCTCGCTGAAGTTGATGCGCGGGATGATGATATCGCCGTAGCGGTAGCTGTACTGGAAGTCCCCGAAGGTATCGGTATAGGGCAGTTTTTCCACGCCCTTGTCGTAGATCTTGATCTTCTCCAGCGGGGCGACATCGTCGTAGACGAGCATCTTCTTGCTGCCCACCACCGTGATCTGCCGGACTTTCAGCGGATCGAGCCAGCTCACATGGATGTGCGCCCGGATGTTGTTCGGGAAGACCAGGTGCATATGCGCCACATCCTCAACGGTGTGGGCCACGTAGCTGGTGCCGTGCGCCGTCACACTGACCGGGTCCATGCCGAGGATGTACAGCAGGATCGAGATATCGTGCGGGGCCAGGTCCCACAGGACGTTCAGGTTGCGCTGGATCAGCCCGTGGTTGAGGCGCTGCGCGTTGATCGTGTAGATCTCGCCGAGCTCACCGCTCTCGATGATCGCTTTCATCTTGCGGACGGCGGCGTTGTACTCAAAGGTGTGGCCGACCATCAGCCGCAGATCCTTCGCTTCGGCCAGCGCGATCAGTTCTTCGGCGTGAGCGCTGTTGAGCGTAATGGGCTTTTCGACCAACACGTGCAGGCCGTGCTCAAGGCAGTCCTTCGCGATGGCATAATGCGTCGGCGGCGGTGTGGCCACAACCACAGCGTCCAGGTCCATATCCCAAAAGTCCTGGTAGGTGGCGGTCGTCTGCACGCCCGGATACTTGCTGCGCATGGCGGCGAGGCGGTCCGCGTCGAAATCCGCCACGACGACCACCTCCGAGCTGTTGATCTCCGTGAAGTTGCGGGTCAGGTTGGGTCCCCAATACCCGTATCCGATGATGCCAATCCGTACGGGGCGGCTGGCGTGGTTATTGTTGTCTGCCATGGTGATCACCTTCGATAGTGTGAGCCTACGTGACATTCTCGCTGTAAGACGGGTCACATGCAAGCGGCACGGTCAAATTGTTATGAAAATGTTCTGAAAAGTTTGTGAATTTCCGCCCAACGCAAAAGCGGCGGGCTGTTGTTGCCCACCGCTCCTGTATGCATCACCGGCGGATCAGTCGCCCGCCGGGATCTGCTGCCAGTTGGGCATCTCGTCCAGCGTGACGATCCACGGGTCGTTCATCAGGCCGCTGGCGTTAGCATGTTCGCCGATGGCCCAGTGCCACTCCCACGCTTGGAACATCACGATGCGCGGGTACAGGTTGCGGATATCGCGGATGAGCCGCGAATAGTCGTAGGTCGGGCGGTCGGGCCAGCTGTTGGCCGGGGAAGGCCCGAACTCAAACAGGGCCATGGGCTTGCCGGTGGTCTTCAGATCGCTGTACTCGTTGAATTCGTCCAGCAGAATGGGGTCTTCGTCCAGCGGGCGGTAGTGGTCCAACCCGACGAGGTCGACCCACTGGTCACCCGGATAGTAGTGCATGCTGCCCCGGTTCCACTGGTTGTTGTTGGTATTCGGGGAGTACGCCCAGATCAGGTTGTTCAGGCCGCGCTCCACCGTGAAGTACCGGACCATGTGCCGCCACAGCGCCACGAAGTCATCGGGCTCCTGCTCGTGCCACCAGAACCAGCCGCCGTTCATCTCATGGAAGGGCCGCCAGATCACAACCACACCCTGATCCTCAAGCTGCTGCAGGCCGTCGGCCACGTCATCCAGCAGGAGCATCCAGCGCTGGTGGACCTGGGTGCCCTCCTGCAGCAGGTCGCTGACGTCGCGCGGGTTGCCCGACTGGTGGTCGGTGGATGGACCGCCGGTCCACGGGTTGGGGGCATGCCAGCTGACGGTCACCAGGCCGTTGCGGTTGTAGAACTCGCGCAGGTAGGCGTTCGGCTGGTTGTAGTTGTTGGCGTTCGCGATATCCCAGTTGTGGTAGTCCATGCCGGTCAGCGCCGGGACTTTGCCGGTCTGCTGGTGGATCTTGGTGATGCGGTCAACGGCATGCGGCACACCAGCGCCCTCACCGTAGCTGCCGAACTGCCCGGCGATCACGCGGTTGTTGTCGCGGGTGCGCAGGTAGTAGAAGTAGGCGACCGTGGCCTGCGTGCGCCAGTTGGCATTCGGGTTGATGGACAGGCGCGGGATGCGCGTGACACCCCCCTCGATCTCCGCAGCGGTCGGCAGGGAGAAGCTGGTCAGCGGATCGCTGGGCGGTACGCCTGGCTCGCCTTGCGGAACGGGCCGGTCGGGGTTGGCACCCGCCGCCTCGGATTGGCCCTCGCCCGCCTGCTCACCCTCGTTGCCGCCGGGCGTGGCGATCCCGCCCGGAGTGCCGCTGCCTTCCGAGCTGCCGGGTTGGGGCGTGGCGGTCGGCGTATCAGCGGGGATCTGCGCCAGCAGCGCCGCGATATCCTCTTCCACGGTGGTCGCCGTGCCGATCTCAAACTGGACGGCCAGCGGCACACCGGCATCGGTTTCGGTGTAGGGGGTGGCGGTCAGCGTGTAGCTGCCCGGCTGCGGCACCCACTCCGTGCCAGGCAGGTCGAACGGGGCTTCGCGGTCGAAGCGCAGTTCGCCGATGGTATCGAGCGCAAAGGCGACATACAGCGGATCGCCGCCGGCCACATCCGCACGGATGGTCACGCTGGCGGGCAGGTCGCCAAAGGCGATGGTATCGTTGGTGTTGAGCGTGGTGATGACCTCGCCCGTCTCGGTATTGAGCAGGGAAAAGCCCGTCACTTCGACAGTGGTGGCGGGTTGTGTGCTGGTGCATCCAGCGACTATCATGAGAAAGACAATAAGTGCTAAGGCTTTGATGGCCCGAATCATGAAGCATGTCCCTCGTGTGGTGGTTTGAATTCGGTTTCAGACATATTTAACCACATTTCTTATCCGAATGGTAGTGTCCTGTGGTCATATATATAGAAAGGAACTGCGATGCCGCATATCCTTGGGCTAAGCGATTATACAATCCATCGTGAGAATTCTCACTTCACGGGCAAAATGAGCGGCCTGTTCAACGCATTGGATGCCCACTACACCGTGATCGATGTGGTGCAGCCGCATCTGCGCGGCCTGGCCCGTCAGGTGAACCGGGCGCTGTCCTTCCACCCGAAGGTGGACTACTGGCGCGTGCTCGTCAGCGCGAACCCACACGCCTTCCGAGCGCGCAGCCGCGTGGCCGGTCACCTGATCGACAGCCAACCTGAGCCGGTCGACCTGGTCTTCCAAAACCTGGCGATCTTCGCGCCCGGCCTGGACTTCCACGAGCGGCCGTACGTGGTCATGACGGACAACACCCACGCCATCGCCGAACGCCACTGGCCGGACTGGGCACCGTATCGCACCCGCCGCGAGCATGAGGCGTTCATGGCGTTGGAGCAGGATCTGTTCCACCATGCGCGCGTCGTCTTCACGCACAGCCACTTCGCGCGGAACTCTATCATCAACGACTACGGCACGCCAGCCGACCGGGTGGTCGTCACGGGGGTGGGCAGCGGCTTCACCCCACCCGCTGAGTACGATCCGCTGCCGGGCCGCTACGCATCGCAGCGGGCGCTGTTCGTCGGGTATGACTTCGAGCGCAAAGGCGGCGACCATCTGCTGGAAGCATGGCAGTCCGTGCGCAAGGCACTGCCCGACGCGACCCTCCAGATCGTCGGGCCGGAGGTGCCATCCGCACCGGCGACGCAGGGCGTGCAGTGGTTGGGCCGCATCACTGACCGCGACCGCCTGCGCCGCATCTTCGATGAGGCCGCCTGCTTTGTGATGCCCTCCCTGTTTGAGCCGTACGGGCTGGCCTTCATCGAGGCGATGAGCCTGGGGCTGGCGTGCGTCGCGCCGGAAGGCTACGGCGTGGCGGATATCATCCGCAGCGGGGAGAACGGCTACCTGGTACCGGTGGGCAAGGCCGACCCTATCGCCGATGCGCTGATTGCCCTGCTGGGTGACCCTGCCGCCGCCGAATCGATGGGGCGGCAGGCCCGCACGGATACCCTCAACTACGCGCGCTGGGACCTCGTGGTCGAGCGCATGCGCCCGCACCTTGAGGCCGCCCTTAACCGGAATTAAACCGCATCACAACCGCATCCTTCGCCCCCGGGCAGGCCGTCTGATCCCAGTGGATCAGGGGCCTGCCGCCTAATTGCCCCTACCTTCATGAAATATTCACAACTTTTTCACGCTATCTGCGCACCAATTCACGCACCTTTGGGTGGGCATACCCTATACTACAAGCGTAATCGGAATTGATGACCTATGTGGTCAGGTTAACAGGATTGGAGAATTACTCATGGCAAGCATGGACCGCTTCATTCAATTTGCAGAGCCTATCGCTGGTGAGCTGCCGCTTCAGCAGGCGGCTGCCGCGGTGGAAAACGAGACCACCCGCCGCCGTGAAGCGCTGGGCCGCCGCACAACGGCCATCGACGAGAGCCGCCGGGCCCATTACATGCTCCTGCGCGCTGTCGATGTGCTGCTGGCCTCCATTCTTATTGTGCTCACCGCCCCGCTGATGCTGCTGGTGGTCATCGCCACCAAGCTGGACTCGCCCGGCTCACCGCTGTTTGTGCAGCGCCGTGTGGGTGCCCGCCACCTGTGGCAGAACGGCCAGCGGATTACCGAGGTGTTCACCTTCCCGCTGTACAAGTTCCGGACCATGTACATCGACGCGCCTTCCAGCAGCCACCGCGAGTTCATGCGCGCCTACATCCACAACGATGTGGAGACCATGCGCCGCCTGCAGAAGGGCAAGGTCGAGAAGGAGAACCAGTACAAGATGGTCGGCGACCCGCGCGTGACCCGCGTCGGCCGCATCCTGCGCAAGACCAGCCTGGATGAGCTGCCGCAGCTGTTCAACGTGCTGTTCGGCGATATGAGCCTTGTCGGCCCGCGCCCGGCCATCCCGTATGAGGTAGCCATGTACAAGGACTGGCACTGCGACCGCCTGCTGGACCCGGCTGGCATCACCGGCCTGTGGCAGGTGACCGCACGCAGCGCCTCGACCTTCGATGAGATGGTCAACCTGGACCTGGAGTACATTAACACGCAGACCCTCTTCCTCTATCTGAAGATCCTGGTGATGACCCCGCTGTCGGTCTTCATCGGCAAAGGCGCTGAATAACCGCCTCCATCCATCCAACCGATTACAGACGAGTGCCCCCGCCGGGGCGCTCGTCGTTTTGATTCTGCCCGCCCACCTGTGACGATCCCGTCACACCCGCGTCACACGGATGCGCGGACTCTCCGCTACACTAAAGCCGTAATCGTACGCCCCAAGTGGAAAGGACTGCCATGCTGCGCACACTGTTCGCGGATCTGGCTGCGCAGACCCGCCTACCGGCTGATGAGACCACGCATCTGCTCAACCGCATCACGTGGGGGGCGCGTCCGCAGGATGTCGCCCGGGCCCGGTCCATCGGGCTGGAAGCGGTGCTCGATGAGCAGCTCAACCCGCACACCATCGATGACAGCGCGCTGGAAAGCCAGCTGTCGCCCATCCTGACCATGGACCGCCGCACGCTGTTCCGCCTCTCCTCGGAGTACCGCGCGTACCGCGCGCTGGTCCGGGGCACCGTGATGCGTGCCGTCCACAGTGAACGCCAGCTGTTAGAGCGCATGGTCGACTTTTGGACCGACCATTTCAACGTGCCGTTTGAAGAGGAGAACGGCCCGGACCTGGTGCTGTTCCAGCGTGAGGCGATCCGCCGGCACGCGCTGGGCCGCTTCCGCGATCTGCTGCTGGCGACCGCCAAAGCCCCGGCGATGCTCGTCTACCTGGACAACTTCGTCAACGTGGCGCAGGCCCCCAACGCGAACTACGCGCGCGAACTGATGGAACTGCACACGCTGGGCGTGGAGGGCGGCTACACCGAAGACGACGTGGTCGCGGTGGCGCGCGCCTTCACCGGGTGGACGGTCGATGACCGCGTGCCGGATGGCTTCTACTTCAACCGGGAAGAGCACGACGAGCGCGAGAAGGTCGTGTTGGGGCGCCGCCTGCCCGCCGGGCGCGGCATCGAGGATGGGCTGCACGTCCTGTCGATCCTGGCCGATCATCCCTCGACGGCACGCTACATCAGCGCGAAGCTGATCCGGCGCTTCGTCCGCGACGACCCGCCCGCCGATCTGGTTGAGAGCACGGCAGCGGTATGGCAGGCGACCGGCGGTCAGATCCGCCCGGTGCTGCGCCACATCCTCACCTCAGAGGCGTTCGCTGGCTCGGTTGGGCAGAAATACCGCCGCCCGTTTGACTTCCTCGTGGCGGCGCTGCGCGCTACCGGCACCACCTTCGCCTACGATGAGGTGCTCTTCGAGACGCTGCAGCGGCTGGGTCAGGTGCCCTTCGGATGGAAGCCGCCGGACGGCTATCCGGATACGGCCGCGGCCTGGCTGAACACCGGCGGCCTGCTGATGCGCTGGAACACTGCCAGCCTGCTGACCCACACCGCCTACAGCGCCACCTATGAGGAACGCATGGGCGTGCGCGCCGACCTGCACATCGAGGGGCCGCGCACCGCCGGGCAGCTCGTTGATGCGGTGGCGCAGCGCGTGTTCGCCGTGCCGCTGCCTGCTTCCATGCGGGCTGAGCTGGTCGACTTTGTGACGGACGGCGGGGACGCAGACACACCCGTCACACCGAGGATGCGCGCCCGCAAGCTGGCCTCCCTCTACCAACTCATGCTCGCCTCGCCGATGTTCCAATGGCGTTAGTGAAGGAAGGACAATCATCATGACCACACGCAGAAGTGTACTCAAGGCCGGGGCGCTGAGCGCCGGAGCCATCGGGGTGAGCTGGGCGTTGGTCCCCGGGTGGAGGCCGCGCGTGGCCTTTGGAGCGCCCGGCCAAACCGAACGCGACATCCTGGTGGTGGTGTTCCTGCGCGGCGGCATGGATGG
>JAADYX010000388.1 GCA_010092885.1 Chloroflexota bacterium | reverse complement strand
CGGGGGCTTCTGCCGTTAACGCCGAATGCCGTGCTTTACGCACTGGTCTTCTTTCGACTGAGACAGTATGCGTTGATGCCCCAACGCATTCATATTGTAGCTACAATGCGCTGGCGCGCCGCGCTCTACATCCCCCTAGCTAAAGCAAGGGGTATTGAGCGCGTTTACGATAAATTGGAGAGAGGAAGGAAAGCGCGGAGAGCAGTTCGATCTCCGCGCTTTCCATGGTGGAGTCTCTTGCTATTCTCGATGATTGTTGTGCGTGGTATGGACAGGATCCACACACGCCCATGTCAGGCCACCCGTATAGCGATACGATACACGCCCGTCGTTACCCATTGCGAACAGGTGCAGCCAGCCATTGTCAACAAGCTCACGCACCTGATCGTGGCGGGCAATGATGTCGGTCATGGCCTCAATCGGAGCCTCGATAATGACTGTAAGGCGCAGCGGCTCGTGGATGTACTTCTCACCGTCATGTACCGACTGCCACGGCAGGCCCACCCGCAGATCACCACCGTTGCCTTCCAAAACACCCATCGCGCCGACAACGTTATGCAACACCTTATTGCCGCTGCCGAAGACGTCATTGTCCACGGTCGAGCCGTAGTATTGTAGGTTGATCCAGCTTGCCACAATCATCGGCGCTGTCATGATCAGTTCCAGGACACCAAAGCCTTCGTCCTGCTGCCAGTCGTACGAGTGCAGGAATGACCGCCCCTTAAGATCGACATGGGTCGTGCGCTCCCGTGGCGCAGCGATAAAGGCCGCGCAGCCAGCCAGGCCCCACTCAGGTCGCACCTGTGACCAGTCCGTACTGCGCCGCATGATGGCTTTGTCGATGTTGGCAGCCTGTTCAGTATGTAGAAGCGGTGCACGCTCCAGCCGTGCCAGCCGGCCTGCTTCAACCAGCGCACCCTCCAACCGTGCGATGTCGTCACGATGGCTGGCGGGGAGGCTGTCGCGGTCGAAGAGGGTCACGGTATCCGTAGTGGTATCGTGGAGGGCAGCTATGAAATGTGTGTCCTCCGGGATGTGGATGTCACGCTGTGCCAGGCCGCGACGCACATCAGGGTCGTTGAGCACTGCCGCTGCCACTCGGGCGTTGGCCTCGCCGCTGTGACCCCCGCAGGCACCGCAGTCGAGGCCGCTGGCGTACGGGTTATTGACCGTCGTTGAGCCGTGACCGGCTAACACGACCAACCGGGCAAAGCCCTCGGCAAGTGACATCGCTTTGAGCACGCCCTCAGCCACATCAACCCGTTCTTCCACAGGGAAACCAGTGAGGCGAGCCCTGGTCGCGTTTAGATCAGGCCCGAGGTTGGTATAGGCGTTCTTATCCAGCCCGAAGGCGGCAGGCAGTGCTACCGGGCGCCCCAACCCAAAAGTGTCTCGCAGGAGGTGTCGAATGTAAGCCAGGCCAACCGGCCCGACAAACCCGAAACAGGACGCCGCCCCGAACTTGAACATCCGCCAGGCTTTCGTGACGCGCTGGCGCATGCTGCGCTTCTGGCGCACTTCCTCGATTTTCTGTTCTGGTGCCCCGGCGATCGACTCGCCGATAACGAACTGCGGAGTGAGCAGGACCGGGCATTGAGCACCGCCATGAGTGTCGCCAAGGCGTACATATTCGATCGGGAAGCCGAAAAAGCCCGCAAAACCGATGGTTGCTATATCATCGCTGACTGTTTCAAGTGCCCGCCGGAACACCTCTGACCGGACATCGATGCAAAATGCAGCCTGTACGGCCATGCGCTCCGGTGCCCTATCCGGCTGGCCGGGCGTCCCCAATTGGTTGAAGAGATGGCGCTGATAAGCATTTTCAAAGGCACACTGGAGCAGCAGTTCATTCGCGATGCGGGTCTGCACCGTCTCATCGAGATCGTGAGTTTCAATCTTCAAATGGTTCCAGGCGTCCTCAATGTCCTGGTCGGCAAACGCTTCAAGGAGGGCGACTTCCCATGCCAGGCGGATCGCAAGCAGCTCCGTGAGTGCGCTGTTGTCTCGGCCATACAGTTCGGCTTCCCACAGTTGGTAGCGCCCATAGCTTGCCCAACCATTGATCGTCAGCAGCAGACGATGCAAGTATGCTTCTATGTGGTCATTTGGTAGAGCCAACCGCTTCGCAGCAACTTCGATGGTTGCCCTGGCAGAACCAGGCAAGCTGCTGATGACCTGGCGGAAGCCGCGGATGCCATGTACTTCGGGTGCACGGTCGATTTGCGCCTCGGCATGCCATGCTGCATAGGGGGCCAGATCGCGCCACGGCGAAGGCCAATACGCCTGTCCTTGATCAAAGTAGGAAGCCGCCCACAGCGAGATCAACTCGGTCACCACATCAGACCAGTCTTGACCAGTGACCCGCTCGGCTGCATCCGCCACAGTAGGCACGGTTGCATGCAGTGCAGGTTCATGCGCTCCATCTTCTGCAAATGCGCGCAGCGCGTGAACACCCTGAGGTACGCTGGGGACACTGTCAATAGCGCTTTGCAGATCATCCTGTGTGATGTAACCACGCTGAAGTGCCTCGGCGTAAAAGGCAAGGGGAGCAACCATACGCGCTCCAGCCCGCTGAGCAATCAGGCTGGCTGCCTGGTCGAAGGTGTGATCCGTGAGACCTAGATAAGGGTTGACCGCTACAAAACTCTTCAACGGCCAGAGGGGCGCCATGCGCCGGCAGGCACGCTCAGCCGCAGCGTGAATGACTTCTGCCTCTGCGAGTGTATCGCCGGTATTGGGAATATCGCTTTGGACAATCATCTTTGCTCTCCTCACTTACGAGCTGCGGATCAGGCGGTCAAACAGGGCGTTGGCATAGAGGCCGTTCTTCAGGTGGACATAGAGTGTTCGCCATGCAGGTCGCCCAGCCAATGCGGGCAGCACAGAACCCAACAGCGTCACTGCGGCAAAGGCAAGCACCGCCATCACCATGATGCCAAGTGTGAAAGGGTTCGGCTGTGGCAATACGGCAACTGAGTTGCCTAGCAGCGCAGCGGCGGTGAGTTCGAGTGCAAAGAAGGCCAGCGTCACCGCTGCCGCAGCGAACACCGTGCGTGAAATGACATACAGCGGTGCGTGGTCGCTGGTCCCTTTGATGAGTAGGTGAGCCACCGCCATCGCAAAGATGGCACCGAGGGCGGTTTCGCCTGGCCGCTTGGTGAGCTCAATGCCCAGCAGGCTGCCAATGGTGACAAACATAGCGAGAGCCAGGCTGATATTGACGAAGACGCTGAGCGGTTTGGGGGCTTTGTTCAGCTTCTGTGAGCCGGTATGCTGAACGTATTCCACGAAGCTGCCCGATGAGAGGAAGGCATGTGCCTTATAGAAGGAGTGCGCAACCAGATGCATGATCGCTACGCTGTGAGCGCCAAACCCACAGAGCATCAGCATGAAGCCCATATGAGCCGCACTCGAATACGCCAGTGAGACCTTCACACTGGTCTGGGTGATCATCACGGTGGATGCAAAAAGCGCCGTAAACCCGCCCACGAGAATAAGCAGTACCAGCGCCGGGGTAGAGAGAAACACGAGCGGGCCGAAGCGCACCACCAGATAGATGCCGGCGTTCAAAAGGCCTGCGTGCAGCAGTGCGGAGACCGGGGTGGGAGTCTCCATAACCTCAAGCAGCCACCCATGGAAAGGGAACACGGCTGATTTGAGGCTGGCCGCGATCACGACCAGAACCGCAGCAACTGTGGCACCAATGGGAATCGGGCCGCCTTCCATAGCGGCTTGGGTCGCTTCACCCAAGGCCACAATATCGGTTGTGTCGAATGCACCTACCAGCAGAATGATCGCACTGAGTAGACACAAGTCACCCAGCCGCGCAACGATGAACTTCTTGCGGGCGGCACGGATGGCACGCGGGCGCTCGTTATAGAAGATCAGCAGTTGGTGCAGTGACAGACTGGTACCGACCCAACCCAGCAGAAGCTGCCACACGTTGCCCGCTCCTACAAACACAAGCACAGCACCAATCGTCAGGTACAAACGCCCGAGGAACACGGCGTGCCGCTCATCGCCATCAAGGTAGTTGTGGCTAAACTGAACAATGAACAAGCTCAGGAGGGCTACCAGCCACATGATAATGACACTGAGCGCATCAAGCCGGGCGGAAAAGCCTACCTGCCCGATCCCAAGCAGCGGACTTGTGACTGGTCCCATGCCGTAGATGAGACCACCCGCGATCAGTGTGATAATGACTGATACGGCTGTCATTGCACGCCCGATCTGGAAGACCGGCTTAGGGTCGCGCAGCACAGCGGCGCTCAAGGCTGCCCCCATCATTAGGAGGGGGGGCATGTAAGCCAGCAGCCCCATGTTCGACAGTTCCATAACGTGATGTCCTTTGTTGTATGACAAGTCCCATTGAAAGTAACGTGCGCAATCCATCTTGAAAATATATACTTTAGACAAAACTCTTCACTTGAATAGAACAATGCTCAACTATCATCATCTCCGCTATTTCTGGCTTGTCGCTCATGCGGGCAGCATCACGCAGGCAGCCGAACAGATCAACATCTCACAGTCGGCGCTGTCCATGCAGATCAAGGCCCTTGAAGCCTATTTCGGTCAGGCCCTGTTTGAGCGAACCGGACGGCGTTTAGTCCTGACTGAGGCCGGGCATATTGCCCTGGATTTCGCCGATTCGATTTTTCTAACAGGCGAGGAGCTAATCGGGACGCTCAACTATCTGGATCAGCCCCGGCAGCAGGTGCTACGTGTGGGAGCGCTTGCCACCCTGTCACGCAACTTTCAGATCGCGTTCTTGGGGCCTGTGTTGCAAAAAGAGGGGGTGGAGGTGACCATCCGGTCAGGGACCCTTGACGACCTTCTCGCGTTCCTTGAGAATTATCAGATTGATGTGGTGCTCTCCAACGTGGCCCCGCTGCGTGATGAGGAAACCCGCTGGGTAGCCCACGCGATTGACAATCAACCGGTCAGCTTGGTGGGACATCCCCAGCCGCGGCGGGCCCACCTGCCCGTTAAGGACTTGCTTCAGCAGGAGACGCTGGTTGTCCCGTCCCGGCAGTCAAGTATCCGCACAGGGTTTGATGCACTCGTTCATCGGCTGGGGATCACGCCTCGGATTGTGGCTGAGGTCGATGATATGGCGATGCTGCGGCTTGTCGCCCGTGCCCACCGCGGGTTATCTGTGGTGCCGCCTATTGTCGTCAAGGATGAGCTCGACACAGGTGCCTTAATCGAGATCGCTGAACTGCCTGGCCTGGTTGAGACGTTCTTTGCAGTTACTCTGGAGCGCCGCTTCCCAAACTCTCTCCTGCGGCTTGTTCTCCCCAAAGACATCATCGATTGATCTGATTGGTGAGGATAAACGGAGATGGAGATACGACCGAGGATCTTCTATATCCCCGAACAGCCGCTGCAAGCTCAGCGTGGAGATCGTGCCAGCTCTCTGTGTTTTGAGTTGTCGTATGCGCGGATTGGAATATTTCTGGTTCTGTTGCAAAAAATAGCAGTGAAGAAAAAAGAGATAGATCGGAGTCGAGAAGAGAGATGGTGCTAAGGGTTCTGTTGCAAAAAATGGGAGAGGTGGATAAGCTGTTGCTTCGTTCCCCAAATCGAAGCGAGAAGTATGGACAATCCATTCAAGTGGCGACACTAT
>JAADYX010000387.1 GCA_010092885.1 Chloroflexota bacterium | reverse complement strand
GACGAATCCCGACTCGCGCACCTTCCCCGAAACCGGGCACACAATTTGTGAACGCATTCGGGAATATTGGGAGCAGAATGGCGGCCTGCCCGTCTTTGGCTCCCCCATTGAGGAACAGGCGGAACAGGCGGTCGAAACCGTTGAAGATCAGGCGTATACCGTGCAGTGGTTTCGCAACTGGCGGGAACTCCACCCGGAGAATGACCGTCCCTATGATGTGCTGCTGGGGCTGCTGGGCAACATCCTGCGCAAGGAGAACCAGGCGGCGACCGTGACCGTGACCGTCCGCTAACGTCCGCCAACGTCCGCTGACGTTCGACGGCACACACAACCGGAGAACCACAAAACGAGAACAGTAGCGGCCAGGGCCTCTGGCGGGGGCATCCGACGTGGACAGCGCCGTATCCCCCGGCCAGATGCCTCTGGCGGCAGGAGCAGGAAGATGCACACAGCACCCCGGAGCGCCTGGGGGCTAGTGACCAGGAGTGTACTGCTGCTGGTCATCGCGCTCCTCTGGACGCCCACTGACGTGGTGCGGAGCCAGTCCGCCCCGCGTTGCTTTGCCGAAACGGATTACTGTATTGACGGGCGCATCCGCACCTATTGGGAGCAGAATGGTGGCCTGCCCGTCTTTGGCCTGCCCCTCAGCGCGCAGCAAACCGTCACGATTGAAGGCCAGGCAGTGGAGGCCCAATGGTTTGAGCGCCACCGCCTGGAACTCCACCCGGAGCACGCGCCGCCGTATGATGTCTTGCTGGGTCGCTTGGGCGTGGATGTGCTGAGGAAACAGGGGCGCGACTGGCTGACATTCCCCACGGCGACAGCGGCACAGCCGGGCTGCCGCTTCTTTGCGGAGACGCAGCACAACGTGTGTGGCGCCATCCTGGCGGCCTGGCAGGCCAATGGGCTGGAGTTTGATGGGCAGCCCGGCACCAGCGCGGCCGAGAGTCTGGCGCTGTTTGGCCTGCCCCTCAGCCCACTCCAGCCGGAGGAGATCGACGGGCAGACCTATCAGGTGCAGTGGTTTGAGCGCGCCCGCTTCGAGTTGCACCCGGAGCACGACCCGCCCTATGATGTGCTGCTGGGGCATCTGGGGCGGGCCGCGCAGGCCCCGGCCCCGGCGACTGACCCGCCTCCACCTCCGGCACCGTCAGGGCCCACGGGCCGGCTCGCCTTTGTGCGCGCGGGCGACATCTGGACGATCAACGCCGATGGCAGCGACGCTCGCCAATTGACCACACACGCCGCCACCGATAACCACCCGGTCTGGGCGCCGGATGGCACGCGGATCGCCTTCACCTCGCAGCGGGATGGGCAGGAAGAGGTGTATGTGGTCGCGGCGGATGGCGCGGCGCTCCAGCGGCTGACGCAGAGTACCCAGAGTGCCGCCGGCCCGGCCTGGGCTCCCGATGGCGTCCGCCTGGCGTATCGGCAGGATGGCGCGATTGTGATTACGAATGTGCGTGATGCTATGGCCCAGCCGGTCACCGTGATCCAGGATGCCGCGCGGTGGTATCACGATCCCGTCTGGTCGTCGGATGGCACCCGCCTGGCCTTCACCCATGGCCCGGTGGGCGATAGCACCATCTTGATGGCCGACCTGGCAAGCGGGCAGCTCACCCGCCTCACGGATGGGGTGTATCCCACCTGGTCGCCCACGGGCAATGCCATCCTCTTTGAGCAGTATGTGCCCATTGACCCCGACGTGACCCATAGCGTGCGGCGCACCGATCTGTTTCGGATCAACGCGGATGGCACGGGGCGGGTCAATCTGACTCAGACCGACGACGCCAACGAGCGCCTTGCAACGTGGTCGCCGGATGGCACGCGCGTGGCCTATGCCCGCGATGTCACCGCGCTGGGACAGACTGAGGTGGTGGTGATGGCGGCGGATGGGGCAGACCCGCAGGCACTCACGGAGATTTTCCCTTTTGCGCGCTGGCCCGAAACTGGCGGCGGACGGCTGAGCACCCGTCCGGCATGGTCGCCGGATGGCGTGTACATCGCCCTGGAGCGCTATCGCCAGACCAATATCGCGGAGCTGCAGGGGATTGTGCTGATCCGTGCGGATGGCACCGGGGAGGAGCAGAGTCTGGTCGGGGGCGGGGAGCAGCCCGCCTGGCAGCCGCAGCCATAAAGCTTGCAGCTCCGCTACATCGGCCCGCGCGTCCGCCCGGCCACCACCGCCCGCGCGTGATGTGACTAAACCCATAAGTTGGCCGTTTTGGACAACTTATGGGTTTAGTCACACATGAAACAACTCATGGAGACCATCACAAACCGGGGGCTAGCCCATTCTGATGCAGGAAAACCATCGTATGAAGCTACAGTGAACCTGTGGGTATTGCTCATTCCAATGCAGCCGCAACTCATCGCTGCGCCACCGTCTGGGGGCTCGCCTGGAGCAACGCCCTTGCCGTGTGCCGTCCCGTCTGCTACGATAGTGATATCTACCGCACCTGGATGAGAAAGGCATGCGTATGGCTGATCTCTCTGACAGAGCTGGTGATATCTATCAATTCCGCATCTGGCTGCGCGGTATCAGCCCGATGATCTGGCGGCGCATCCTCGTGCCAGCACCCACACATCTAGCGGCGTTCCATACCATCATTCAGCAGGCATTTGGCTGGGATGACTGCCATCTCCATCGCTTTCATATTCACGGGTGCGATTATGGCGTACTGTTATGTCAATGTTAATGTTATTGTAGCACACTGAGCGCAGACGCTAAACCCATCTCCTGGTCGATACACTGGGCTTGCTGTTGGTAGTTGTGGTGACGGCGGCATCGGGCTGGGGCGTGTGCGCATGGGATGGATTCCACCTGATGGATTTCCAGGTGAAAACGGTCGAGTTTCTACGAATGAGCTATTTTCGCCTGGGAGGCCTGATGCCAGAGGTTTCTGTGTTGGCATATTAATTACTTCATGATCGGGGAACGGCATGCAAAAGCATATCATCTTGGCAGCGATCATGCTAGGATTGCTGTGGCATCCTGCCTGGCTGTCGGCACAAGAAGAGACCATCGACCAGACGGCACTGGTGCTGGTCATCGATAACTCGGGCAGCATGGATACGAATGATGCTAGTGATTTGCGTTATGCCGCGACGCGCCTGGTGATGACCGTGGCAGATGACTGGGATGAGATCGGAGTGCTCTGTTTTGGGGATAGCACCTCCACGATGTTTGCACTGGCACCGATGGGTCCGACTGATCAGCGCACAACCATCACCGACCAGGTGGTCAGACGTAACTGTACCGTTTCAGGTGGAACGAATATGACCGATGGTATTCTCGAGGGCATCAACGTGCTGCAACAGAGCGCATCGAAACGGAAATATCTCCTCCTGCTGACTGATGGCGAACCCACGACGCCTGGCACCCTTGAGGCGGTGGTGCAAGCCCAGAACGCCGGCATTGTGGTAGTTCCGGTTGCCCTGGGGAGCGATGTAACCGAGTTTTTCAGTGCCGTGGAACAGTTGGGTTTGAATCCCCGCAAGGTGGGAAGTAGTGCCGAGCTCCTACGCGAGTTTGCAGAAATTTACAGTGCGCTCAAACCCGACCGTTATGTGACGGTGCTAGAACATGGCGGAACAAACGAATTGCGGGTGAATGCGCCGCAACAGGTCAACCGGATCAGCTTTGTATTGACGCCGGGATCATCCATTGTGGAAAATGGTATCCCCCGCACCTGCCCCGGCGACTCGGCCTGTCGCCCTGATGCTGAAGACAAATATCATCTCTTGACCATCGATGAGGAACCGGTTGAGGGTATCTGGCAACTCGGCCCCGGCGGCACCGCCATTGTCATCACCCGCGCCAACTTTCGCCCGGCGCTGGCCTATCCACCCACAGAGGATACCACCCAGACGGGGTACTATATCCCGCGTGACATGACCCAGACGTTGATTGGCCGGCTGCAAGGCGAAATGGAACAGCAGGATGTCCCCATCT
>JAADYX010000386.1 GCA_010092885.1 Chloroflexota bacterium | reverse complement strand
GATCAGAAGCACGCGCGAGGCTAACCGCGGCAGCAGGGCCAGATCACCAAGCAGTACGCCGATAAGGATCGTCAGCAGCACCACAATCAGCAGGAAGCCCGTGCCGCAGCGCGGGTGGGTAACCGGGAAGCGGTCCACAGACTCCGGATCGAGCGCGGCACCGGCCTCATAAGCGTTGATCGTCTTGTGCTCCGCACCGTGGTAGGCATACAGCCGCCTGACATCGGGGATGAGCCCCGTAGCCGCCACATAACCAATGACCAGCGCCAGCCGAATCACGCCCTCAATCAGGTTGCCGATGACCGCCGAGTCTACACCAAAGAGGCTCTCAATGCCGCTCGCAGCCCCCGCGGGCAGCAGAAAGAAAAGCCCGATGGCAATGGTAAACGAGGTCGCCACCGTGCCCGCCACTGCCCCACCCTCAATGCGCTCCTCAGAGTCCTCAGGCAGTTGGAGGTTGGCCGACCAGAACAGCGCTTTGAGCCCGAGGCCCAACGAGTCCCACAGCAGGCCGAGACCGCGCACGAACGGCACCTTGCTCAGCCAGCCGTTGTACAACGGGGAGTCCAGCGGCTCCTCGTAGAGTTCGATCTCGCCGTCTGGTTTGCGCACGGCGGCTGCCATATGGGTAGAGCCGCGCATCATGACGCCTTCCAGCAGGGCCTGGCCGCCGTAGTTGAATTGGGGTCTGCTCATGAGTCCTCTATCAAACGCTGGTGTCGGGACGCATACAGATGCGTGATCGCCACAGCGAGCGCATCGGCAGCATCGTCCGGACGTGGGATGTCATCCAGGTTAAGCAGCAGCCGGACCATATCCTGCACCTGGCCTTTGTTGGCATTGCCATACCCGGCCACCGCCTGCTTGATGGTCGCCGGTGTGTACTCGTCGATGGACAGGTTGTTGTCCACCAGGGCAAGCAGAGTCACGCCGCGCGCCTGCCCGACTGCCATCGCAGTGGTGACATTGCGCCCGAACAGCAGCTTCTCGACGGCGGCGCTGTCCGGCTCAAATTCGCGTACGAGTGCATCCACACCGGCATAGATGGCCTGGAGTCGCTCAGGGAGCGGCATCTCAGGCGGCGTCTTGATCACCCCATATGTGACGTGTTCGAGGCCGCCGTCGTCGCGCTCACGCACGAACCCATAGCCGGTGATGCCGATGCCCGGGTCAATGCCAAGCGCGAGCATAACGCCCCCTTACGCCGGTCAACCCGCCGCCTCGTAGGCAACCATGACCTCGTCGGAGATGTTCAGGTTGGAGTAGACGGTCTGCACATCGTCGAGATCCTCAAGCTGCTCAATGATGCCAAGCACCTTGAGTGCTTCCTTCTGGCCGAGCTCGATCTCGTTGGTCGCAACCCAGTCGAGCTTCGCGTCGCCGAGCTTATAGCCGGCTTCTTCCAGCGCACCGGCCACTGAATGCAGCACGTCCTTTTCGGTGAAGATCTCAAAGATCTCCTCACCCTCCACCACATCGTCGGCACCCGCTTCGGCGGCCGTCATGAACAGCTCGTCGAAGTCCTGCCCGCCAGCATTGATGGTGATGTAGCCCTTCTGTTCGAACTGCCAGCCCACCGAACCGGGTTCGGCCATGCTGCCACCGGAACGGCTCATCGTGCTCTTGATATCGGAGACCGTCCGGTTGCGGTTGTCCGTTGCGCATTCGATGAGGAGAGCGATCCCATGCGGGGCATAGGCCTCATAGGTGATCTCCTCGATCTCCGCGCCGTCCTTCAGTTCACCGGTGCCGCGCTTGACCGCCCGTTCGATGTTATCCTTGGGCATGTTGGCTTCTTTGGCCTTGTCAATGGCAAGGCGAAGCTCAAAGTTCATCTCTGGGTCACCGCCGCCGTTGCGCGCCGCAATGGTGATGGCGCGGGCCAGCTTGGTGAACACCGCGCCGCGCTTGGCGTCCTGGCGGCTCTTGCGATGCTTGATGTTTGCCCATTTACTGTGACCAGCCATGGTATACCCTCACTACTTGAATCGCAGGCGCTGCAAACGCGCCTTTTGTTTTCATATTAGCGCATCGTAGAGTATAACACGCCGCGCTCACGGGATCCTACTGGCGCACGTCCCGCACGGCGCGGATCGCGGTCTTCAGACCGCTGCCGACCGCCGCACCGGGATTGGTCACCGCGTTGATGAGCATCTCGGCGATATCCGGCACGTACTTCTCCAGGATGCCGAGGAAGTGGTCCACCATGTCCTGGTCGACGTCCTCGTCTCCGCTGACACTTTGGAGCTGCTCGATAGCTTCCTCGGACTGCTTCTCCTTGAAGCTGGTGAGTTCCTTTTCAGCGAGCATGGCCTGCGCCGTGATAAAGGGATTCTCAGCGCCGCCTGTGCCTGCCGTTGTGGTCGTGCGGGAGATGGTGTTGCCTTCACCCATGATGAAGTCACCACCGCCTGTATTGACATCGCCCGCAGTGTAGTTCTTCACGTCGCCGCCGACGATATCCCCACCGGCGACGCTCACATTGCCACCGACGTTGCCGCCGATGCTGATGCTTTGGCCCCCACTCTGGGACTTTTCCTCTTTGTCCTGGTTGTCTTTTTCCGCCATCTGTGAGTCCTCCTCAGGGGTGAAGATGCGTCCATCCGGGGAGCGCATGTAAAGCACAGGCGTTCCCCACTCGATGTTGTTGCCAATTGCCAACAGTGACTTGCGCGCTTCCGTCAGGGCCGTGTCGATCGGGTAGGTGAGTGCAACCGTCCGGTAGAAGCGCTCAGCGAAGCGAACCGCTGCGATATCCGACACTTTGAACTGCATGGCAATCACCGCGGGAATACCCTGCTGCACCAAGGTCTGAGCGGTGCCGCCGAAGCTCGTTTCCTTGTCCGTACGAGAGCCCTCGCAGGCATTGAGCACGGCCAGCCGCATCGGGTCGTGGTCGGCGAGCATGACCGACAGCGTGCTGGCTTCAACCGCATGGGACTTGCCCTGTGCGTTTTCCAAAAGGAGCACGCCCCGATTGTTCGCCTTGTCATATTCGCCATGGCCGATGTAATGCAGCACGTTGTACCGGCCCGCAGCCAGCGCATCTTGCAGGGACGCCAGCCGTCCATCGGGGAGACGTTCCAGTGTGACCAGACCCTCTTCAAGCAGGCCGGAAAGCGCGACATTCAGGCGTTCCCATTCGGCTTCCACATCCAGCTGAACCTGGTCGGAAGGGCTGGCGATCATCACCAGGATGTTGACTGGCGGTTCAACGGGCAGCGGTGTGACGCGGCGTTCCATCTCCATGTAGCGGACGATGGGCGTCTCCGATGAAAGGACGTAATACTGGCTGCTGTCCGGATTGTGCAGGTACTCCCACGGTAGTTCGGAGAGCTCCGGCACATCCTTTAGACGCAGGCGGATGCGCAGCCCACGGCCCGCATCATCGGCGGCATCCATGCTGCGGCGCAGCACGCTGTACATACGATTGGTGCTAAAGATCGCATTGAACAGCGCCGTTCCGAACTTCTCCGCTTTCGCCGCCTCCGACGCTCCATGGGCCGGGGTACGAAAGTCCATCAGGGCTTCAGCCAGTTCCAGTTTGGAGAACGGCAGGTCGAAGTCGGTGTCAGCCTCGCCGTGGCTGACGGTTGTCACCCGGGCGTGGTACTTCTCGCCGCTGCGGGTGATGAGCAGATCGAGGTTGTCGAAGGTTTCTTCCGGCATGGGTCCCCCTTATCTGGCGAAGTTGAATTGCAGCGGTACGCGGGTAATGCTAAGGGCCTGCGTCAACGCGGCGACAACGCCCGTCTGCGCGCCTTCCACGTTGACTACCAGCTGGATCTCCTGGAGCAGGCGGTTATCGAACGTCAGCTCGACCTGGATAATCTGGCTGCCGGCCTCACGCGGTTCCAGTTGGAACCACCGCACGGCGGGTTTGCCATCCGGCCAGATCGTCAGGGTCTTGGTGCTTTGCCCACCGACCACGCGGAACTCACCCGCGGTGACTGTGATCTCAACATCGATGGGTTGCAGTTTCCCGGATTCTTCGTCCACGGGCAGCTGCACGGCAACCTGGTCAGACGTGGTCACCTGGCGCGGTTCCTCATCCGGCTTGAACGGAGAGGGCAGACCCGGCAGATAGACGGCCACGCCCAGCATGGCGACTTCATCAACGATGGATTTCTCAGGGAAAGCGGTTTCAAAGACGCGGTACTGCTCTTCCACCAGCTGACGCTTCTGCTGCTGCTCATTGATCACGTAGACCTGCTGTACAAAGTCGCCCTGAATAATATGGCCACCGGCCACGTTCACGCTGCCCTCAACGTTCCCGTGGACTTCCATGGACTGCTCGGGCGGAGAGGCTGGTGCCGGTTCATCCCAGATGCCCCCAAGCGGCGTTTTGCTCTCCATACCGGCCAGCACCAACAGGGACTCCTCTCTGACTGGGGCATGCCGTCTGCGCAGATTGTCAATCACTGCGACTGGCGCACCCATCCAGGTGATGAGGGTCAAGCCCGGCAGTTCGTCAGGGTGAGGTGTGGCATCGTGTGGTATGGTGTGGGTTGGCTGGAGTGGGGCATTCTCGAAGTCAGCCAAGGGGCGATCCAGCAGTGCCTCGCCCTCCTCCTTGAGGTGGGTGCGCAGCGCGCCGTACTTCGCGGCGAGGTAGCTGCCATCCGGCATTTCCACGATAAGGTACCAGTACTCCTGTGCATCCTGCGCCTTGAAGGCATTCAGCGCGTCGCGCAGGGTTTGGGTCGAGCGCAGCACGACGAAGTAGTCGACGGCTCGCTGACGCAGTTCGTCAGAGACAAACATGGGGCGCTCCTGTCATAGCAGAACCAGCAGAAAACGTGAAAGTAGTGTAACACAAACCGAATGCTTCACAAGGTTTTCGCAAGGTTTTCACGGATTTTTCATAGGCGTTCACGCAATCTTCATGGCGATTTTGCTACTATAGAGACACGGATCATTTGTGATCAAAACCCTATCCTCACCCCTGTGGAACGCGGCCCTATACGACGCCCCATCGTGTAGACGCCGCGTTTCACTCTTTCCATCCGTGATGGGTATGTGCCGAGTGCCCCCGGTTGAGTCGCCGACAACCGACCCATGCTCTACTATATAGGCCATGAGCAGCATTACACAGATTGAGCACCAGCCAGGGGTATTCGCGTTTCGCGCTGAGGGCATTCTCTCAGAGAGGGCAGTGCATGCCTGGCGGGATGCGCTGAAGGCGGCCGCAGCCGGGCGGCAGGCATGTGGCTTTCTGCTGGATGTGACAGAAGTGACGGGCCTTTCCACGCAGGCGCTGGATGCCGCACTGGCCACCCTGGCAGAGATCCAGACGTTGGTAGGGCAGGCGCGCACGCGGTTTGCCCTGATCGGGTTTAGACCGTATACACTGCGCTTCATGCAGGATGTGCTCCCGGCGTACGACCGGATCCGGGCCAAGCCGTTCAGTCAGGAAGCCGAGGCAGAGGCATTGGCCTGGCTCGCCGCCATGGTAACCCTTACCAGCGGCCCAGATACGCAATAAGCGCCAACACAAGCAGGAGTGCAGCGACCGCTCCCAGCGGGCCCAACAGGCGCGCTCCCGCTAGAATCGGCAGCGCCAGACCAACCACCAGATAGGCCAGCACGCCGAGCAGCGCCAAGAGAATCCCAGGCGGATCCTGCCAGCCGACCGTGCGCAAGCCATCCTCGATCCACGCGCCGACGGTCACGGAGCCGAAAAAGGGCATGGTCATGAGCACAGAGAACGCGACCACCACCAGGTAAAACGGCGTGCGGACTGCCTTTAGCAGACGGTTTTCAGCCATGCCACCGCCCGCGGACGATGATGCGGCCATCCACGCGCGGGTCTACCGGACCGTGGCGCTTGAAGTACCAGCGGATGATCGCCTGACCGCCTGTATCGGCCTGCACCTTCCGGCGTGCGGTCTTTGCCACGAAGTAGCCCAGGCCACCGCGCCCGAGATAGCCGTCCATCACCACGCGGAAAACGCGCGATTCGTCTGTGAAGTCGATGGGCTGACCGTGCTGCGACGCCGCAACGACACGCTGGCCCGGCGTGATCACGCGCGCGTGGTCGCGATCAATGACCTGCGGCTGCCGGCTGATATCCACCTCAATCCGGATTCCGGCAATCGAGAGGAACGCGCCGCGGCCTTCAGGCAGCTCGTGCACCCCGCGTTCGAGCACGAACTTGAGCTCAGGCGCGGTCAGGTCCATCAGGAAGGGCGGGTTGTCAAACGGATGGTACTCAGCCAGATCATGGTTGGTGAACGGCCCAGCAGGGAAAACCCGCTCCCCGCGGATGGTGCCCATATGCACCAGCGTCGCATCCACACTGGCGCCGTAGTAGGCCTTCAGAGCGTCCACGTAGAGATTGCCAGCCGCACTCTCCGCGAAGTTCTTGGTGGTGCTGCGCGTATCGATCGGGTAGGCGAGCCGTCCGATCACCTCCTCCGGCGGGAGGTGCGTGTTCCAGCGCTCGAGCACATCCAGCACCTGTGGGTCCTCAGGCAGATTGCCGTTGAGTTCATGCAGATCGTATTCGCTCACGGTGGCACGACTGCCGCCGGTCAGCGAAAGAACCGTCTTGCCGACCACCGGGCCGCCGACTATGCCGCGCACCAACGGGGTGCCGTTGATCATGAACGCTTCGCGCAGACCCGTGTGCGTGTGCCCACCGATGATCAGGTCAATGCCCGTTACGTGCTCGGCGAGACGGACGTCGTCCGTGTGGCCAAGGTGTGAGAGCAAAATGACCGCATCGGCCTGCCTGCGCAAATGGGGAACCAGTTCGCTCGCCACATCCACATAGGGGCGCACCTCAACCGACTCACGGAAGGCAGCAGGGTAGAGCTCCATAGCGTCGATCAACATGCTGAAGATGGCCACACGCGCGCCGTTGACCTCCACCACATGGTAGGGCTTCCACAGGTCACACAGGGGATGGCTGTTTGGGAATCGCATATTCGCACACATCACGGGGAAGCGGGCCTCACGGATACGGGCGCTGAGCACTTCAAGGCCTGCGTCCGTATCGTGATTGCCCAGTGCCGCCGCATCATACCCGAGCAGGTTCATCAGCTCGATGTCAGCCTCGCCGCGGAAGGCATGCCAGTAACGGCTGCCCTGGTACAGATCCCCAGCGTCCAACAGGAGCAGATCAGGGTGCTGCTCGCGCTGCTGCCGGACGAAGGTCGCCCGGCGGGCGTATCCACCGAGCGACCGGCCTGCGAGATCTGCAACGGGCGTGAGCTGTCCGTGCGTATCGTTGGTGTGCAGGATAACGAGTTCCATGACAGAGTCCTCAGGGTTGAAGCTGCTTGCGCAGCGCCTCCGGATCAGTAACGGGCAGTTTGCAGGCGTAGTTGCGGCAGACGTAGGCTGTCGCCCGGCCCTCAACCCGTGGGCGATCGTTCAACAGGGGAATGAGTTCAGCGGCCTCCGGCTCGTCGGGATCGAGCAGAGCCACCACCTGATTCGGGCGGAAGCCCTCGCGGACAACGGCCAGCAGCGGGCCAACCTCAGTCAGCGAGCCGACCAGAGCGATCTCCTGCGGTTCGCTGAGCACAAAATCAAGCTGGGAAGCCAGATAGCCGAACGCGCGCGGATAGCCCTGAATGGGCCGGGCCAGATGGCGCAGCAGGCGATCCGCCCTGGCAGCCCATTCGGGCCGGTTGGCGAGGATCGCCATGCGGACCAGCACGGCCACCGCCGCTGAGTTGCCAGCAGGCGTTGCATTGTCTGTCACGTCCTGCGGGCGGGCGACGAGTTCTTCGTGATCGTGGGAGGTATCGTAGAAGCCCGCGTCCTCATCCCAGAAAAGCTCGACCATCGCTTCGGTCAGGGCTAATGCTTGGCGGAACCAGCGCAGGTCGAAGGTGGTCTGGTAGAGCTCCAAGAGTCCTTCAGCGAGGAACGCGTAGTCTTCCAAATAGGCGTTGAACTTCGCCTGACCGTCCTTGTGGGAGCGGCGCAGGCGTCCATCCACCATGAGATGGCCCACCACGAAATCGGCGGCATCCATGGCCATTCGCAGCAGCTGCATATCGTCGAGGGCGCGTGCCGCCTGCGCCAAACTGACGATCATCAGGCCGTTCCAGGCTGTCAGTATCTTCTCGTCGCGGCCCGGCTTGACGCGCTGCTCACGCAGTGTGAACAGGATCTCCCTGGCCTTGGCGACCTCGGCCAGCAGATCCTCAAGCGAGAGGTTGTTGCGCTCGGCCACATCGGCGGGAGCGTCAGGTACCCACAGGATGCTGTGCCCTTCGAAGTTCCCGCCCTCCTCGACGGCCCAATAGTCCAGCACGGCGTCAAGATGGTTAACCTCAGCGGCAAGCGCCGCGCGCAGTTCTGCCTCCGACCAGACAAAGAACTTGCCCTCCTCGCCCTCACTGTCGGCATCCTGCGTGCTGTAGAAGCCGCCTTCCGGGCTGGTCATCTCACGCCGTACGTAAGCCGCGATCTCCTCAACGATGCGCCGGTAGTCGGCACTGCCGGTCATCTGCCAGCCATACAGATAGGCGCGCATGAGCAGAGCGTTGTCGTAGAGCATCTTTTCGAAGTGCGGGACGAGCCACCTATCATCCACGGAGTACCGGTGGAACCCGCCACCCAACTGGTCATACATGCCGCCGCGCATCATCTTGTCAAGCGTGAAGGTGGCCATATCAAGGGCGCGCTGCCACCCTTTGCGATGTGCCATGCGCAGCAGCAGCTCAATGGTCATTGCCGGGGGGAACTTGGGTGCCGTGCCGAATCCGCCCCATTCCGGCTCAAACGTTTGGGCAATGCCCTGAAACACGATATCAAGGGCACCATCATAGGCAGCCGCACCATCGGATTTCACCAGGCTCAGCCGCCCGCTGATCGCTTCGGTCAGGCGGGCCGCGTTCTCTTCCACGTCGCCGCGGTTCTCGCGATAAACGGCTGCCAGCTGGGTCAGCACCTGCCTGAAGGAGGGCATGCCGTAGCGGGGCTCCTTGGGGAAATATGTCCCCCCGTAGAAGGGACGGCCATCCGGCATCAGGAAGACAGACATCGGCCAGCCGCCGCTGCCGGTCAGCGCCTGCACAGCGTTCATGTAGATCGCATCCACATCCGGCCGTTCCTCACGATCAACCTTGATGTTGATGTAGTGTTCGTTCATCAGAGCGGCTGTTTCAGGATCTTCAAAGGATTCATGTTCCATCACGTGGCACCAATGGCAGGCCGAATAGCCGATGCTCAGAAAGATGGGTTTGTCCTCCGCGGCGGCCCGAGCAAAG
>JAADYX010000385.1 GCA_010092885.1 Chloroflexota bacterium | reverse complement strand
CCTTCGAGCCGCCCGATACCGAGGAGCTGCCCGCAGCCGCCCCACGCCCGCTGGAAACGCTCAGCAGCCCGGAGAGCCCCGCGCCCGTCACCCATGACAGCCACCCCACCGGCGAACAGCCGCCCGTGGTGGTGCGCAAAGGCGTGCCGCTGTGGGTGGTGATCATGTTGGTTGCGGGCGGCCTGCTGACCACCCTGTGCGTGGGGATCTTCGCGTTTGGCCGCGGTGTGAACTTCACGCGGCAGGTGGCCGGATTGGTCGGCATGGGGCCGAGTGAAGAGACGATCACCACCACGAACGAAGAACTGCTGCAGGGCGCTGAAGCCCTGGATGTGGATATGAACCTGCGTTTTTCGACCACGGTGATTGAAGCATTCGATGAAGAGGATGTGGCCTTTACCAGCGAGTACACGCGCCCGGTCACCCTCGACGACCTGACGATCACCTATGACGTCGAAGAGGGGCTCGGGACGCTGACCGTTCGCCAGCCCGAACGGTTGGAGGACAGCGGCTTCACGCTTGGCGATGTGCTGACGCGCTTTGAGCTGCAGCTGGCGGAAAACCTGCCCGTCAACCTGCGGGTGAACGCGGGTACGGGGTCGCTCACGTTGGACCTGCGTGACATGATCGTCTATGAGCTGGATGTGACCGGCGGCGTTGGCGTGACCGAGATCCGCCTGCCGGAGAACGGCACCATGGATATCACGCTGACCGCCTCCTTTGGCGAGTTCAACGTGCGCGCACCGGACAGCATCGGGGACCTGGCGATCAACAGCTTCCGGGTCTTGGGCGGGGGCAGCAGCACCCGCATCCAGATCCCGCCGGTGGGCGGGTACGAGGTCGATGTGCAGACAGGGGTGGGGCAGGTGATCGTCGAGCTGCCGGAGGATATCGCCGCGCGCGTGGAGATCGACAGCGCCATGAGCGATATCGCCATCCGCGATCCGCGCCTGCTGGACGTGGGCGAGAACGTCTGGCAGACGGAAGACTACGAGCCCGGCAGCAGCAGCGCCGTGCTGATCCGCGTGCAGGCGGGCGTCGGCAGTGTGGAGATCAGCGATTACTGAGTCCGGTTGACGGCTGCGCCCGATGCGCGGTATGCTCGTTGACCGTTGCAATCGACTGGAGTAAACGGTATGGATTTTGGCAAGCAGCACAGCCCACTCGACCGCATCCTGACCCCGCTGGCCCTCGTGATCGCTGCGGTGGGCCTAGTGCTCGTGATCGTGGGGCCGGGCATGTGGCTGCTCGAGCGCATCGCGCCGCAGGGCGGCCCATCTGAGACGGGGGGCGCAGCGGGCCTGCTCGGCGGCAGTGAGACATCGATGCTGGGCGGCGGCCTGCTGACCCGGCAGCTGGTGCCCTACACCATCGTGCCGGAGCGCCCGCGTGACGAGGTGACGACGTACACCGTGCGCCCCGGCGATACTCTGCTTTCCATCGCGGAGCGCTTCACGCTGGAGGCGGCCACCATCGTATGGTCCAACAACGACAAACTTCAGGGCGATGTGCACCTGCTCCAGCCGGAAATGGAGCTGAGCGTGCTGCCCGTTGATGGTGCCTACCACCGCTCCTACGAGGACCTGACCATCAGCCAGATCGCGGACAAGTACGGCGTCGAGGCGGATGCCATCATTACATCGGAGTACAACGAGCTCGACGGCTACAACGCTGACGATGTGCCGCCGTGGGGCATGTATGTGGTCGTGCCGGGCGGCGCGGGTGAGGTCGCTGACCTGTACAAGCCGGTCATTGTGGAGACTCAGGACGAGGAGACTGGCGTGGTGGTCCGCTCCTTTATGCCCGGCATGGGCGGATCGTGCTCGGCAGGCATCAACGGCAGTGGTGGCACGGGCACGTTCATCACCCCGATGGGCGGACCGTTCTCCTTTTCACAGGGCTACTATCCGGGCCACTCCGGCATTGACCTGGCCGCCCCGGTCGGGTCGCCGGTGATCGCGTCCGATTCGGGTGTGGTGATCTTCTCCGGGTGGGTCAACGCGGATTGGGGCTACGGCGTCCTCGTCGTGCTGGACCACGGCAACGGCTGGACCAGCTACTACGCCCACCTGAACTCGGTCAGTGTGGGCTGTGGGCAGTTCGTCGGGCAGGGGCAGGCGGTCGGCACGGTCGGCTCCACGGGCAACAGCAGCGGGCCGCATCTGCACTTTGAACTGCGCTTCAATCACATCCCTGATAACCCCGCTGGGTACATCGCTTATTAGCCGCGCCGGGCCCCCTGCCGGCGCATTCGCGCAGCAGGGCAAGCTGAGCTTGCCCTGGAGCCCCATCCGGGGCTCGCAGGGGGCCTTCTACTGCGACCCTATGAATCGGCGTCTAACGCCGGGGCGTGATAATGGCTTCTTCATCACTTGGGTGTGTGTACCCTGAGTATAGGGGGCCGCCCGGCGGCCTGCATCCGGGGCTGTGATGCTATTCGTCAACAAGCACCCAACTGCCCGCCTGTGTTTGCTGGCAGCCGATCCGGTCAGACGGGGCCTCGGGCTCACCCTGCAAACGATAGACGATCACCATCCCGCCTTCGCGCGTATCCGTGCGAAAGATCGCCTCCACGTGCAGCCAATCCGGTGCCGCATTCGGATTGAGCGGAACAGGCTTTTTGTAGTATTGGCTGACCGCTTTGCTGCGGAGGATATCGTCCGGAATGTAGTCGATGGCGTAGTCGAAACCCATCGCATAGAGCAGCGACCACCGCTCCTGCTCGTCCGCTGCCAGCAGTGCCTGGCGCTCCGAACGGCGCGTGTTGCACAGCAGCATATCGTGGCGCAGATAGTAGTCTGTGCGATCATTGCTGAACACACGCGTACCGGGTGCAGGCTGTTCGTCGGTGATCACCCGGTAGGCCTCACAGTGTGCGGTGCTGCACAGCAGGGGCCCACTCACCGAAAGCCGCTCAGCCACAACGCTCAGACTCACCTGTGCCACAGCCGCGATCAGCAGCAGCACCACACTCAAGCGCGTAAAGGTCTGCACAATAGCGAACGGTTCGCGGCGGCCCGACAGCCGGTCAAAAATGCCCGCCACAGGCACGAACAACACAATCAGCAGCGGCAGCACATAACGCACCTCACGCACGGTGGGCACCAACATGACCCAGGCCACGGTACCGACCAGAGCGGCCATGGCTGGCCACAGCATCGCGCTGCGGCGCGGGGGAATCCACAGCAGGGCCGGCATGAGCCCCAACCACAACGGCGAAATGGTGCCGTACATCAGCACAAACAGCGGAAATGTAGCCGCTGCCGGATACACCGTTCGGAAGAACCGTATGATGCGGGCATCGGTCCATGGGATGTCAAAGGTGCTGGTATAGCTCAGGATCTCATCGGAGGAGACGAACAGCGGCACGAACGGTTCGCCGAGTGTCAGGCCGTTGCGCACCATATGGAAGGCTATCGGGAGCAGCCCCGCCGCACCGATGATGCTCCACACGCGCAGGAGGGAGCGCGGTTCTTGCCAGTAACGGGCCAGCGTGAGCACAACAATGAATATGCCCAGCGCGGGCCCATAGGTGATCTTGGCCAGCGTGGCAAAACCGCTGAGCAGTCCCACCACAAGCAGATAGCGGGCCTCGCCAGCCGACCTGACGATCCAGAAGATCGCGCCCAGCGCCAGCGCGATCCCGTACAGATCGGTTTTGCCATCGCCAGCGAGATTGGTCAACGCCGACGACGTCACGAGCATAAACAGCATGACGGCGAGGCCATCGCGCTGCAGGCCAAGCTGCCGGCCCAACACACCGGCCATCAGCAGAGTATTGAGCAGCATAAACCATGACAGCAGGCGCGCCGGGATCTCACCGCCGATGGCCAGCAGGGCCGCCATATGCAGTTCGCCGATCTGCCCAGAGAGCGTGTAATAGTACAACGACCCGTCCGTGATCGGTTGGATCTGCCCCGAGACCGCATATACTTTGGCCATAAGCATATAGGTGATCGGGCCGTCAATCGAGGGCACGGCAATCGCACGTAGGGTGAGCATGGCCACCCAGATCAAGGCGAGTACTGTCGCGATCCGCCAACCTGAATCGGCCGGCTGCCTGCGCAGCAAGGCTGCCAACGCGGCCAAATCGGCCCACACCTGTCTGCCGGAAAGCAGACCACCACCGGCGAGACCCAACCCGATGGAGAGCCAGATGGCTGCCGGGTGCAGACCGCCCACCAATCCCAGGACCATCCACACGAGGGCATAGCACCCCAGGCCCAGCAGGAAACCGGTCGCCAGGGCGGCGAACGGGGGGAGGTCGTCCCTGTACAGTGGGCCCACCAGCGCGCTGCCGGTCAGCTGAAGCGCGGCCGCATAGACGAGCATCACGGCCCCGTAGCGCAGGATGTCCAGCAGCGTGGAGGCGAGCCGCAGGTTTAGGCCGCCGGACGGGTTGATGGAGGTACCAAGCCAGGTTTGTGCAAGCCGCAGCCCTACCCACACCAGGACCGCTGTCAACAGCCATACGGTCACCAGATTGGCGCCAACGCGGGTCGGGCGTGGTTCAAACGGCCTGCCCGCACGCAGGCGCACCGCTGCTAGGAGGGCCAGCCCCGCCACGACCAGCCGCCATCCCCACAGTGGATCGCTGAGCAGGATGTAGATGGGCAGGCGCACGTTGAGCAGTTCCATCTGTTGGTTGAAGTGGGCGGTCAGCGACGGATCGCGGCCGAGTTCGGTGCGCGGCGCGGGGCGATAGTCCTCGGGGAGGGGTTGGGTTGGGGCGTCCTGCAGGCCCTGCACCGGACAATAACGGCCCGAGCCGGTGGCGGGCACCCGCTGCCCATCAAGAGTCACGAAGTCGGCTCCCGTGACCGCCCATTCGATCGCCACACAGTCCCGTGCGCGCAGAATGTACTTGGAGGAAATGGACAGCATCGCCTCCACGCCGTCCGCCTCGATGGTGGCCTGGTCACCAGGCGGCGCGAGAAAGAGGCGAATGCTGTCCCCGATCAAGACCAGCGCTGCAAGAACAAGAAGGAGCGGCACCAGTCGACGGCTTACAGTGGTTCTCTGCACGAAGGGCCTCCACATGTGTCAGCATACATGCAAAGATACCACGTTCTACCTGCCGGTCACTACCCTGCTGCCTGACCAGGAGAGCAACCGGCACTCAGATGTTCTCGTCCAGCCAATTGTACATATAGTGCGCACTCACGGAGAGCGCCCCGTTCTGGTTGTGCAGCAGGGCGGTATCCGCCGCGGTGAACACGATGCGGTCCTTGTCGGTGGTGAGCGCGTCATACAGCTGGGTGCCGTAGTCCGCGCCGTAGGTTTCCGCCTCACCGGCCATGACCAGCACCTTGCAGCTCACCTGCCCGGCGATATCAGCGTTGGTGTACCCCTTCAGATTGGCCATCAGCTGCGCGGGCGAGTCGGCCCCGAACTTCCACATTGCCGCCCGGAACCACCAGCTGTGGAACGCCGGTGCCGCCTGCAGATAGGCGTTCACCGCCGTGTTGAACGCGCGCGGCGCGTTTTCCGCCAGCTCACCCGCGTTCGGGATGCCCTCCTCCATGGTCTCCCGGATGAACCCGTACCAGTCATAGTGTGCGGGGTTCGGGATGAGGATTGCGATGCGCTTCTCAAAGGCGGCTGCTCGGGTGACCAGACTGCCACCGAAGCTCAACCCGGTCACGATGATCCGGTCAGCATCAACGCCCGGCTGCTCCAGCGCGAAATCCACCACAGGCGTGATCACGTTCTCCCAGTCCGGGCGGAAGGTGAGCCCGAGTTCGCGCAGGGCCCGTCCCTGCCCCGGATGGTGGAACAGCAGTGCATGGTAGCCGCGCCGCACGGCTTCAGTACCCAGGAAGAGCGCTTCCTCGATGGAGGCATCCATGCCCTGATGCGCGATCAGGATGGGGGCGTTTTGCGCACCGGGCACCCGGAAGAAGTAGCCCGGCAGGTGCGTGCCCTCGTAAGGGATCTGCACCGGTTGGGCGGGCATATCCAGCAGATCTAGCGCCGCGGCGAAGGTCTCGGCGCTGGCCCGTGAGGCCCGCAGCAGATCGGGGTCGTTGGGGCTTTCGTTGTAGATCAGGCCTGCCAGGTAGTAGCTGGCCGCCCGCAGATAGGCCTCCCCCGCGCTGATGCGGTGCCCGCTGGCCAGGCTGTCATCGGCCATGGCGCGCAGGCGGTCGGCGGTATGGTACCATTCGGCCCGCCAGCTGGCCGGTTGGCTGGCTTCAATGCGGGAGGCCGTATCGAGGATCTCGCCCACATCGCCCATGCGGTACCAGATCTGCCCGAGCTTGTACAGCAGGCGCTCATCCATCAGCGGGTCGGCGCTCAGGCCGATCACCCACCACGGTGAGTCGACGCTCTCGGTGGCCTGCGTGCCGCCCAGCGGCACCACATCAAAGCCGATAGCAGCGGCGGTCAGCGCGCTGCCTGCCACGAAACCCAATCCGGAAGAGAGGAGAAAACTGCGACGGCTGAGGGTCTTGTCTGTCATGTCTGTGTCCTTTCGGTAATGGGCTGCCCTCAGCATAGGCGACAGGCGGTTGTAGTGTCATGCCCCGAAAGGTGTAGCGGCGGATGTAAACAGGCCGGTCGAGATGCCCCGACGAAAAGAGGCGGGGTGCTACGCGAGGGCGATCACATACGAATCGATGGATTTCACCAGCGCCCCCTTCGCCCCACGGAATGTGTACACATCGCAAAAGGCATAGCGGCTGCCATCCGCCATGGTGATCTCCCCATTGACGGCACCTTCAGAGCCGTGGGTGATGACGGCATGGATCGTCAGGGCGGCGGCCTGCTGATCGCGCATCTCCTCCAGGGCGGCGGTGATCGCCGCCACATCCGCCTCGGCGAAGGCGATGTTGAGGTCGCGCAGAAACGTCTTCTTGGGTGAATTGCCGCAGTCGGCCCCCACCGATAGAGAAGGCAACCCCATCCCGCGCGGGGATGGGGTCCGGATCACTTGGCGTAGTCGACGGCGCGCGTCTCACGGATGACCGTTACCTTGATCTGGCCGGGGTACTGCATGGTTTCTTCCACCTGCTTGGCGATGTCCTTGCTCAGGCGGATGGCGGCCAGGTCGTCGATATCCTCCGGCTTGACGATGATGCGGATCTCACGCCCGGCCTGCAGCGCATAGCTCTGGTTGACACCCTCGAACGAGTTCGCGAGCTCTTCGAGGGCGCGCACCCGCTTGAGGTAGTTCTCCAGGCTTTCGCGGCGGGCCCCGGGCCGCGCCCCGCTGATCGCATCGGCGGCCTCCACCAGGATGGCCTCCACGCTTTCCTGCGCTACTTCATGGG
>JAADYX010000384.1 GCA_010092885.1 Chloroflexota bacterium | reverse complement strand
GTGATGCTCAGCTCCTCGCTGGTGAGCGTCACATCGGTGATGATGGTCTCCGGGTTGTTGCGGTTCTCAGCGCCCCGCGCGAAGCTTTCCGCCAGGCGCTCGTTGAGCCGGTCGATGCGCTCCTGCGGCACATCGGCCCCGCCGAAGTCGAAATCGGTCACGGCGGCTGAAAGGTGGTCATCCTGAACAAAAAAGGTGAAGGCAAGGTATGCCGGGTAGCTCTCGCCCCGGCGTGTGACGTGCGTGCCGGTCACGACGATCTCGCCGTCGCGCAGGTCCACCACCGGATCCTGGAGCAGGGGCGGCACGCCGCCGGTCACGATGCGGCTGACCGTCTCACTGACGGCCTCTTCGTCAAAGCTCAGGGTGATATAGGTGTAGTCGTCGTCGATCTCAAACTGGATGTTGCCACTGCATGCAGCCAGCAGGGCGGTCATGATCAGGCCAAGGAACAGGGACAGCTTGCGCATCGGGTTTCCTCCGTGTGTTGTGTTCAATCGTTTTAAGGATAGCTGGCTGTGGCAGCGCCGGGCAGTCACGCCGGTCAGCAGTTGGGGTGACAGGCGTCACATCTATGTGTGACTGGGAGCACCCTGGCAGTTGACCGTGATCACTGGCACCGTCGCACACTCCGGCGTATGCTGAGGGCACGCTTTGCTCACGCCTAAGGAGGACAGCAATCATGGCGATTACACCACAGCCCCCGGCATCCCAGCCCAAACAGCCCAATTCGCTGGGGACAACCAGCTTGGTGATGGGCATCACCTCATCGACTCTTGTTTTCGGCATCGGATTCTGTGCGTTGGTCAGCGCGAACTACAACCTGTTCACGCTGACGGCGCTGCCCGCCTACATCTGCGGTGCGGCCAGCGCGTTCATCGGCCTGATCGGCGCGGGCGTTGGCGTGGCGGGCATGTTCACCCAAGGCCAGCAGCGTGCCAGTGCCGTCACCGGGATCATCCTGGGGGTTGTCGGCATATGCCTGTTCTTCGGCATTCTGGCCGCGTTCGCCTGAGAGGTTCACATTTGCAGCAAATCATGGTATGCTGACCTTGGTGCACACAATCGAATAGCCAAGGAGAACCATATCTTGACCGTTTCACGTTTTTCCGTTCGTGCGGTTGCCTCGGGTGCCATCGCTGTGGCGATGATGCTGGGTGCAGCCGTTTTTGCTGCCCAGGCACAGACCCCTGACTGTGCAGGCAGCCGAGCAGCCCTGTGTGGTACAGCGCCGCATGATGTGCCGGCCCCCACCGGTGACGAGGTACATGCCACGTTTGCAGTGAATTCCTTCCTCGATTCTGTCGATGCCAGCCCCGGCGACGGAGTCTGTGCGGATGCCAGCGGTGACTGCACACTGCGTGCCGCCGTGATCGAGGCCAATGCGCTGCCCGGGGCGGATACCATCACGCTGCCAAATGGAACCTACACGCTGACCCTGGCAGGCGCCGATGAGGACACTGCCGCCACGGGCGACCTGGATGTAACCGATACCCTGACCATCACTGGTGCCAGCCGGACAGGCACTGTCATCAATGCCAACGGCCTTGACCGCCACTTTGATGGGTTGGGGGGCTCGCTGACGCTTGAGGACATGACTCTATCGGGTGGCGACACAAGCCTCGCCGGAGACACCGATGGGGGTTCTATCGCGTTTGGCGGTGTTGACCTTGTGCTGAACCGCGTTGAGGTGAGCAATAACGTCTCCGGCTTCTCCGCGGGTGGCGTGGCAGTCCTTTTTGCTTCTGGTACGGTCACCATTACGGACTCGATCATCGTGTCCAATGAGGCCGCGGCATGGGGTGGCGGCGCACTGATTGAACAGAATGCGACGATCAGCGGCACCACCATCAGCCTGAACTCAGCGGCATTCGACGGCGGCGGCATCACCAATAACAACGTTGCCAGCACGATAGATATCAGCCGCAGCACCATCACGGCCAACGAGGCAGGCGGCACGGGTGGCGGCATTGATGCCTACTTTGGCGCAACTTACAATCTGGACAGCGTGACGCTGGCGGCCAACACAGCCCTTGGCGGTGCGGAGTCCGGGTTTAGCTTCACCAGTGGGGGCATCTTGAATGCGCAGAACACGCTGGTCGCAGGCAACACACCCACAACGGCCCAGTGTGGCGATGCCGATGGCACCTACACCAGCAATGGCCACAATCTGATCCAGAGCGGCAGCGGCTGTGCCAGCGTCGCCACGGACGTGGTCAGCAGCCAACTGATAACCGCCATCCTGAATACCACCCTGGCCGACAATGGCGGCCCGACCCCGACCCATGCGCTGGTCGGTGGCAGCGACGCCATCGATCAGGGCAGCTGCGCGGTCCCCGGTGATGTGGACCAGCGTGGTGAGCCGCGCGTCGATCTGCCGGGCGTGCCCAACGGCAGCGGCAACGGCTGTGATATCGGGGCCTACGAACTGACCAGCATTAATCTGCTGGTGAACGGCGGCTTTGAGGATCCGCTGGGCGCGGAGTGGAACATCTTCGCTTCAGCGGGCGGTGACGGACGCATCTGCGTACCGCAGGCCTTTGCGGGCAGCTGCCTGTTCCTCCTGAAGAGCCCGGCTGGCAGCATCGAAGGCGCACGCCAGAGCGACAGCGCGTTTGGCTTCATCGGGGATACGGTTCAGGTGGACTACCAGCTGGGCTACCAGAACACGCCTGCGGGCACGTTTGCGGGCGTACGCATCGAGACGTTTGATGGCGGCCTTCTGCTGGACAGCACCCAGTGCCCCGTCGGTGCGGTGGGCACCGCCAACTGGCAGCCGCAGTCGTGCAGCTTGGTGGCCACCCTGAGCTTCGATGAGATCCATGTGACCTTCGGCTGGACCGGCCCGACGAGCGGCCGCCTCGGCTTTGATGATATCTCGCTGACGATCAACCCCTAACGCCGTAGGCTACGGGCAGGCCGCTGTGATCTGGTAGATCTGTCTCTTATACACATCT
>JAADYX010000383.1 GCA_010092885.1 Chloroflexota bacterium | reverse complement strand
CGCCGAAAGCGCGTCGCAGGCCATGACCGTTGAGCAGGTGGACCGCCGTCAGTTCCTGGTGCGCTTGGGCGCCACCACCGCCGCGATCACCGTCGTTGGCGCCGGGGTGAGCCTGGTCCGCGGCGGACGCCGTGAGGCGATCCTCAGCCTGGAGGGCCCCGCCGACGACTCAGATGCTGCTGCTAACACCTTCCGCCCGGCGGATATCAGCGGGCCGGAGGTGGAACTGCCGAATGCCGGTGCCACGGTGGAGCCGGTCCCCGGCACACGCCCGGAGTACACGCCCATCGAGGACCACTACCGCATCGACATCAACACCCGCCCGGTCGTGATTGACGAGGACGACTGGCGCCTTGAGATCACCGGCATGGTGGACAATCCGCTGATGCTTCAGCTCAGCGACCTGGTTGAGAACTACGAAGCGCGTGAGCAGTTCGTCACGCTCTCATGCATCTCCAACCGCATCGGCGGCGACCTGATCTCCACCACGCTGTGGACCGGTGCCAGCCTGCGCGAGGTGCTGGCCGACGCCGGTGTGCAGGGCGGAGCCCGCTATCTGTTCATCGAAAGCGAGGACGGCTTCTTCGAATCGGTGGATCTGGAGATGGTCATGAACGACGAGCGCATCATGCTGGCCTACGCCTGGGACCGCAAGCCGCTGGAAGACGAGCATGGCTTCCCGCTGCGCATCTGGATCCCGGACCGCTACGGCATGAAGCAGCCCAAGTGGATCCAGCGCATCACCGTGACGGATGAGTACCAGCAGGGCTATTGGGTCGTGCGCAACTGGAGCGAGGAAGCGCGCGTCAAGGCGACCTCCGTGGTCGATACTGTCGCCGAGGCCATTGAGACCGAAAACGGAACCATCGTGCCGGTGGGCGGCATCGCTTACGCCGGTGAACGCGGCATCTCACGTGTGCAGGTCCGTGTGAACGATGGGGAATGGCAGGATGCCGAAGTCCGTGAGGCCCTGGCAGACACAACCTGGGCCATCTGGCGCTTTGAATGGCCGTTCCAGCCTGGGCGCCACAAGTTCGAAGTCCGCTGCTACGATGGCAGCGGCCAGATGCAGATCCTCGAAACCACGGATAACCGTCCGGATGGTGCCACCGGCATCCACTCGCTGAACGCTTCCGTGTCCAGCCCCGGCTGATCGGCCGCAGCCATGTGCTATACTGGGGAGGACCGTACGGTCCTCCCTTTTCAAATCCGATAGATGAGAGGTCGCCCCATGAAGCGTGTGTTCATCACCGGTGCCAATCGCGGCATCGGTCTGGAGTTTGTCCGGCAGCTGCTTGAACGCGGTGATCAGGTGTTCGCCGGGGTGCGCAATCCGGATGCGGCCACCTCGCTGCGCAGGCTCTCCGCCCAACACCACGATCAGGTGATCCCGGTGCGCATCGATGTGACGGATACCGGCTCGATCAAGGCGGCCCGCAGCGCGGTGAGCATCCACACCAACGCGCTCGACTGGCTGATCAACAACGCCGGCATCCTGCAGCGCGGTGAGCGCCTTGGTGAGTTCGATGCGGCCATGTTCAACCGTACCTTCCAGGTCAATGTCACCGGCCCGGCACTCGTGACACAGGCCTTCGTCGATCTGCTGGGCGCCGGTGAACAGCCCCTGCTGGTGAATATGACCTCACAGCTGGGTTCGCTTGCGCGCAAGAGCAGCGCCAGCACACACAGCTACTCGGCCAGCAAAGCGGCGCTCAATATGCTGACGCGCACGCTGACCTACGAGCTCAAACCGATGGGCATCACCACCGTGATGATGCATCCGGGGTGGGTACAGACCGATATGGGCGGCGACAACGCCAACCTGACCGCCTCCGAGGCTGTCGCCGGTATGTTGAATGTCCTGGATAGGCTGACACCAGCGGACACCGGATCCTTCCTCCAGTATGACGGCCAGCGCCTGCCCTGGTAACCTTCAGACGGTGGGCACAACCTTCTCAATGCGCAGCAGCAGGGCGGCTGTGCCGCCCAACCGGCCCGCGATGCGCACCGGCAGCGGCTCGCCGGACATCACTTCAGCGGTCAGGGCGCGGACCATACCCCGTTCGTAGAAGCCGCGGATCGGCTGCGACATCAGCGGGTACGGTGAGATGATCCAGTTCCAGGCGGTTTCGGTCTCTTCCAGGACGATGGCCTGCCCGATCAGACTGTCGATGTAGTCCGCGAAGTACGCCAGCGCGGGCGAGCGTGGATCGCTGCGGGCCAGCAGGGCTCTGCCACGCGGCATCCGGATGCCGGGCTGCTGCCGCAGATGCGTGAAGCACGCCTCGCCTGCCTCTTCCAGCAGGGCGGGGGCCTTGGCCATCCCGGCGATGTGCACAACACCCTGCTGCATGTCGACGAAAGCATCCAGGCTGATATGCGTCGCATGGTCGTCCAGCGGCACGGCTCCGGCCAGCGCGCCAGCCGCCTCATCGCCATAGACGCCAGCGATGGCATCCATCAGGGTGACTGCCCACAGCACCGGCAGGGTGAGATCGTCAATCACCGAGGACTTTGCTCTCTTCAAAAAAGACCCGCTCACCGAGGAACAGGCCGCGCTCCAAATCGTAAGGGAAGTAGATCTGGATGATTGCATCAATCGCGCCGCCGGTTGCCTTGCGAGCAAGCCAGTCCTGCTCCCATGTTCCGGTGAAGTGTGCCTCTTCCCACACGCCCTGCGGCCCGATCACGATGTTTTGCAGGTCGAAGTGTGCATCCGGGACAGCCGTCAGCAGCTCCGTATAGAAGCGCTCCGCGCCGGGGTGCCCTTCGTAGGTGTGACCGGTCGCCACGATAGCGTACACACAGTCCGGGGTGAGGGTGGCCAGCAGGCCGGGGATGTCACGCCTGTCCTCGGCAATGGAGTGAGCCATCCACAGTCTGCGCACGGCCCGCTCGATCTCAGGCGTGCTGCGCTTTTTGATCTGGTCGCGAATGGTTTCTTCGGTGATGTGGGGCATTTCCATAAGGTTGTCCTTTCAGTTTGTTTCAAGCCAGGTGGTCAGCCGGTCGCGGATCGCGTCACGCACCCGGCTGAACGCCGCCATTTTCTCCGCGTCTGTGCCCTCTACCGCCGCCGGATCGGGGAAACCCCAGTGGATCCGTTCGGCTGGGCCGGGGAACACCGGGCACGTCTCGGCGGCCTTGTCACAGACGGTGATGACGATATCGAAAGGTGTTTGCAGGTACTCTTCGAGGTGCTTGGAGCGATGATCGCTGATATCGATGCCTGCCGCCTCCATCACACGGATGGCGTACGGGTTGACGGTTGAGGGTTCAGACCCGGCACTGTGGATCTCAAACCGGCTGCCCGCCATATCGCGCAGCAGGCCCTCGGCCATCTGTGACCGGGCTGAGTTCGCTGTGCACAGGATCAGGATGCGTTTTTCTGTCAAGGGGATTGCCTCCATGCTATGATCGTGTGGCAACTCTATTCTACCACCGGAGTCCCCGTGAACCGCTACCCAATACCCGCTGATCGCGCCCGCATTGAGCTGAAGATCGCCAATTCGCGCTTCATCGCGACCATCGGCCCGGCCACAACTGTCGATGCGGCCAAAGCGTTCATCGACGAGATGCGCGCCGAGTTCAGCGATGCATCGCACAATGTGTATGCCTTCTAGGTGGGCTACGGGGCCAGCGTGACCGAGGGCATGTCCGACGATGGCGAACCCGCCGGGACTGCCGGCAAGCCGGCGTTGGCCGTGCTGCGCGGCGAGGATCTCGGTGATGTGGTTGTGGTGGTGACGCGCTACTTCGGTGGCACCAAATTGGGCACGGGCGGTTTGGTGCGATCCTACACGCAGTCGGTGAAGGAGGCGCTCAAGGCGATGCCTGTCGGTGAACGGGTGCATACCGTCACCGGCACACTGAAGGCTCCCTACAGCCTCTACGAGCAGATCAGGCGGTTGGTTGAGCAGGAGGGGGGCACCATCACGGAGGAGACGTTCGGCGCGGAAGTGACCCTCCGCCTGAGGTTCATCGTGGACGAACGTGACCCCTTTGAGCACCACCTGCGCGAATTGAGCGCCGGTCAGCTCGCGGTTGATTGGGATGCGTGAGACGGTGCGCTGCTACGATTCGTCTGCAATGGCGAGCGGCAGCATAAACCAGAACACGCTGCCCTGTTCCGGGGCCGGATCCACACCGACGCGCCCGCCCATCCGCTCGATGGTGCGCTTGATCAGGGTTAGGCCCAACCCCTGACCGGGTCCTTCCTGCGGATGGCTGCGCGCGCCCATCTTGAAGATCTGTTCGCGCATGTCCTCAGGGACGCCGATGCCGTTGTCCATAACGCTCAGGCGGGCCCAATCGCCGTCAATGCGGCCGTAGATCCACACCGCCGGGTCGGCATTGTCCCGCCCGATGTACTTGACCGCATTATCGATCAGGTTGCCCACTGCCTGCTCCAAGAGGGGCCCGTGCCCGACCACGGTCGGCAGGTTGTTGTCCACCGTCAGCCGAACGCCGCGTTCGTTCAGGGCGTGGTCAAATGTCTCGACGGCAGTGGTCACAATCGTGTTGAGGTCAACCGGTGCCAGGTTGTCATGCTGCGATCCAATCGCCGCGAGATCCTGCAGGTTGTCGCTGATGCGCCGCATGCGCTGCGCGTAGTCCAGAATGGTTTGCAGCCCGTCACGCACGGTATCGTCCATGTCGGCGTCCATCTCGTAGAGCAGCACATCGGCCATGCCCATGACCACCTGCAGGGGGGAGCGCAGATCGTGGGCCGCCGCATGGCCGAACACATACAGATCGTCGTTGCGTTCGGTCAGTTCGGCCACACGCTCCACGGTTGACTCGTACAGCGCGGCATTGCGCAGCGCCACCGCCGCCTGATCGGCGAAGGCCAGCAGCCGGGTGGCATGCATCTGCTGGAAGGGCTCTGTGCTGCGCAGGTTCAAAAAGCCGATCACATGGCCGCCGCGGACAATCGGAGTCCCGGCGTAGGCGGGGAGTTCATCTTCCAGGCCGGTATTGCCCCAACCGGGGAATTGGCGCACGTCGTCGATCAGCAGCGGCGCACGGTCATTGCTCATCATCGCCAGATGCGCCACCTCTTCAATGGCGAAACTCTGCCCGCTGAGCGCGCTGACATGGTTGTCATACCCACGGATGCGTGCCACGCTCACCCGGTCGTCGTGAACCAACATAATGTTGGACATCTGGTGCGGCACGATCCGGTGCACGTTGGAGAGGATGCGATCGAGCACCTCATCCAGATCGAGCGTGCTGTTCAGGACGGCGGCTGTATCGCGCAGAACCAAGGCCAGCTGGCGTTGGGCCCGCAGGTTCTCTTCTGCCCGCAGTTTGTCCGTGATGTCGTGGGCGAAACACAACAGCCCCTCGTCCACCGGGAAGACGCGCACCTCGTAGTGCGCTTTGAGCCCGCCCGGCAGGATGGGCTCATCCGTGCGGAAAACGAGCGGTTCGCTGCGTTCCATGGCGTCCCGGTAAACGGTGTACTGCCGTGTTTCGGTTATGTCCGGATAAACCGTGGTCACGTGCTTGCCGACCAAGTCGTCGCGGTTCCAGGTGGTCACCCGGGATGCCGCCATATTGGCAAAGCGGTAGGTCCAATCATACCCAATCAGATAGACAACATCTGTAATGCTGTTTAATATCTTCTGGATGCGTGCATCCTGCGTGAGGTATACCGCCGGGGGCTGCATCGCTGTGAGCACCACGCTTTCCGGTCTGCCAGGCTGGAGCGGTGCGGCTGTGCAGATCAGCTGGACGGGTTCACCATCCAGCCGGGTGAAGACCAGCTCCTTGGTGTCGCTCTCGCGGCGGCTGGCGATCACCTCTGCGATGGCGCGATGCGCGGCTTCAAAGCTGCGTGGCTCCAGCAGTTCAGCCAGGTGGAGGCCGTGCAGCACTTCCGGGCTGCTGGCCTGCAGCAGGCGCGCTGCCGCGATGTTGGCATACGTCACGCGTTCGTGCTCAATAATGACGATCAACTGAGGCAGGAGATCGATAGTTGAGATGGAATGACCTGATTCTGCCATAGTGTCCATACTTATCCTGGGTCAGGCTCAGTTCGTGTGTGGTGGGTATGGGCTGCGCGTGTGCTGGCGGTCCCCATCCAAGAGTTGACAACCATCACGAACCCCAAAAACCGATGATTGTCACCCTCTAGGTTAACCCGGAGCGATGCATAATGCTACCTTTGCGAATGGTTAATAATCCGTTTGCAAAGGCCAACTCAGAAGACGCCTTTATAGGTGCCGCCGTCTACAGAGACCATGTTGCCTGTCAGGTAGGAGGCCACCGGTGAGACGAGGAAGGTCGCGACCTTCGCGAACTCTTCCGGTGTGCACACCCGCCCCAGCGGACTGCTGCTGGCCTGCTTCGCCAGCTCCTCTTCCAGGGACGTTTTGTTGCGGGCGGCGCGCGCTTCGAGCAGTTCCTGCACACGTTCGGTTTCCGTCCATGAGGGCAGGATGCTGTTGAACCGGATGCCTTCCCCGCCCATTTCCAAAGCGAGCGTTTTCGTCAACCCGATGACCGCCATGCGCACGCTGTTGCTCAGGACCAAATCGCTGATCGGCTGTTTGGTGGAGATCGACGTAATCGTCAGCACGCAGGGCGCAGTCGACTGGCGCAGATGGGGCAGGGCGGCTCGGATCAGCCGGACGGTGCTCATCAGCAGGAGGTCAACGGCCTCGTGCCACATCGCGTCATCCACTTCGGTAAAGGCCATGCTGGGCGGGCCGCCCGCATTGGTGATCAAAATATCCAGCCCGCCGTACTCGTCGATAACCCGGTCGATCAGATGGCTGATATCCCCACTTTGGGTGACATCGGCCCGCACCCCGAGCACAGGATTGCCCGTTTCTGCACGGATGGAGTCCACGGCGGCGTTAATGTGTGCTTCATCGCGTGAGCACAGCGCGACATGTGCTCCCTCTCGTGAAAGCTGCTGGGCGGTCGCAAAGCCCAGCCCCTGGCTGGCAGCGGTTACCAGGGCTATCCGGTTTTTCAGCAGTAGATCCACGTCTGACGCTCCTGAAGATGGATGTCTATTATGTGCATTGTATCACTATTGTCAAGACGGATTCACGCAATTGTTGCCAGTTGCCACCTGGTTTTGACTATAATCGCAGCATCTGACCGAAATCCCAGGGAACCGCCCGATGACAGTTACCACCGATCACCTGACCGTGCTCAACCCTTTGACGGGCGAACCCGTCGGGGAGGTGCGCGCGAACACCCCTGAGCAAGTTCGCACCGCCGTGGAACGGGCTCGTGAGGCGCAGCAGGCCTGGGCCCAGCTGCCCTACCGCCAACGCGCCCGGATCGTGATCCGTGCCCACGATCTGATCCTCGATCGCCGCGATGAAATCATCGCCCTGATCCAGGCAGAAACGGGCAAGTCGCGGCGCGATGCCTTCGTCGAGATCTTCGCGGTGGCCAGCGAGATGCGCCACTATGCCTACCACGGCTGGCGGCACATCAGGCCGCGCCGGGCCCGACCCGCCATTCCACTGCATGATCGCGTGCAGGTCGTGCGCCATCCGCGCGGGGTGGTCGGCCTGATCGCGGCATGGAACTTCCCGTTCATCTTCACGGCGGGCGATGCGGTCCCGGCGCTGCTGGCGGGCAACGGCGTGATCCTCAAACCCTCCGAACTGACGCCGCTGAGCGCGCTGCTCACCCGTGATCTCTACGAGGAGGTGGGCCTGCCCGCCGGGCTGCTTCAGGTGGTTAACGGCCATGGCTCGGCGGTGGCCCCGGCGCTGATCGAGGCGGTGGATTTCGTCATGTTCACCGGCAGCGACCGGGTGGGCCGCATCATCGCGCAGGAAGCCGCCCGCCACATGACGCCTTTCACGCTGGAGTTGGGCGGGAAAAACCCGCTCATCGTG
>JAADYX010000382.1 GCA_010092885.1 Chloroflexota bacterium | reverse complement strand
GATAGTCCATGGCGGTGCGATACCCCACCAGCGAATAGAGCCGCCGGGCCCCGCCCCAGCCGGGCGTCAGGCCCATCCGGACCTGTGAAAAGGCCAGGGTGGCATCGCTGGCCGCCACCCGGATATCAGCCGCCAGCGCGACCTCACAGCCGCCGCCGCGGGTTGCGCCTTCCAGCGCAGCAATGACCGGCACCGGCATCCGGGTGAGGCGGGCCATGGTATCGGCCATCAGGTCGTGCTGGCGATAGGCGTCCTCACGGGTCTTGTAATTGTGCAGGTCGCGCAGATCGCCGCCCGCAATGAACGCCTTGCGCCCCTGCCCGGTCATCAGCAGCACGCGCAGATCGTCGTCAGCCTCCGCCCGCTGCACGACATCCGCCAGCTGCTCCATTGCCGCCCAGTTGAGCGCGTTGCGCACCTCCGGCCGGTTGACGGTGATCAGCCCGATTCCGTCGCTGTCCACCTCATAGAGAATCAGTTCACTCATGCACTCGCCATTTCTACGCACAACATCGCGAGTCAGTGTATCGTAGGGCTGTGGATAACGCGAAAGGGGGACCCCTATGGCATGGATACTCGCGCCGGGGCTAGTGATCTGGGCGGTGGCGTACGGCATCGGCATGCTGAACAAGGAGCAAAAACGCGACGGCACCTATCGCCTGCCGCTGTGGACCAAGCTGGTGATGATCGCCGTGACACTCGCCTTCGCCGCAACCGGCTGGTGGCAGGCAACAGGCCCGGTCCCTACGCTGATCGCGGTGGGGGTGCTGGCCGGTGCCCTCGGCGATCTGCTGTTGGCCGATGTCTTCGCGCTGGAGCGCCCCGAACTGGCCGCCATCGCGGTGTTTGGTGTGGGGCACCTGTTCTACAGTGCGGCGGCGATCCTGGGTTTCAGCGGCCCGGCGTGGACTCTGCTCATCGTGGCGGCGGCGAGCACAGCCGCGGCAGTGATCGGCTGGCGGCTGCTGGTCTTCAATCCGCAGGGCAGCGCCCGGCTGAACGTGGCCAGTCTGATCTACGGGATTGTGCTGTTCATCACGGTGGCGTGGGCCTTCACCGCGCGGATCAGCCCGCTGTTTGCGGTGGGGCTGCTGCTGTTTGCCGCCTCCGATGTGGTGCTCGCCCAATCGCTGATCCGCAAGCGGGGCAAACCCGCCCTGCGTGACGTGGTGTGGATCATCTACAGCGGCGGGCAGGTGGTGATCGCGCTGTCGCTGCTCACGCTCGCCGGATGAGGGCCAACAGCAGCGCCAACCCGATCAGGTTGCCCGCTGCCGTCGCGATCCCGTTGGAGAGCATCGGCAGGCCGCCGGTCTCCAGCGCAAAGATGAACGGCCCACCCAGCGCGCCCAGCGCACGCCCCACCGACCAGGACGCGAAATAGCCGCCCATCATGGTGGCGCGCGCCGCGGGCACGATCTCGGTCATCAGCGGAATGCTGCCCACAATGATGATCTCAAACGTGCCATAGAACACAAACAGGCCCACCAGCGCGCCGATCGTGCCCAGATTGCCCCAGAACGGCAGCGCGATTGCCGCGGCGGAATTGGCCAACAGCCCGACGATCAGCAGGCGGCGCTTGCCGATCCGGTCCACAAGGCCGATCACAACGCCCTCACCGAGCAGATCCGCCACGCCGATCACGCCTGCGGTCAGGCCGAGGGCCGTCACGACCAGGCCGAACGAGCGCTCCAACCATATCCCATAGGAGATGTTGACCACCTCATTGGCGAAGCCCGTCACCACGCCGAAGACGATGCCCGCCAGCGCCGCTCTGGATTGGACAACCGTGCCCAGGCCGCTGAGCGGCGGTTTGATGTCGGCCTGGTCGGTGGGGCCGTCGGGCTGCACCAAGCGCATCAACACCAGACCGACGATCAGCACGGCACCAGCCAACACCGGGAAGGGTGCCCGCCAGTCGAACTCACGGATCAGCAGGCCGGTGATCGGCATGCCGATAATAAACGACAGTGACCAGCTCAGCTCTGTGATGGCCAGCACCTGCCCGCGCCGCTCGTAGGGTACCCGGTCGCCGATGTACGCCTGAACGGCCGGGTCGAAGATGATCTTGCCCAGCGCCCCGATCAGCATGCCTACCGTAAAACCGAGCAGCGTCGGGAAGGTCGCCACGGTCAGCAGCCCGACGATGAAGATCGCCAACGCGAGCAGCATCGCGGTGCGGCGGCCGTAGCGCTCGGCAACAACGCTCAGAAAGGGGCTGGTCATCCCCAGCGCCGAGCGTGCGGCCACGACACTCGCGACCTGCTCCACCGGGACGCCAAGCCCGCGTGCAAACGTCCCCAGGAAGGGATAGACGATCCGTGCGAAGGTGTTGTTCAGGGTGCGGGCCGTGGTGAAGACGGCGACCTGTGCGTTCAGACGCGCGGTCTCGGCAGGTTGCACGCGAATCTCCTATGGTGAATGGCAACCTGAAGAGTGTACCATATGGGGGACCATCCTCCAGAAGGGAGCGAACCACTCATGAACCTCACCGGGAAGCGCATCCTGCTCGCTGTGACGGGCTCCATTGCGGCGTACAAGGCCTGTACGGTTGCCAGCATGCTGACGAAAGCCGGGGCCCACGTTGACACGATCATGACCCGTGCCGCATGCGAATTCGTGGCCCCACTGACCTTTGAGGCGCTGACGGGCCGCCCCGTCTACACGGATATGTGGAACACCACCGGCGGCCTGGCGACCCATATCGCGCATGTGGGGTTGGCGCACGAAGCCGATATGCTGCTGGTCGCCCCGTGCACCGCCCAGTCGATTGCGCGCCTGGCATTGGGCCTCTCCGACGATCTGTTGGGGGTCACGGCGCTGGCCGTCCTCGGGCGCAAGGCGGTGCCGCCGGTCGTGATCGCCCCGGCAATGGACGCCGGCATGTTCAACAGCCCGGCCACGCAGGCCCATGTCGAAACGCTGCAAAGCTGGGGCGTCGTGCTGGCCGGCCCGGAGGTAGGCCGCATGGCCTCCGGGTTTGAGGGGTTGGGCCGCCTAGCCGAACCGGACACCATCGTCGGCGTGGCCCGCCAGGCGATGGGCCGCCACAGCGGCGCACTGCGCGGCAGCCGGGTGGTGGTCACCGCCGGGCCCACCCGCGAGCCACTGGACCCTGTGCGCTTCCTGAGCAACCGATCATCCGGGCGGCAGGGATTTGCCATCGCGCAGGCCGCCGTGGACGAAGGCGCGGAGGTCACGCTCATCACCGGGCCGGTGAGTCTGCCCACCCCCATCGGCGTGAAGCGCATTGACATCACCACAGCGGTCGACCTGCGCGATGCCGTGCTCGAACAGGCAACCGGTGCCTACCAAGCGGAAGCCCTGATCATGGCAGCGGCGGTTGGGGATTTCCGCCCGGCACAGACCGTCGACCAGAAGATCAAGAAGAAAGACGGCCTACCAACCCTCACGTTGGCCCACAACCCGGATATCCTGCGGGAGGTCGCCCAGGCGGAAAAAGGCCCCAAGCTCGTGATCGGGTTTGCCGCCGAATCACAGGATCTGGTGGCAAACGCCCAGGCGAAGCTGCAGGCCAAATCCCTCGACCTGATCGTCGCCAATGACATCACCGCGGCGGATGCCGGGTTCGCCGTGGAGACGAACCGGGTGCACTTCGTGACTGAGGAAGGCGCCGAGGCGCTGCCGCTGATGGGCAAGGACGAGGTCGCCGCCCGCCTGATCCGCTGGGCCGCTGCCCGCCTTCATTAGACTATCGCCTAACGGCATTCCCCCCCGAAAGGGGTGTTTTACCACCCCAGCGTAGGGATGGCGTAGGGGAATCACCCATGAAATGTTGACAACCGCGTTTGATCCATTATCATATTGTTACCCCAGATCCACACCACTGGGGCACGCCGCAAGTACAGGAGAAGGCTTGCCCATCCCCCATGGGCGCAGCTTATAGAAAGGAGGAGGCAATCTCATAAGGAAGAAGAGACTCTGTTTCGTACCGACGTATGTCAGTAAAGTGGAGAATGTGCATATGCACACCTGCAACTTTCTACCTACTACCCCTGAGAAGGAGAAGATTGTCAATGTTTAAGAATAAAAAGTGGATTGTCCTGGTGACGGGCGTTCTGGCAGCGATCATTCTCGCCGCCTGCGCGACCCCCACCCCGGAAACCATCGTCGTCACCGAGATCGTTGAGGGCGAAGAAGTTGAAGTCGTCATCACCGCGACCCCCGATCCGGAGGCCGGCGATGACATGGACGGCGATGACATGGACGATGCCGAAGCTGGCACACCCGCCGACCAGTTCGTGACCGGTATCTTCTCTGAGCCGGTGACCACCAACTACTGGAACTACCTGGGCCCCGGCTCCGACGTGTGGACCGGCTATGCCCTGTCTGGCCGTATCCCGGCTGTTTACGGCCTGGGTGACCAGCGCTACGACTTCGTGCCGAGCCTGGCCGCTGGCCTGCCCGGCGACCGCACCGAAGACGGCGACTTCGTGACGATCGAAGTTGAGCTGCTTGAGGGCCTGACCTGGTCCGACGGCGAAGCTCTGACCGCTGAGGACGTAGCCTTCACACTCGACACCGTTGACCGCCTGAACCTGGGTGGTAACTGGGCAACCTACAACCCGGAGAAGTTCGACCGCGTTGAGGCCGTTGACGAGACAACCCTCGTTTACTACTTCAATGACGTGCCTGGTCTGGCTGAGTTCGAGTTTGGTATCGCGCTTGCGCCGGTCCTGCCCGAGCACTACTGGGCCCCGATCGTTGAAGAAGCCGCTGCCGCTCTGGAAGAGGTTGGCGAAGCACCGGAAGCCCCGGGTGAGAACGCCACCGAAGACGAGCAGGCCGCTTATGACGAAGAACTGGCCGCCTTCCAGGACGCACAGGAAGAGGCCCGCAGCATCCTGTACCAGGCTGACGTCGCCGATGAGCCGGTCTTCGGCCCGTATGGCAACGTTGAGTACGAGCCCGGTGCGTTTGCCGCCAAGCAGGCGCTTGACAACTACTACTTCACCGGCAGCCAGACCACCCTGTATGCGAACGGCGCTTACCAGACCATCCTGCCGGATGGCACCGAGCAGCTGTTCTACGGCGACGCCAGCGGTGACGTTGCCCTTGAGCTGGAGACCGGTCCGTTCGTCAATGAGGTGATCTACAGCATCTACGGTTCGCAGGATGCGGCCTTCCTGGCCCTCCAGGACGGCGAGATCGACTACGTG
>JAADYX010000052.1 GCA_010092885.1 Chloroflexota bacterium | reverse complement strand
CCTCGGCTCTGATGATCACCGCCTGTGTAGTCTCGAGGGCGTGGATATCTGCGTGTTCCGCATTGGTGGCGACAACGTCGGCAACCAGGTGATCCGCAACACGTTCGACTACTCGGGTTCAGCGGGTGAAACGTTCGTGGTGCACGCCAACATCCGTGGGAGCAGCATCCCGGTCAACCGGTTCGGCTTCCGGGTGACCCTGACCGACACGGTCGGCGGTGTCAGCCAGAACATCAACCTGATCGCGCCTTCCGGCACGTATCTGTTCACCGTGATCGCCCAGCCGTTCACGGCGAACATCAACTTCGACCAGGTAACCATCACCGGTGGCACCAGCGGTGCGAATGGCACCATGTGGGTCGACGATGTGTACCTCCTGCCGAATCCGTAACACAACGATGTAAACCGTATACTATGGGCAGCGCGGATCCGGCCGGCTCCGCGCTGCTGATTCGTTAGGGTGTGGCGGGCACACTATCGGCATCACCGACGTACTGTACGTACAGATCCTGGATATCCTCCATATCGCCGATGATGGTGATCCGGTCCCCGCGTTGGAGGACTGTGCTGCCGTTCGGCACATGGGAGTCGCCGTTGCGCCGCACCACAGCGATGAGCGTCCCGGGCGGCATGCTCAGGTCGCGGATCGTCTGCCCGATGAGCGGTTCCGTGCGGTGGCCGGGTTCCAGCCATAGGGTCAGCATGCGCTCGCTGTGCAGCAGGATCTCACGCAGTTCCTGGTCGCCTTCCGCATGCAGCCAGTCTTCGATGAACGCGTGCGTTTCCACGTGACGGGCCAACTGCGCCAGGATGCGCAGATGCTGCGCACTGGCACGCGGCGGGCTGACGAGGAAGAAGAGCGCATAGACCTGCTGCGGCCCGTCCTCATTGACCTCCAGCTCGATCCCCTCGCGGATGCGCACAATGGCCAGGTCGCTCTGCGAGACGTTCTCCAGCCGGACATGCGCCAACACAGCGCCGCTGAGCACATAGCTGGTGCCCACACTGCGCTCGAACTCAGCGGCCAGGTCCGGATCAAGCATGGGGTGCTGCTGTGAGAGCAGGATCACTGCGCGGCGGGCGATCGCCGCGAAGCCATCGGCACGCCGGAGGTCAAGCACGCCGGCCCGGCTGATCACCTCATCGAAGGGATCCTCACCGCGGATGCCCTTCTCCTTGAGGATCTCACGCAGCTCATCCTCAATGCCTTCATAACGCAGGCGGCCCAGCCGCTCATACCAGTGATAGATCGCGCCGTGGCGCTCCACACGCTGCCTGCCATAGATCATGAACCAGCCCAGAGCGAGCACCGCCGCCCCGACTGTCAACAGCAGCGCTTCAACGCCCAGAAAGCCCAACAACACCACATACACACTAATACCAAAGACCTGAGTCCAGGGGTACAGCGGTGAGCGGTAGCCCGGATCGTAGTATTCGATGCGGCTCTCACGCATGACGATCACCGCCACGTTGACCAGCGTGAAAATGATCAGCTGGAAGCCGCTGGCGATCTTGGCGATGCCCTCCTCATTGAGGAACAGGATGGCGCCGATCATCAACGCTCCGGTCACCAGGATGCTGAACAGCGGCGTGCCCTTCTTGCTGACCTGTGCGAACTGCTCGGGAATAAGCCGATCGCGGCCCATGGCCAGCGGATAGCGTGACGCGGCCAGGATGCCCGCGTTGCCTGTCGAGGCGAAAGCAGCCACGGCGGATGCCACGACAAGCAGCACACCCAACTCACCCGGCAGCCAGTCCAACGACACGGCTGCCGCTGTGGCAACCGGAGTCAGGTCCGCGCGCAGAGCGTCCGGTTCAAGCAGGATGACCAACAGCGCCACACCCACCACATAGATGATCGTCGTGACGATGATCGACAGGATCATACCAAGTGGGATGTTGCGCTCCGGATCCTTGATCTCTTCGGAGACGCTGGCGATCTTCGTCAGGCCCGCGTAGGAGACGAAGACAAAGCCCACCGTCCCCAGAATGCCGGAGACCCCGTCGATAGCAAACGGAGTGAACCGCTCCGTGATCCCGGTGTTGAGCGGTGTGGTGAACAGGCTCGCTGTGATGAAAAACGCCAGCACGCTCACCAGGATGATCACCAGCGCACGCTGCAGGGCAGCGCCTTCCTTGGCTCCGAGGATGTTGAGCAGCATGAAGGCCACCGTCAGCGCGACCGCCAGCGGTTTGATGGGGATGTTCATAAACAGCGCCAGGTACGCGCCCATACCGATCAGGGCGAAGGCGCTCTTGAGGGTCAACGCCAGGTAAGTACCCGTACCGCCCACCGTGCCGATCATCGGGCCCAGCGCCCGATCGAGGAAGTAGTAGTCACCACCGGCGCGCGGCATGGCCGTCGCGAGTTCGGCCATGCTGAACATCGCGGGCAGCATCAGGATGCCGGCGATCAGGTAGGCCAACGCAACAGAGGGCCCGGTCTGTGCGGCGGCCAGACCCGGCAGCAGAAAGAAGCCGGAACTGAACATCGCACCCGTACAGATGGAGAATACATCCAACAGACCGAGGTCTTTCTTGAGCCGTCTGGCAGATGCCATTGGGAGTCCTTTTCGTTTACGCGAATGTCATAGTTCTAATAGTACCTGTTTAAACAACCTATATCTATCTTAATGACCACAGGTTGGGGCTGCTGTCATAAACAGGCGAGCCGCGGTGTTTGATCTATTGGATGAAAGGCAGAAATGTAATGGAATTGATCACCTAACACTAGATAGGTGATCAGGCAATGGGGTATGCTCTGTCCGGGTAAATGCCGCATTGTGAAAAGAGGAACGGCATGTACATCAAGCCGCGCTGGCGCAAGGTCCTGCGGGACATTCTGGCCAACCGAGCACGCACGATTTTGGTCGTCCTGGCGATTGCCGTGGGCGTCTTCGCGTTCGGCAGTGTGTTTATAACGCAGGAGGTGCTGCTGCGGGAGATGAACCAGGGGTTTGCCTCATCAAACCCGGCCAACCTCGTTGTGAACATGGCACGTCCGTTCAACGACAGCCTGCTGCGCACAGTGCGCACCTTCGACGGCGTTGAAGATGCTGAGGCGCGGGCCACAGCCACGGTCAATGCGCGCAACGGCGACCAGTGGATCCAGCTGAACCTGATCGCCGTGCCGGACTTCGACCAGTTGTCGATCAGTGCCATCGATTTGGAAGCGGGCACACTCGACCCGCAGCGCCGTGAGATTCTCATTGAGCGGCGGTCTATGCTGCCGCTGCGCAACATCGGCGACAAGGAGTTGGGCGACACGCTGACCATCGAGCTGGCGGATGGCACCCTGCACGACCTGCAGATCGTCGGTATCGTGCATGATTTCTATGCCACGCCCGGCAACATCGCACCGATCCTGACGGGCTATGTCACCATCGATACGCTGCGACTGTACGGCCTCTCGGAGAGCTACAACGAGCTGCATATTCAAGTGGAGCCGGCCATCAACAGCGGCGAAGCGCTGCAGGACTACGCCGACGAACTGACCGACGAACTGAACCGCTACGGCTATCCGGTGGCGTTCACCGATGTGCAGGAATCCGACGAGCACTGGGCCTCCGACCTGGTACAGGCGTTGGTCACAGTGTTGGGGGCGATTGGCTTCCTGGCGTTGGCGCTTTCGGCCTTTCTGGTGATCAACACGGTGACGGCCATCCTTTCCCAGCAGAAGCGCCAGATCGGCATGATGAAGGCGGTGGGTGCGCGCGCACAGGATGTGTTGGGCATCTACCTGGTGATGTCCGTGACGTTTGGCATTCTCTCGCTGTTCGTGGCCCTGCCCATCGGGGTCGGCATAGCCTACGGCCTGACGCAGGCCATCGGGTTTCTGCTGAATGTGAACATCAACAGCTTTTCCATCCCGCCTTATGTGCTCGGTCTGCAGCTGCTGACCGCCATCGTCACCCCGTTGATCGCGGCGTTCATCCCGGTCATCAGTGGAACCCGGATCACCGTGCGGGAGGCCGTCAGTGACTACGGAATCGGCACATCGGCGGAAGCAACCGGCATCATCGCGGCTATCAGCCGCTTCATCGACAACGTGGTGAACGGCGCGATCACGGCCATTCGAGGCATTCCGCGGCCCACAAAGCTCTCGCTGCGCAACACGTTCCGGCGCAAAGGGCGGCTTGTGCTGACCCTGCTCACACTTTCCACCGCGGGCGCGATCTTCATGGCGGTGATCAATGTGCGCGGCTCGCTGCTGGTCGAGTTCGACAAGATCCTGTCGCTGTTCGGGTATGATGCGGCCCTGTTCTTGTCGGAGCCGCAGCCGGTCAACCGGCTGGAACGCGAAGCCATGCGCATCGACGGTGTGACCCGCGTGGAGGGTTGGGGCTTTGCAT
>JAADYX010000381.1 GCA_010092885.1 Chloroflexota bacterium | reverse complement strand
CGTCGCGCTGTGGGCCGATTGTTGTTACACCGCGGCGAGCGTGATGCCGCCTGCCTGCCACCAATGCTGCATGAAAGTGCTCACTCAGCTTGCGGTGCGAGAGCCGTGGCAGAGCCGCCGCCCCGAGTTCACCAGCCCCAAAGGCAAGCTGACCCTCTGGGGAACTGGCTTCGGCTGCATCGAAGCCTGGCTCATAGCGCAGCCGGAGGTGCTCGCCTTCACCACTCAGTTCCCGGTGGATCTCCTGCGCACGGCGCTCCAGCTCACGCACTAATGCATACCGTCCACGCACAATGGTTGCGCCATCTTCCGCCAAACGCTCATCCCAGAAGTCGAACTGGGAGAAGTCACCCTGCCCACCACGTTCCTGAAACTGTCTCAGTAAGGCATTGCGCTGCCGCAGTGTTTTTTCATAGTCACTCACAGCGCGGCAGTAGGTCTGGTCAGCCTGGCAAAGCGTGATGTTCAGATAGCGGCGGCGCAGACTTGGCGAACCTTCGATCAGCGACAGGTCACGCGGTAGAAACATCACGACGCGAACCTGCCCGAGCAGGTCCATAACGCGCCGCCGAACACCATTGACCCGGACCTCTTTGGCGATCCGCCGATGGCGACCTCGCTGCTCGTTGACGACGGTCACTTCTATGCGCCGGGTATCCTCCTTCGTCTCGACCTCGGCTACCAACCGCGCAAATGGCAGAGGATCTTCTTCAACCAGCCAGTTGATCAATTCACGGTCGGATGTCGTATACGGCGAGCGCGAGGTGGCCAGATAGTAGACAGCCTCCAGCAGGCTCGTTTTGCCCTGTGCGTTGTCCCCATGCAGCAGGACAGATCCGCGTGGAATGGTGAGTTCCAACCGGGCATAATTGCGGAAATTCGTAAGGGAGAGGTGTGTGATCCGCATGGTGGCGCTTCTACTCGTTGTGAGACGTTCCTATTGTATCGATACACAGACACCAAATCCTAATAGTGGTATATCAGTCCCTATGCTACAATGGCGCGCATAGAGTACCATCGAAGACATGATGAGGTAGAACGTGGCTGACAAGAAGAAGGATGAGCAACAGAAGAAGAAGGACTCAGCGGTAGAGGCGGAAGAGGCCCGGCTGCAGAAGAAGGTGGATGAGAGCTTTGCCCGCTCCGCAACCACCAAATTCGAGGAGGGCGAGCGCTATGGGCTGCCCAGTCTGCTGATGAGATCGTTCGGGGTGGAAGCCGCCCGTGCCGAAAAATACACATTGAAGCCGGAACGTCTCAAGCGGGGAGAGATACCGGCTGAGACTCCTGTGTGGCGTGTTGAGCTCCAAGATCTTAAAGGGGCAGGTACTGGTACCTTGGGCATCGACATTGCCGGCGACCTGGTCATCGGACGGGGAACCAACAACGACGACAAACCGGATATCGATCTGCGTGAATACGGTGCGGGCAAAAAGGGCGTATCACGGCGGCATGCGATGCTGCGCCCCACCAAGAACCAACTCTATATTATTGACCTGGGCAGCACGAACGGCACCATGCTGAACGCCGTCCCGATCGGCAAAGGGGTTGCCAAACCAGTCAAGGACCGTGACACGGTCACTCTGGGGCGTTTGTCATTCACTATCCGCCTGATCGCCGGACCAAACGAAGCCAAGGTCGATGACGCTTCTCCGGAGAGCACCAAAGAGGAGGGTGTCATGGCGGCATTGGTCGGTGCCAAGCCATCAAAGGAGCCTGAGAAGCCGGCAGCGACCGACAACCCGCCGGTGAAAACCGCGGAGTTGGCGAAGGACAAGAAGGTCTCTGAGCTCAAGGGCAAAGCAGCGGAAAAGCCTGCCGCCCCGCAAAGCGACAAACCGGTCGCCGAAAAGGACGAAGACAAAACAGCAGCCCTTGAGGATGCGCCTGCCTCATCTTCGCCCAAGGAAAAGAAAGACGACAAACCGCCCAAAGCGGATCAGTAGTTTGTTTCCAGGTCGATCATGCCGCGCTCTTTAGCCTGGTGCAGCGCCCACCGGTAAAAGAGGATCGACAGACCAAGCAGGCCGATTGTGAACAACACAAGGATGCCGAGGAGCTGGCCATTGCTAAAGGCTGCGAGCGTCTCAAATCGCGGTACATTGTCGCCGAGCAGCGCCCGGCGGGCCAGTTCCAGCCAGTATGTTACAGGAAACACAAACCCGAGCGGACGGATCCAGGCTGGCAGCACATCCAACGGGAAGATGGCTCCGGTAAACAGATACAGCGATCCGGCGACTGCTTCACCAACAGACCAGAAGTGGCGCGCCATCATCATGGTCGCCCCGCCCAACATGATCCCAATTGCAGCCAGTGAGAGGATCCCCAACACTGTGCTCAGCAGGAACAATCCCCAATTGATTGTCAGAGGATAGAGCGGCAGATCAAAGGCGATCAGGCCAACGCCTACCACAATCAGCACTGAGATCGTGCCGATGATGAGGCGCGCGACACCACGCCCCATCAGGTAAGCGTACCCATCCATAGGCGACGTGTGCAGCTGTTTCATCGTGCGGTAGTGCTCCCGATCATCGATCACAGCCCAGCTTGTACCCGTGATCACCTGGCTGACCAGGATGTACAGGGCATTGCCCAGATAGATGTAAGCGAAGATCGGTTCCTGTGTGGCCCCTTCCGTGATGACGCTGTACATCACCACCAAGATCAGGACACTGGCAACAGGCCGTGCAATTGCGTAAACCGCAAACAACAGCGGATCAGCCCAGTTGGACTCGATCTGCCAACCCAACCACGCCGCAATGCTGAATGTACGCAATGCGTCGCTGCGGCGCAGCAGGGGCAGATCCAGCAGACGTGATGTGATCATCAACTACCTCCGTCTCTCGATGAGGCGGCCTTCACGCCGCCCCCGTTCTTCCAACTTGGCCAGCGCGAGCATCGCTGTTGAGATGAACACGACGGACGATACCACCAACAGGCCCAATTCCACCTCTACCGGCAGAAAGCGTAGAGTCACGGCGTCAGCGAACAGCAGTTGGCGCATCGCATCCAGCCCGAGAGTAAGGGGCAGGATCGAAGCAAACGTCGCGAACCAGAAGCCCAACGCCCGGACGGGAAAGAAGAACCCACTCGCCAGGTAGATCGGTTCCTGCAGCAGATTGGCCATATGCCACGCCTCGCGGCCGCTGGCCAGAAAGACCGAAGCGAACAGCATGCCCATTCCGTATAGGGCGGTCATCGTCACGATGAAGACCATCAGCAGCAGGATGAGACTGCCCGGCTCATAGGGAACAGCAAACAGCAAAGAGCACACGACAATGATCGCCGTAGCCCGCATGGTGGTGTTCACCAAGCCACCAATGGCCATACCCAGCAGAATGGCGGGCAGTGGCGCCGGGCTGACCACATAGAGTTCGAGGTTCCCCATGTCCTTATCCCAATAGAGTTGGCTGGCCATGCTCCACAACATGTTGAGCCAGAAAGCCGTCATGGCCCCGCCTACCACTACAAACCCAATGTACTCCTCCGGAGCCTGAATGGCCCGGTATACAAACACATACGACAGAGTCCCAAGCAGTGGCAGGAACGTGTCAAAGAACATCCAGCTGCGCTCCCGCAGCATGCCGAAGATGCGCGGATAGGCACGTGCCCAAATGGACTGCCAGAACAGCGTCAACCCTTGTGCGCGGTTATCGGTATACATGGCTACTCGTCCCTCTGCGAGGTGTCAACGGACAGGCTGCGCCCAACCATCCGCACAAACACATCTTCGAGGGAGGGTTCCTGTTTTTCCAGCGACAGCAAGTTGGATCCACGTGCCTCCAGATGACCGATCACCCCGGCCAACGCTTCTTCCGTCTCCAGGATGAGGGTGACTTCCGTATGGCCGTTGACCTCAGTTGTCGAGACCCGCCGCACACCATGGACTGCTTCAATACGGTGCTCGTTTGCTTCAGGGCGTTTGCCAAGCGGTGCCACCTTCAGATGGAAGACGGTCTCCTCTTTAAGGCTGCGCTTCAGGTTCTCCGGTGTGTCACACGCGATGATCCGCCCGCGGTCAATGATCGCGATCCGGTCACACAGTTCATCGGCTTCGGCCATGTAGTGGGTGGTCAACACCATGGTGCGATCGGGCCGGTCATCCATCCATTCCTCAACAAAAGCACGGACGTCGCGTGCTGCTCCCACATCCAAACCGAGTGTCGGTTCGTCCAAGAAGACCACGCTCGGATCGCTGATGAACCCACGGATGAAGTTCATCTTCTGTCGCAGACCCGTAGAAAGGTCCGCTATTTTCGTACGACGGCGGTCGGCCAATCCCATCAGCTTGAGCATGGAATCGATGCGCTCCTTGGCCGTCTTATTGTCCAATCCATACAGGCGGGCAAACATCCACAGGTTTTCTTCCACCGTCAGCAGACCGTAACCGCTTGTCTCGCCGCCGCTCACCATACTGATTCGCCGCCTGATGGCCTTCTGCTCCTTAACCACATCAAAGCCATCGACCAGGGCAGTTCCGCTGCTCGGCAGCAGCAGAGTCGCCAAAATCTTGATCAGGGTGGTCTTGCCCGCTCCATTTGGGCCCAGCAGACCAAACAGCTCTCCCCGTTTCACATCCAGGTTTACGTCGGCCAGCGCGGTTACCTCTTGCGGATCGCTGCGCCGCTTCGGGCCGCGTACTTTGTAGATACGGTTCACATCCTGTACAACAATCGCTGCATCGTCACGCATGGTCAATCTCCTCATGCACAAAAAAAGAGCGCTTCGCAGCGCCCACGCAGAATCTCCTGACAACGATGGTCTTCAGGTTGATAAAGGCAGGCACATCACTTTGTTGGTTGGATACGTCATTCTGATACCTGCCTTTCTGTGGAAGTTGGATGTTCTTCTACTCTATACGGTTTATGAGGCTTTGTCAATGGGGCTCAAAAGGGCACATCATTGAGGGCTGTGAAGACTGTTCTCAAGAAAACGCCGAACAAGAACGCGGTGGTAAACATCCAGATGAATACCTCGCGACGGCCTGTTTTGCCCTGTGTAAAGGCGAAGGTTGCAGGCCACGTGATCAGTGCGATCAGCCCGTATAAATAGTGCACACCACGTACCGGAGCCTGTCCGCTTAGCCCGAGGACAACGCCTACCAGGCTCTGCAGCACGATCAATCCCCAGCCGATGATCACTGCTCCCCAGAAGTCGCCACCGATCTCACGCCCGCCGAGCAGCAAAAACACCGTATAGAAGAAGATCAACAGGCAGAAGATCTGCACAGCTGACGAAAGAAAGATGTGGATCTGAGTGAGCACAGTCGTCAACCTTTCTGTTCTATCTAATTGCGCACATTCTCTGTGTTGTCGGCGATAGGCAGTGTGAACCCAAAGGTGCTGCCCTCACCCGGACGGCTGCGCACCCAGACATGGCCGTCATGCTGTTCGACCACTCGCTTGACAATGGCCAGGCCCAGGCCTGTCCCGCCGAACTGACGGGTTGTGCTGCCATCGACCTGATAAAACCGCCACCAGATACGGTCATGCTCCTCCTCCGGGATCCCCATACCCCGGTCGATCACGCGGGTCTCCACAGTGTGCTCACCATCCTCAATCTCAATAGCGATTGTGGCGCCACTCGGCGAAAACTTGATTGCGTTGCTGAGCAGATTCTCAAAAACCTGTACCATCCGGCTCTTGTTGATATTGACGAGCGCCTCGTGTGAGTCGACGCGGGTCACAATCGTAATATTGGCACGTCGTGCGGCGCTCTCTATGGAGCGTATCGCAATCTCGGATACCTCGCTGAGCAGGGCCGGCGCCCGCCGCAGGTTTTCGCTTTCGATCAGCCGTACAGTCAGAATGTCTTCCACCAGCCGGGCCAACTGGCTGCTCTTCTCGGTGATGATCTCCACTGCCTCCATTTGGTTAGGGCTCAACATGCCCATATCCTGATCGGCCAGCAGCTCAGCATAGCCCATGATCAGAGTGAGCGGCGTGCGCAGCTCATGCGATACGTTCTGGATGACCTCATCCTTCAGGCGGTCCGCTTCACGCAGATGGTTATAGGCCATTTCCAATTGGGCAGCCCGATGTGACAGCTCAGAGAACAGGTGGGCATTTTCCAAAGCGTGCCCTGTTACATTGGCGATAGTCTGCGCGAGAGACATCTCGCTCATTGTGAACTGGCGCTCACCGTCCAGATCAAACAGCACAACCATGCCTACCGCCAGCCCCCGTGACATCAAAGGGGCGACCAGCATCACACCCTCCTCAAGATCGGGCAGCAGCGCCCGATCCGCTTTGGTCAAAGAGGGATCATCCGAACGGATTACAAACGGGATATTGTCACGCAGGGCGGCCCAGTAGACACTATCTTCGTGCACAGGGAAAAACTGCCCTTCATCCAACGACCAGATAACACGCCCTTCTTCGTAGCAGGCGGTCAGGGAGTCATCGGTATAGGTCATTATTGTGCACCACTCGACGCCACTGGCATCACTCAGACGAGAGGCCAGATCGTTAACAAAAGGCGGGCTGTGCCACCGGTCAGGTTCAGGCAGTCGTTCGCGCCATGCGCGTATGGCTTCCCGAGCGCGCTCAAGCGAGTCGTCGGAGAAACTGCGGGCCTTGGCAACATCGTAGAGTTCGGCTACGCCAACAACCCGCCGGTCAACGATGACGGGCAGGCTCACCTGCGTGTGGATGCCAAGATCCGTCAACAGCGCCGCTACCTCGGATCCACGGGTCGTATCCTCCAACGAGAGCACATACGGTGAGGTACTGCGTGCAGCGGCCAAGGCAATCTCATCGTTATGATGACGCAGTCGAATAGCTGCTTCGCTGTGCTGCCCGGTCTCAACCAGCCGCACCAACCTGGCCTCATCGTGCTCCCACCCGGCTATCATACAGTAGTTGACGTTTAGAGCCTCGAGAAGCTGGTGGGTCACTTTTTCCATGACCTCTTCAATGGCAAATGCCGATGAAGCCGCCTCGCTCGCCTCAAGCAGCAGTGTGAGCTCACGGACACGGCGTTGTGCCTCATCGTAGAGGCTGTCGTTCTCAATAGCCACAGCCGCCGAATGCGCCAGACTTTGCAGCAGTTCCAGATCACGATCATCGAAGTTGTCCGGTTCCTCATCAAGAACCAGCAGCACCCCGGATACCTCCTCATGCATAATCAGCGGGGCCGCAGCAACCGAGCGCGTCATTGTTCCCGCCAGCGCATCGGTTTCCACCATGCCGCCTTCATTGCCGAGCACCAGGGGCTGTCCTTCCTGGAAGACACGCCCGATCACGCCCTGCGCCTCATCCCAGCTCAGCGAGATGCTGTTGAGCATGCGCCGTTTGGGCCCAACCACGGCGCGCACACTGATGCGTGCACGCTCTTCATCGCGTAGGAGAATGAGCGAATTTGAGGCACGCATCACACGCCGTGCTTCTTCTAGAATCGTGAGGATGATCTGGTCGAGCGAGAAGGATGAGCTGACCATCTGTGTGGCCCGACTCAGCGCGTTGATATGGTGCGTCTGCCGGACAAGTGTCGCCTCACGTGCTTTCCGCTCGCTGGTGTCGGTTACTACCAGCAGATACTCTCCGCCGTTTGCCTGGGACACTGCCGAACCCGACCGCGTCAGCACAACCTCACGGATACTACCATCAGCCCGCCGCAGTCGGAACTCAAAAGCCACCGTACGCCGGATATCACCCGCATCGCTGGCCAGGCGGCGCACCCGGTTCTTTTCCCCTGTGGGGAAAAGGTCCTCCAGCATCATGGTATTGAGCTGCTGCTCATTGTATCCGGTGATCACGGTCAGCCGTTTGTTCACAAAGCGGATGCGCCCCTGCTTATCATGGACCAACAGACCATCGCTCATCACGTCAAGCAGAGTTTGACGGAACAACTCCTCACGCTGTGATACTGATTCGCGTTCGGCCAGCAGCCTTGTCAGGCGCACATTGTTCACAACGGAGGTGGCCTGACTGGTCAGCGCTGTGAGCAGCTGGCGTCCGCGGGTGGTTTCCACGTCACACGGCTCACGGGTGCCGATCAACAGAATGCCCAACGGTATGCCACCCACTTGAAGCGGCAGCAGAGTCACATAATAGAGATCGAGGTTGGTGAGCGCTCGGTAGAGGCGATGATCATGCGATCGCAGATCGGACAGTGCTACATTGAACTCTGCATGGCCATTCAGCACAATGTTAATCAGAGGATGCTCGGTGTGCTCCAGCGAAAAGCGGATTTCACCGTTTTCCTCCAGATTTTGCAGAAACTGCTCTGTGGCCCAATCCCCGCGTGAGCTGGCAGCCGCCCGACTGCGCAGCACCTGTTCATTTGAGTCGACTTCCAACAGCCAGGCCAGGTTGCATGGCATAGTAGGGATGGCCGCTTCGACTACATCAGCTAACAGGCGCTGCCCCTGTGCCGCACTGGCCTGTGGCCCGGCCAGAAGGCTGTCGATACGGCGGGCGAGATCCTGGAGGTTGACCGGTTTCGTGATGAAATCATTAGCCCCTGCCGAAAGGCCTGCTACTCGACCCTCAACCGGATCATGAGCCGTGATGAGCAGCACAGGCAGTTCGTGTGTGCGTGGGTCACGCCTGAGACGCCGGCACGTTTCGATGCCATCGATGACCGGCATGATGACATCCAAGATGATCAGATCAGGTTGATGAGTCGCAGCGAGTTCGAGCGCTTCCTGACCGCTGTAGGCTGTCAGGACATCGAAGTCACGCGCAGCGAGCCAGGACGCAAGCAAGTCGACGCTCTCTGGTTCATCGTCGACTACCAGGATTTGAGCCATGTGTGTGTGTTCCCCAGTGCGACTGTTGCTGCTCACAATGTACCATTCAAGTATACGAAAGTCGCAATGGGTCTACAAACTCGTGTTATACTTGCTGCGGCCCGACCGTTACTCAGGGAAGTCCACATGCTCGCCATCCGGCTTGTACTCGCTTTCATCATCATTGGCGCTGTTGTCTATGCAGTCAGCCAATTCCGGCGGATGCGCAGCATCCCTTACTTCAGTATTCGTAAGGACGCACGCCAGCGCGGCTGGCGCTCCATACTGGTTGCTTTTGGTGCAGCCGTCCTGTTGATCATCAGCCTACAGATCGAGAGCCTGCCGACACTTCGTTTTGCGGCCAGCCCGACGCCAAACGCGCTGCAACCGACCCAGGCGGTATTTGCCACAGAAACACCGCTGAGCAGTGCCCCGCCCACCATCACGCCCACCCAACCGTCGCCAACGCCCAGTGCGAGTCCGGCTGCTGTCACTGCGGAACTAACCGTAACGCCAGCGACAGAGGCCGATCTGACGATCACCGCCATTTCCAGTGATATCTCCGCAGCGCTGACACCCGTCAATACCAGTGAAACGTTTCCGGTTGGCATACCACGCATCTATTACTGGTTCGAGTATGACAATATGGCGGATGGCATCGCCTGGTCCCAAGTGTTGATCCGAAACGGGTCAATCGTGCTGAACGAGAGTTCCACATGGGACCAGGGTGAAGAGGGATTTGCTTACTTCTTTTTTGGGGCGCAAGAAGGCTGGCCCGCAGGTGTCTATGAGATTGAGTTCTACATCGGTGACCGGCTCATTGATCGGGCCACCTATGAAGTAGTCAACGACCGTTAGAGCGCCACCGCAAAAGCGACAAATGCCTCGATGTCTGTGCGAAGCTGCCGTAAGGACTCCGTTTCAATGTAGAACATGTGCCCTGCCGGATACTCGGCCGTTTGGATGTTGTCACGCAGCTCAGGGCCCAATCGCATATGGGCGAGTGTGTATTCCGCAGCGAAGTACGGAGTAGCCAGATCATAAAGGCCGGATCCGATAAACACCTTCATATACCGGTTCTTCATCATGGCATCACGCAGCGCTTCACTCGTATCCGGATACACACCACGTTCCCACGCCCAGGCCTGATTGACATCAAAGCTCAGCACCTCGTACTTACGATCTGTCTGGTAGCCCAGTTCTTGACGCATATAGGCATTCAACATGGACGTGTACGGTGGGGTGATCGCCATCAGCGAGGGGTCAAACTTCGGCGAGTCAGTCACAGGCATGGGTTCAGTGGCCGTGAACCGCGAGTCCAGCCGCCCCACAGCTAACGCCACATCACGCAGCAGTTCCTTCCTGAACAAGTTGAGTGGTATCCGCAGGTCCGATTGGTCGACATACATCGGAGTCAGACCCGTGTAACGTGCCAGCTGCTGCACGACGAGCTCCCGTTCCGCCAAGGTAATCCGATCCCCCTGCATTAACGCAACCAGATATTCGCTCTGCGCCCAGGCTTCAACCTCGGTCAATACATCGCGCAGTGGACGGGTATCCAGATCCTCAGGTAGGCGACCATGATACCAGGCCGCTGCCGTGTAACCTGGTAGATACAGCACATATGGCAGATCATTGCCCGGGGCCCAGCGCACCGTCTGGAAGTTGAGAATCGTGGAAATGAGGATGATGCCGTTCAGCCCAATGCCCCGGTCAATGAGATGTGCGCTCAGACCCGCCGCCCGAGTGGTACCGTAGCTTTCACCAGCCAGGAACAGAGGCGAGGACCAGCGTTCGTAACGGGTGAGGTACAGGCGGATGAATTCGCCCACAGAGGCCAGATCGCCTTCCAGGTTCCAGAAGGTTTCGTTCTTCTCCGGATCGGCAGCACGACTGTACCCGGTGCCAACCGGATCGATGAACACCAGATCGGCGAACTCCAGCCAGGTGCTCATGTTGGGTACCAGGTGGTAGGGTGGGGCAGGCATCCATCCTTCATTTTGCATACGAACCCTCTTGGGTCCCAACGCGCCCAGATGCAGCCAGATTGATGAAGAACCGGGCCCACCGTTAAACGCGAAGATAAGGGGGCGGGCCCGATTGAGTTCGTTGATGTCGGTTCGCGTATAGGCGGTGAAGAAGATCTCCGCCTCGGCCTCGTCGTGCTCAACGGGAAGCATACCGACTGTAGCCGTGTAGTTCAGGGTTCGGCTGCCGAGTGTGAGACTGTGCGTCGTTTCGATGGGTTCAGGGGTGGCTTCTTCATTTTCGGTAGTCATTGTTGTGCTCCATGTGGCATTGATGTTACTAGGGTACTATTTGATTTTAGCATGTCTACCATGTATAAATATATTAGGGAGTATACGCTTTATACACATGCAAAAGGAACTTGTAAGATGACCGAGAATCTCAAGAAGATCATCGTCGTCGGTTCACCCTTCGATGTAGATGAACTCAGAGCCGAGCTCGACGAAACTGGCTTTGAGGTCGTTCACCTGGAAGGTGGAGTAGCGGCCCGTGAGTACACGGACGAACAGGGCCTCCCCCACCTGCTGATTGTTGCGCTCGAACTGCCCGACATGGATGGTCTCGAACTGTGTGAACTCCTCTACGATATCGCCGGGCTGCCCATCATTGCTATTGACAACAATCCGGACTCGCCGCGCGCAGTGGAAGCGCTCCAATACGCCGATGACTTCCTGCGTGGCCAGATCGATGTTGAAGAAGTTGCCATGCGCATTCGCCGCATCCTCAGCCGTATCAACAACTTCAGCTATGCTTCCGGGCCCAAGCTGCATATCTACGACTGGCTGGTCATTGACCCGGTCCAGCGGGAGATCGCTGTACAGGGCAAACGGCATAAGTTGACTCCCATTGAGAACGCGCTGCTGCATGTATTGATCAAGCACAAGGGTGATGTTGTGGACGCTGATACCCTCATTGAACGTGTATGGCGTTCCGATCCTACTGTTAACGACCGCAACGTGCTGCGGGTGCATATCCACCGGCTCCGCCAAAAGTTGGAAGATGATCCCACGGTCCCCCGTGTGATCCTGACCGAACGTGGCATTGGCTATTCGTTCGCCGATCTTGAAATCGGCTGACTCTGACAGTCACGAGGGCGCGGTGACCGCCGTGCCCTCAGTCCCCCGGTGGGCTGACTTTCTCCGCCAGCCGCTCTGGCGCGAAGCGCAGTTCCAGCCATCCCAAGCCCAGCAAAAACAGCACAATCAGGATGCCCAATATAGTCCAGGCCTGGATCTGCGTGGCATCGCGCAGCATCAATGCCATCAGACCGAGCGCTACCGTGATCAGATAGAGGGTCATCACGGACCGTGAAGGCAGCATGCCTTCGATACTTACCAATCGGTGTGAGGTATGGTCCTTACCCCCCTGAGAAACCGGCACACCGCGCCTTAGCCGGGAGATGACGACCAGGGTTGTATCAAAGATGGGCACACCCAGAATGATAATCGGGATGATCCAGGTGATGCTGTTAGGCACCCCGGTAAACCGCAGCTTGATCCCCAGCACAGCCAGCACAAACCCAATCAGCAGGCTGCCCGTATCTCCCATGAACAGCGTCGCCGGGTTGAAGTTGTAATATAGAAAGCCCACCGTAGCGCCCAGCATGGCCGCACTGAGCATCGTGACCAGGCCCAATCCTTCGATCACGCCAAGAATGAAGAAGAAAAAAGCAGCCGCAGCCGCCAAACCGGCCGCCAGGCCGTCCATGTTGTCCATGAAGTTGATGGCGTTGCAGATGCCTACCACCCACATAAGGGTCAACAGGATGTCTATAAGCTCATTGTCAAACAGTTGGATCTGGATACCTGCCCAGATGAGCATCAGCGCTGCAGCAATCTCCACCAATACTCTCAGCAGTTGGGGCGTACCATAGCGATCATCGATCAGGCCGACCAACATAACCAGTGTCATCCCCCCAAAAACAGCCAACACCTCACTCAGCGGCTGTTCCGTGCTGCCGAGCGCTATGCCAACTGCCAGCCCAATATAGATAGCCAGTCCACCCAGCATGGGGGTCGGCTTGCGATGCACCCGGTCGGCTGACGGATTGGCGACGAACCCAATACGCTCAGCGATCTGGCGCATCAACGGTGTGGCCACGAATGAGGCTACGCCGGATATCAGGATAAACGGGATGAACTCAGTCATAGCCTTTTGCGGCCAGCACCTCTGTATACAGCACGCGCAGATCGTCGAGCAGACGGGCGGAGTCATAGTGAGCCAGCACATGCGCACGAGCTTGATCGATCTGTGTTTGTGGCGCTTCCTCAAGCACATTGAGGATGTTCTCAGCCAACGCTTCAGCATCACCATCCGCTACCATGCGGCCGAGCGAGCCATTCGCCAGCAGATCAGGGACACCGCCCACATTGGTCGCCACAACAGGAACTCCTGCCGCCATCGCCTCGATGATCGATACAGGCGTACCCTCATTGCGCGAGGTTAGCGCAAGCGCGCTCAGCCCCGCATAGATGACGGGCAGATCACGCCGCCACCCGGTGAGGTAGACACGATCAGTGAGGTCAAGTGCTTTAATACGGGCCTCTATGGCGCTGCGTTCCTCACCGTCGCCCACAATCACAAACCGCACCGTCGCATGATGGTCTGCCATCAGGCGGGCAGCCTCTAGGAAAAGATTGTGATTCTTAATCGGTACCAGCCGCCCAACGATTCCCACCAGCGGATACTCCGACGGGCAGCCCAGTTCAGCGTGCAGCCTGCCGCACAGGCCCTCTACATCTGTCAGGCTGGTCAGGTCGAGGCCTAACGGTACCACGCGGATCCGGTCCGCAGCAGCGATCCGGTAGCCGATAAGTTCGTCTCGCAGTCGGTCACTGATTGTCAGGATCACATCAGAAGCTTTTGCGCTCAGGCGCTCCAGCCGGAGAAATAGAGCGGTCTTAAGCGGGCCGAAATAGCCATGGAATACATGGCCGTGAAACGTGTGTACCACAGCGGGAACACCCGTCAGGCGGGCGGCTAACCGCCCTACGAAACCAGCTTTCGCTGTGTGAGTATGGACGATATGCGGCCGGTAGGATCGCATCAGGCGTATCAGCGCCAGCACGGCCTGCGCATCGCGCAGCGGATGGATCGAGCGCTGCATGGCGGGGATAGTCTGCACATTTAATCCATGGGTGAGATCGCTCATATCGCCCTCATGCGGGCCCAGCTTTCCTGAGACCAGCATGGTTTCAAACTGGGAATCATTCAGCCCCTTGGAAAGCAGCGACACATGGATGGCGGGCCCCCCTACGTTCAGGCGGGCGATAATGCGCATGATCCGGTAAGGGGTCATCAGTCTACAACGGCATGCTGCCGGTACCACGCTACCGTCTGACGCAGTCCCTCTTCCAGTGAAATAGACGGTTCAAATCCGGCCTGCCGGAATTTGTCCACCGCCGCCCGCGAGTGCTTGATATCCCCCGGGCGAGGGTCTGTGTAGACCGGTTCGACAGCCTGCCCCGTGATCCGTTGGAGATAGGCCACCAGCTCATTAAGCGAAGTCTGCCCACCCATGGCCAGGTTGAAGACTTCGCCTGCCACGTCGGGGGCCGGGGCGGTCAAGGCATGCAGGTTGCCGGCCACCACATTGCCGATGAAGGTGAAGTCGCGGGTTTGCTCTCCGTCACCATAGATCGTCGGCGGCTGACCGTTCAGCAGCATGGTGATGAACTTCGGTATAACAGCAGCATAGGCACTGCTGGGGTTTTGCCGCGGCCCGAACACGTTGAAGTATCGCAGTGACACCGTTTCCAGGCCGTAGACGTGGTGAAAAACCCCCATATAATGCTCAGCGGCCAGCTTGGCCACCCCATACGGGGAGATAGGCTGCGGGGTCATCGCCTCGACTTTGGCTGCATCCGGAGCCTGGTCACCGTACACGGATGAGGACGACGCGTACACTACCCGCCGGACGCCCGCATCGTGTGCAGCAACCAGCACATGGAGTGTTCCGGTCACGTTTGCATTGTTGGAGGTGAGTGGATCTTGGACCGACTTCGGCACGGAAGGAACTGCACCCTGATGCAGTATGGCATCTACACCATCAACCGCGTTGCGGACATCCTTTAAAGCAGTTAGGTCGCCCTCGATCAGCTCAATATCAGACAGCACAGCGGCTAGATTTTCGCGGCGCCCTGTTGAGAAATTGTCCAGCACGCGGACGCCGTAGCCCTGAGCCAACAATGCATCAACCAGATTGGATCCGATGAAGCCTGCCCCACCGGTGACCAGCACACGTTCCATAAGAGTGAATTCCCCTTTCAGACGAAGGACCGCTGCATCCAGAGCTCCAGGATCAGGATGGGCCACAATGCCCGTCCCAGATCCGCCGCGCCACTGCGATGCTGTTCAAGCATAACGTGCACCGGGTCAGTGTCAAACAGGCCTGCGATTGCCGCCTTCTCATTGAGCAGCGCTTTCTGAGCAATGCTGCCTACGTCTCCCCGGAACCAGTCGTCAACCGGGGCGGGCAGGCCGGTCTCGCCACGGCTGTCCAACACACGGCGGGGAAGGACTTCGGCAAGTGCCTGCCGTAGGATGTACCGTGAGATGCCGCGTTTGAGCTTTAAGGAGGCAGGGATACCGGCGGCAAATTGTACCAGATGATGGTCCATGAACGGCAGGCGGACGTTCAACCCGGCAGCCCCGGCCACATGGTCAAGCCGGACCAGCTGATCGTAAGGCAGGTGCACCCGGATATTGACATCCAACAGCGGGGCGATAAACCCATCGGCGCCTTCCAGATCAAAATGGGTGCTGTACTGTCGCCGCACAGCTGTCGCCGCACTTGTGCCCAATATCTGGTTGAACCACTCATCCGGCACATACCGGATCCACTCCAGATAGCGCTCAGCCAGTGAAAGGTTCGCGGTCTGTGCCACCTGGGAGATCCGCCAGGCCACGCCCTGTCGTGACGATGACGTGGGCAGACGTTCCACTGCGCCACCGATTGCCCGCTGAGCGATATCCGGCAGACGATCATACTGCCGTGCAATCTGAGCAATACGGAAGTCCTCGTAACCTGCAAACAGCTCATCGCCACCATTGCCCATCAGCACAACGGGGACATGCTCGCTCATTGCCTCATAGGCTGCATGAGCCATGACCACGCCTGCATCACCAAACGGCTCATCATTCAGCCACAGCAGACGGTCGATCAAAGCAGGTACGTTTGGATCAATGTCAATATCTATGTGACGTGTCACATAGCGGGCGCGCAGCTTGCGGATCACCGACATCTCATCATGGGCAAAGCCGCCTGGCAGGTTAACCGAAAACGTGGTGACCTGGTCGGAAGTCTGCTGCAAGAGCAGCGCCAACAGTGCCGAGGAGCTCAGGCCACCCTGTAGAAATATCCCGATTTCACGTGCCCCAAAGCGGTTCAGCCCTGTGGCCCACCGCAGATGGGCCAGCAGTTCGTAAGCGATATCCTCTTCACTGCGGGGATCGTCACCCGTTTCTGTCAACGGAGGCTGCCAGTAGGGCTCGATATCAGGGAAGGCGTCCTGTTCGGTGTACAGCTGCACAGTCAGCATGTGCCCTGGCGGCAGGATGTTCACGCCTTCGAACATCGTCTGGCCTGGCGGTGGGAAGCCTACAGCGAGCTGATAGGGAATTGCTGCCAGATTGGGCCTTTTGCCCACCGCAGGGTGTTCCAATACGGACTTGATCTTTGAGCTGAATACAACCCATTCATCGGTGATAGCATAGTAGATCGGCTTCTGACCCAACCGGTCGCGCAGCAGCGTCAGCCGGTGGTGGGTTTCATCCCAGATGGCGAGAGTGAACTGCCCCCGGTAGGGTTTGATGAAGTTCTCTGGGCCAAACTGAATATAGGAGCGCAGGAGTGTTTCTGTATCTTCCCCGGTTTTGAAGCGATGGCGCATGGCGGTCAGCGCGGCCCGGATATCTGCATGATTGAAAGCCAATCCATCCTTGACAATCCAGGCTTCTACGGCTTGCTGTGGGCTGCCGCGTACCGGTATATCAGGCGCGGCATGGCTGACAAAGAGCGGATTCTCATGCGTGGTGATATGTGTTTGCAGCCCGAGACCGCATTGGCCGATGATGCGGTGCCCTGCGCGTTCGCCCTCGCTGTGGTGAAGGCTGTCGACCATTCTGATCAATGCGTGTTCATCGGGCACTGCGCCCTTTAGGGCCAGCATGCCGCAGATTCCACTCATACAACTCCGTCCTTATTCGTATACACGTCGTAGGTCGATTGTATCATGGCTTGCTCAGAGAAGTGATGACAGAGACGCTGATAGCCCTTTTGGCCCATCTGGCGCGCCAGATCCAGATCTGTGACAAGCGTGTTAAGCGCGGCAGCCAGAGACGCAGCGTCCTCAGCTGGCACCAATAGGCCGGTCTCACCATCCACCACGATCTCAGGTAGAGCGCTCACGCGGGCAGCTACCACCGGCAGTGCGTGGCTCATCGCTTCCAAAGTTACCAACCCGAATCCCTCCCAACGGGAGGGCACCGCCAGCACATCGAAAGCAGCCATCAGTTCACGCGCATCGTGACGCCACCCTACAAACCGGACGTGCTCACCCGCTGTCCCTTCCAGTTCGGCGCGCAGCGGCCCATCGCCTATAATGACGACTTGGACATCCGGCAGATGACCTACCGCCTGCAGCAGCACGTCCACGCCTTTCTGCCTGATCAGACGGCCCACAAACCCGATCACAACCGCCCCCGGTGAAAGGTGCAGCGCTTTCCGCGCCTGTGTCCGGATGTTGGCAGGGTAGATCGGTGGCTGCATCCCATAAGGAATGGCAACAACCTTCTCAGGGTCAATGCCCTCCACGTCAGCGACAAAACGTGCCAGTGCCCTGCTGATCGCGATCACACGATCGGTATGCCGCATCACGCGCCGGTTCGCTGCCCGGAACAGTAGATTGCGCCGAAACGCATTGTCATTATGGCGCGATGAAATACACAATGCCGCCCCGGCTTGATGGGCGGCAGGCAGACCATAGAAATCAGCATGCACCAGGTGCGTGTGAACGACATCGGGCTGGAGGCGTTTCAAGCGGCGCCGCAACTCACCCGGTAGGCGCGCATCAAGATGCGACCGGATGGGCACCCGTTGTACTGTGACGCCCTGTTCAATAAGAGCATCTACGAAATCGTCCGCTGGTCGGGCCGGTTCTTCAAGCACGAGCATCGTGATCCGCAGACCGCGCTCAGCCAGACCGGGCAGCAGACTGAGCAGATGCCGCTCCGAGCCCGCGACACCGGTCACCTTGCTGATGTGGACACAATGCACAGCTAGTCCAGCTTGCGCTCAAGCTCAGCGATGCGTTGGGTCAGCAGCGCGATATGCTGGGCAGCCTGTTTGTTCTCACGAGCCAACCGGGTGATCACGATTGAGAACTGGAAAAGGACAAGAACGAGCAATGCAAACCCGATAACAAACATGGCGTTTGCAGCCTCATAGATGCCCATGATCGCCGCGATGCGTTCCAGGAGTGCATCACGCAGAATGGCCAACACGATGATCACGCCGAATGCGCCCAGCCACAGCAGCGAATAGTCCTCTCGCAGACGGCGGCGGCGGACCATCTCAAGGACGACCAGGATCATCACCAGGGGTCCAGCGATAGAAAGCAGATGGATACGCGCGTCAAAGGGAATGAGCATATACTTACACCTCAGGCCGATGCCGGAGTAAATTGATCAGGATGGCCAGAACGACTTTGATCATATAATAGGCGGAGCGCATCGGTGTGATCGACGACTGCCCACCCAGCCGTTCGCTCATGCGAACAGGTACCTCGCGGATGCGCAGCCCTGCCCGGTGCAGCAATATGATCGCCTCCGGTTCTGGATAGTCAAAGGGATAATCCTGTGCGTAGAACGCGATCGTACGCTTGTTGACTGCCCGGAAGCCAGACGTCGGATCCGTGATGCGCTGCCCGGTTGCCAGTGAGAGAATGCCGGAAAGGATCACGATACCCAGGCGGCGCATCGCAGGCGGACGGTATCCATCCTCATGCATAAACCGCGAGCCGATAACCACGTCCACATCGGGTTCGGTCAGGGCTTCCAGCAGCACGGGGATTTCCTCGGCATTATGTTGGCCATCCCCATCGACTTGCACCGCTACTGAAAAACCCTGCTGCATGGCGTACATATAGCCTGTCTGCATGGTGGAACCAATCCCCAGATTGTAGGGTTGGTTGAGCACAACCACACTACACTCGGCAGCCACCCGCGCGGTGGCGTCGGTGGAGCCATCATTGATAACAGCGATCTCAGCGTGGGGTACCGACTGACGGACTGCGCTTATCACCCGAGGGAGGCTTTCTTCCTCGTTGTAAGCAGGCACGATGATCAACACACCGCTCATGCTGTCGCCCTCAGCACCTCAGCCAGTGCGGCCTCAACGGCTTCAAAACGGCGTGCCCAGTCATGTTTGCGCGCTTCCTCAATGCGGGCTTGCGTACCGTTGACGTGCTGTACAGCAGCCTCGCCTACCAACCGCACGAAATCCTCGGCATCCTGGCTGATAGCGATCAACCCATCAAACTGCCGGGCCTCGGGCATATCTACGGAGACAACGGGTTTGCCCGTTGCAATGTACTCGTAGAGTTTCAATGGGCTGCAATGCTCAGCTACTCCATCCAGATGGTATGGGTTTACACAGACATCAAATGCACGTACATAATCGGGCACCTGAGCATAGGGCACCCGACCGATCAGCGCGACGTTGGGCAGCCCTTGCAGTGGCGACATATCCGCCAGCATATCCACCGGGCCGACGTGTGCCACTGTCCAATCGGGATGCTCCCGTGCGATGCGCCCCAAAAGACCCGTATCAATCCAGTAGTTTAACGACCCGAGAAAGCCTATCACGGGCCGCGGCAGATCCCGCATGGCTGCCGGTACAGGCTGCAAGTCGTCAGCAGCCTGTGCGAAGTGGTCGGCATCCACACCATTGGGGACAAGCACCGCCCGTTTTGCATGGTCCGATTTGTGATCGTGCAGCGCCGGTGCCGTCGTGATGAGTAGATCCACCCGTCTGATGAGGCGCTCCTCCAACCGCCCGATTGTCGCCGGATGTACGAGTCCCTTCGAGGCGGTGAAGTCATCCACGCACTCATAGACGGCGAGGCGTTCGCCCAACCGGCCGATGAAATCCGCTGAATGGGGTGTGTACGCCCACAGGATTGGATGGTGAAAGCCAAGACGGGCGGTCTGCCTTTTGATGACCGGCAGCAGGAAAGCGTTGTTGACCGTATTGATCGCGGCCACCATTTGGAAGAACGGAAGCACCAGCGGCAGGGTGTAAACCCAGAGATTCGGCTCTACTTCTTGCGGGCTTTCCAGAAAGGACCATGCCCGGCTGAACTGATTCCCGATATCCGCCAGCCAGCCTGCCCAGTGCATCTGCTGCTCAATATACAGCACCCGGTTGCCCTGCTGTGCCCAACGGCGTGCAAAGCGATGCTTGCGGGTTGGCAGGGCATCCCAATCTTGGGTGGAGAGGATGACAAAATCCTGGTTGGCGATCATAGTGCCCTTATCATACGATACAGTCCCACACAGCATTTCGGGGACGTAGATCCCCGAAATGCTGTGTCGATATTAGTTTGTCGGCAGGCAGGTCGCAAATCTTATTCGATCACCCGAATGAGATGGTACTTCTTCTTACCCTTGCGCAGCACAATGATGCGGCCATCAATAGCATCAGCCAGATGGAGCGCAGCATCAGTGGTCTCGACGGGTTCGTTGTTGACATACACACCGCCATTTTCGATCAGTTGGCGTGTCCGCTTCTTGGATGTTTCCAGGTCCGCATCAACGAAAGCATCAACGATGCTGTACCCATCCTCCAACTGCTCAGGGGTCACCTCACTGGAAGGCACCTCCGCGAAAATATCGAGGAGTTCGTCAGCGTCCATATCCGCAAATGACGCCCCACCGAACAGGACTTCGGTGGCCTGTTGGGCGCGCTGGAGGGCATCATCACCATGTACCAACCGTGTGACCTCTTCAGCCAGGCGAGTCTGTGCATCACGCTTCCACGGCTCCTCACTGAGACTGGCTGCAAGCTCATCGATCTCCTCGGAGTTCAGCAGCGTGAAGAACTTCAAGTAGTCAAGCACATCGTCGTCGGCGGTATTGATCCAAAACTGGTAGAACCGGAACGGTGATGTGCGCTCGGCATCCAGCCAGACGGTGCCCGCCTCCGTCTTGCCGAATTTCACTCCGCTGGCTGTGGTCACCAAGGGTAGGGTGACACCGTAAGCCTCGCCGCTGTCCATCCGCCGGATCAACTGCGTGCCTGCGGTGATGTTGCCCCACTGGTCGCTCCCGCCGAATTGGAAGGTGCAGCCGTGTGAGCGGTACATCGCGAGGAAGTCATACGCTTGCAGGAGCATATATGTGAATTCCGTGTAGCTGATGCCTTCTTCACTGCTCAACCGGCTCTTGACTGAGTCCTTGGCCATCATGTAGTTGACGGTGAAATGCTTGCCCACATCTCTCAGAAAGGCGATCAGGTTGAGCTCGCCCAGCCAATCGCCGTTATTGAGCATAACGGCCGGATTGGTCACGCCGTCAAAGACGAGAAAACGCTCCAGCTGTGCGCGAATACTCCGCAGGTTGTGCGCAAGCGTCTCCTCATCGAGGAGACTGCGCTCTTTAGACTTGCCACTCGGGTCGCCGATCATGCCGGTGCCGCCCCCAACCAGCGCAATGGGAGTATGCCCATGGCGTTGAAGATGTACCAGCGTCATGATCGGAACCAGCGACCCAACGTGCAAACTGTCTGCCGTGGGATCAAACCCGATGTAGGCTGTAACGGCCTGCTCGGCCAACACGTCAAGTGCGCCTTCGGTTGCATCGTTGATCAACCCACGCCAGCGCAGTTCCTCAACCAAATTCTCAGCGATTGCTGCTTGCTGCTCCATTGCTTATATCCTTTCCTGACAGCGGCTTGACGGCATCGATCAGCAGCGAGGTATACTGTTCGATGCCATGCCGCCTGCGATAGTCAAAGCGGGGTGTCCGGCTGATGTAGCCATCGTCCGGATCCCAAGGGTTTTGGTGGAACACTCCATCCTCATCCCAGTATTCGAGCAAACGGGGCACTAGGCCCGCTTCCTTCACCAGGTCGGAGAGTGTCCGGTACGTGTAAAGCACCTTGTGATCGTCGGCCATAGGCCCGACCCCGTCGATCTTCACCCATTCGATGTAAGCGGCCTCCGGATGCAAACCATCTGGCACGGCGATCCGCAGGTGCCCCCCCGGCTTGAGATACTGACAGCAGCGCCGTGCGGCTTCAAGGCCCTGCTCTCGCGTCAGGTGTTCCCACACATGCTCGGCCACCATAGCATCGATCTGGCCCGGTTCAAAGTACTTTGCCCAGTCCGCTTCCTCAAGTAGATTCAGTTCGTCGATCTCTGAGCGAACCCACCCTCTTTGGGCGTGTCCGCCTGCTCCAATGATGATTTTGTATGAGTCTGTCCGGTCCGTTACCCACTGCAAACGCGAATGAAAATCAGGAAAAACGCGTTTCTGCAGCATGCCCGGAATCCGTGTGCGAAAGAAAGATATCATGACCCCCCCAGTGCAGTTTGTGCAGCGTTTAGCATCACAGGCAGTGGCGGTTGTTGACCGGTCCGCAGTGCAAATGCCGCAGCACCCTGCCGAACCAGCATCCCTAGCCCGGACAGGGCACGCAGGCCAGCCGCTTCAGCCTGTGCCACTAACTGTGTTCTAACGGGATTGTAGACAAGGTCATAGATGACTGCACAATCTGGCAGAGGGAGTTTTTGTGGCCAGGGGGAACCTTCCACACGCGGATGCATACCAAGCGGGGTGCAGTTGACAACCAGGCGCACAGCCTGATGATCGTCCAGGTCCGCGTAGCCGATGGTGTCTGCCCTGCCTTCCGGGCTACGGCTGACAAACGTTACCGAAGCCGCAGCCATCCGTCGGAGCGCATAGGCCACCGCCGCTGCGGATCCACCCGTACCGAGCACGAGGCAGTCCCAACCAGCGGGGTGCACGTCATGCGCCTCCAGATCGTCGCGGAAGCCAGTCCAATCAGTGTTGTGGGCACGCAGCCGATCGCCTTGCCGGACAAGGGTATTCGCTGCACCGAGGGTTTGCACAGCCGGCTCAGGCTCCACACCGGGCAGGTTAAGCACCTGCTGCTTATGCGGGATCGTGACATTGAAGCCCACATAGCCATCCTCTAGCAGGGTCATGATTTCAGCCTGCAGGCGACTCGGTTCAACCGGCAGCAGATCGTAGGACCAGTTAAGCCCAAGCGCCCTGAAGGCCGCGTTGTGCATCACCGGTGAGATGCTGTGTTCAACCGGCCAGCCGAGCAGCCCCGCACGTGTGGTCATGCGGTGCGCACCTCCGCCCCAAGTGCGGCCAACGTCGCGGCGAACCCGGGGAACGAATCCGCAATGCAGCCCGCATTCTGGATATGGGTCTCGCCCTCAGCAAACAGCCCAGCCACGGCCAACATCATACCGATACGATGATCGCCGTGGCTGTCTACCGCTGTCCCTTTGAGCGGATGGCCACCTTCAACGACCATGCCATCTGGCTGCTCGCTGACCTGCACTCCCAATTTTCGCAGCTCCTGTGCCACCACCGCGATCCGGTCCACCTCTTTGACGCGCAGTTCGGCAGCAACGGTGATTCGCGTTTCCCCGGCTGCCTGTGCTGCAGCCACTGCGATGACCGGCAGTTCATCAATGGCCCGCACTATCAGATCGCCACCAAGACTGACACCGCGCAGATCGCCACCGCGGATGCGCAGCGTGCCCAGAGGCTCACCACCTGACTCTTCCCGCTCCGTGCTCGCCACGTCGGATCCCATTCGTGCCAGCACCTCCAGGATGCCTGTACGTGTCGGGTTCAAACCGACATGCTCGATCACTACATCCGAACCGGGCAGACAGGCCGCCGCGACCAGCACAAATGCCGCCGAGGAGATATCCCCCGGTACATCCAGCTCGAGCGGTTCCAGCCTTGGCTGTGCCGCAGCAAGGTGCACGGTGTGCTTATCGACCTTTAAGTCAGCCCCGATGGCTTGCAACATCACTTCCGTATGGTTGCGGCTGGGTCCAGGTTCATGAACAACCGTCGCACCCTCAGCATGTAGACCTGCCAGCAGGATCGCGCTCTTCACCTGAGCGCTGGCAACACTGAGTGTGTGCTCATGACCGTGCAGCGGTGCCGGTTCAATATGCAGGGGTGCACGCCCATCCGTGTCGGAGATTGAGGCCCCCATAGCACGCAGCGGCCCTGTGATGCGTGCCATCGGGCGGCGGCGCAGCTGCGGCGATCCATCCAATACAGACGGGAACGTCTGCCCGACGAGAGCACCTGCCAGCAGCCGCATACACGTTCCGGCATTCACGCAGTCGAGCGGGGCCGCAGGTTCACGCAGCCCCCCTCCCTGAAAGCGCAGGCTGGTCTCATTCTCGCGCAGGACATCGATTCCCAAAGCTCGCACCGCCCCCAGCGTGGCGAGTGTATCACCTGCGGGGAGCCAGCCGCGCACGCGGTTTTCACCCGCGGCCAGCATCCCCAGGATCAGCGCCCGGTGGCTGATTGACTTGTCGCCAGGCACAGATATTCGCCCCCGCAGGGCCGGCGTTCGCGAGACAGTGAGGGTGCTCACAGGCTGCGCCCTACGGCCTCAGCCACCGCACGCATCCGGCCCATCAGATCGGAGAAGCGATCCGGTTTGAGTGATTGCAGTCCATCGCTCAGTGCTTCCTCAGGGCGTGGATGCACCTCAATGATCAAACCATCGGCACCGGCAGCGACCGCAGCCAGGGCCGCCGGACCAACCAGCTCCCAGTGTCCGGTCGAATGGCTCGGATCCGCGATGATTGGCAGATGGGTGCGCATCTTCAATGCTGGGATGGCATTCACATCAAATGTATTGCGTGTGTACGGTTCAAATGTCCGGATGCCCCGCTCGCACAACATCACATTCAGGTTGCCTTTGCTCAGTATGTACTCGGCGGCCATCAGCAATTCTTCCATCGTATTGGAAGCCCCACGCTTGAGCAGCACAGGTTTGTCTGTTTTGCCCACCGCCTTTAACAGAGCGAAGTTCTGCATGTTGCGCGCCCCAACCTGATACACGTCAGCATACTGCCCGACCAGCTCGACCAACTCCGGAGCCATCACCTCGGTCACGATTGGAAGTCCGGTCGCCTCGCGCGCTTCTGCCAGGAGCTCCAGACCCTCTTCCCCAAGGCCCTGAAAGCTGTAAGGCGACGTTCTGGGTTTGTAGGCGCCCCCTCGCAGTGCGGTTGCTCCGGCCTCCTTGACCGCATGCGCGGTTTCAAGGATCTGTTCGCGGCTTTCCACCGAGCACGGCCCGGCAATGACCAGTACCCGGCTGCCGCCTACCTGCCTCCCATTGAGCGGAATCGTTGTCGGCTGGGGGTGCATATCCAGACTGGCCAGCTTATACGGGGCCAGCACGGGCACAACACGTTCGACACCCGGCAGTCGCGCAACCTGATCGCGATCAACGGGGCGGTCGTTGCCGATCACACCGATGATTGTACGCTCCTCACCCTCTGAGATGTGGACCCGGAAGCCATGTTCCTCGACCCACTCAATGACCCCTTGGCGATCCGACTCGGCGGCACCCTGCTCCATCACGATGATCATGTCGGTTCTTCCTTTCCTGCGAAATCGGGGCGCAGTACTTCTGCGCCGTTGATGTACACGTGTCTGATCTCGTCGTGCGTTTTTGGTGTGTTCCAGTGGATTAAAACTCGGATCGTACGTGGTAGGCTGTTCGGCACCGCGATCTCCTGTGCACACAACAGCGGCAGGTAGGTCCAGCCCATCAACTGACGGGCGGCAAGGGCCGGATGGACAGCATTGAGATCCGTTGTCGCAGTAAAAAAGATGCTGACGATATCTTCCGTGCGGATGTCGTTCTCCTCTACAAGGCGCACGAGCAGTTCCCGTGTCGCGTCCAGCATGGCTTGTCTGGTATTGGTGGGTGCTGTGGTTGCTCCCCTCACACCGCGCATTGTCACCTCTTTCCACAGAACAAAACAAAAAAGGCGCGGAGTTTAACTCCGCGCCATTGCACACTTAGCTGTCAGCAGGCAGCCGCCATCAGGCGGACGGAGAAATCCTCCACGCAAGCGGGCCATAATAATAGCTTGAAAACAGGACGTTTGGTCCTTGGCTTCTCACGCCTGGGTTCCCTTCTCGGCGCTTTGCACGCTGCTTACTACTTCATCAGGATACGGCGTGACATTGGATTTGTCAAGCCTAAGATGCATTGAGTTTGTACCCGACACCCCACACCGTCTCGATTTCCACGCTGCTGTTGGCATCAGCCAGTTTCTTACGCAGATGCGCCACATGGACATCAACCGTGCGTGTCTGCCCGTAAAAATCGAAACCCCACGCGAGGCTCAGAAGTTTCTCCCGACTTAAAGCAAGTCCCTCGTTTTCCATCAGGACATGCAGCAGATCGAACTCTTTGGCTCTCAGGTCAAGCGTGGTATTGTTGGCGACAGCCTCTCGTCCGCCCGGATCCAACTCAATATCGCCCACGGTCAGCGTCTCACGGGTCTCATCTGCGCGAGCATTACCACCCACCCGGCGCAGGATAGCCTTAATGCGTGCGACCAATTCCCGCGGGTTGAAGGGTTTGGTCATGTAGTCGTCTGCACCCAGTTCCAGCCCCACGATCTTGTCGATATCATCATCGCGGGCCGTCAGCATCAGAATGGGCACATCGGACTTGGCACGTGTCTGCTTGCAGACTTCCCACCCATCCAGCTCAGGCAGCATCAGATCGAGCACAACCAGATCCGGCTCATCCCCGAGAATCATATCCAGGGCAGTTACCCCGTCACCGGCCTCCAGAATGGAGTAGCCTTCCTGCTCGAGATACATGCGCGCCAATTCGATGATGTTCTGTTCGTCGTCAACCAAGAGTACCGTTGTCATGGAGCCTCGGTTTCAGGTTCAAGTGTGGAAGGTGGCAGCGAACAGAGTTCAACCGCCTCATTGATCACATCCTGAATGGCTTCTTGTTCCTCTGTCACCAGCTCTTGGGCACTGGTCAGGTAAGTTTGTGCCTCAGCACACTGCTGCTGCTGGGCGAGTGCATACCCCAACTGGAAATTAATGGCGAGACTGTCCCGCCCCAGCTCATATGCTCTGCCGAGCGCCTGTGTAGTGCGCACGTAGTCATTTTGATAGTAGCTGATGGTGCCGATGCGCTCCCAGGCAAGCGCGAAGTCCTCATCAATTTCAAGAGCCTGCTCATAGCTTTGCACAGCGGTAGCCAGATCGCCCACGCAGGACTCGTATGTCACCCCGATCTCAAACTGAAGCACGGGACTTCCCTGCGCAAACGGCTCTGCGGCAAAGAGCTCGTCCAAGGCAGCCTGGCAATCCGTCAGCACACGGTAGTTTCGCGCCAATGCCAGGCGCAAGAATGCGATCTCTGGGCTTACGGCAATTGCCTGCTGGTATTGATCCACAGCGTCAGCATAGAGTGTCTGGCTTTCCAGCACATAGGCATAATCGCGCAGAACATCCGGGTTCTGCGGATCAAGGGATAGGGCGGTCTGAATCGACGCATCTGCTTCTTCGTAGCGCTGCAGGTCGATCTGGATCTCCGCCAGGAACGAGTATGCCGGCGCAAAGCTGTCATCGAACTCCAGCGCGCGCAGCACCTCATTCTGTCCGTCCTCCGGCTGCCCCTGCCAGTCAAGCACTTTGCCCGCAATTGCATAGCCATGCGGGCTCTGTGGATCGGAACGGATAGCACGATTTGCCGCCTGGAAAGCCGCTTCCAGTGTGGCATCGCGTTCGTCACCATACTGCAGTGCAGACTGATACAACAGCAAGCGCGCCATCTGGTAGGGATAGGAGGGCTCGTTCGGATTGAGGTCGGCAGCCTGCTCGTAGAGTTCAACAGCGCGCGTGATGTCTCCGGTCCCAAGTGCTTCCTGCGCCTGATTGACCAGATCGGTCTCATCCGGGGCTGCTGTCGGCGTAGAGCCGCCTGGAGATCCAGCAGTGTCTTGTACCTGCTGCGTGCCGATTAACTGGCTTATCGGGTTGGAGTCCTCATCGACCAACGAGGTGATTTCCGCACGCATCGTATCCCTGTTTGCAGACACCCACAACCCACCCGCGATGAGGGCGATTATGAGTAGGATCAGAAACGGATCGCGCGGGCGTTTGCGCTTCGGCGGTTTGTAGTCAGCGTAACTCCGGCGTTTGCGGCCGGTCTTCAGCGGAATGCCCACAGCCCGACCTACTCCTCATCATCCATCATCTCTTCTTCGTTCTCTTCAACCACAGAGCCATCGCTGCGGCGGATCACCACATCCGGTTCGGTGAAGCCTTCCGGGAAGCCATTGGTAAAGCCAGAAGCGGTTGAGGTATAGGGGTCGCCCGCGAAGTCACGGCACAATACGAACACGCTCAGAATGTTGTTCTGTACGGTCAGCGTGCTGGCATCGGGCGGTTCATTGCTGGAGGCAATGTCGTCCTGAAGCCGGTTGAATGCATACTCCGCTAACGGCACACCGCGGTCACACTCATTGAGGTAGTAGTAGGCCAGCGCGGTCAGATAGTAGGTCTCGATCGGCACCTCGACGTCATTTTCTTCACCATAGGCAATGGCCTCTTCAAAGATATCAACCGCGTCTTCGAAGTTTCGCCGTGTGTAATACACCTGCCCCAGGAGGGTCCAGGCGGGCATGAAGACGTTATCTGGTAGATTGTCTGGGCTGCTGCGCCACTGATCATACTGGCTGTCAGAAAGCTCCCAGACACCCGGGTTACGCGGACACTCCTGATCTTCTGTGGAACCCGTTTCACCTTCGGGCTGCTCATTGCAGACCAACTGCACCGCCGCACCGAGGAACTCCTGAGCGGCCCCGTCTTCACGCTGCTCAAAATAGGTCTTGCCGATCTCAACATAGAAGGTCACCGGATTGTCCGGGCTGAGGAGTAGGATCTCCTCAAACGTCGCGATGGCCGAGTCATAGTCGCCAGACCAACGGTAGTTCAACGCGAGTTCATACATCAAATCGGGGCGGTTTGGCTGGATGCGCAGCGCCTGCTCGTATTGGATGATCGCGTTGTTGTAGCTGCCGTAGTGGGCCAACACCCAGGCGTAGTTGCGTCGTGCCTCCACACTGTATGGGTCAAGCTCCACGGCGCGCTCGGCCTCAGTCAGAGCCTGGCGCAGCCGGCCTAAATCCACATAGGCCTCAGCCAGATAGGCCCTGCCCAGGGCATAGTTCGGATCGATTTCAAGCGCCTTGCTCGCTGCATTCGCCGATGCGCTGTAGTCACCCAGCCAGTTCAATGCCCTTGAGCGCGCTGCATAGCCTTGTGGATCCTCCGGATCAACTGTGATCGCCTGCTCCGCTACGGCGAGCGCTTCCTCAAGTTTTTCAATGTCACGGCTCTGGATGTATTCCAACGTGAGCACATGGGAAAGCCAAAACAACGCATCAACGTTGTTGGGGTCAACCTCGACAGCCTGCCGGTAGTACGTTTCCGCCACAGCCAAACGTCCCTCATAGAAGGCGATCTCGCCCTGTGTGGTCAATTCAACGATAGAAGGTGTGGGTGTTGGCGTTGGTCCAAACGCAGCCACCACCTGCGGCTGCAGTGAGTCGCGCTGCAGCCAGACAACACCCGCTGCCGCCAACACGCCGACATAGAGCAGCACAGGCAGGATGGGGAAGCGTTTACGTCGTCTGCGGAAAGTAAGCCTCCCCGAACCGGGAGGATCGCGTTTGATCTGCATGGGCACCTGATGGATAAGTCACTTTATCATGTACGGGATCATATATCTGATGGATCGTAGCATTCGGTGCGGACAAGTGCCACAAAGCACATGCGGGCCGGTAAGTAAGTGCCATTGACGCCTACAGTCTGCTGCCTGTACAATAGCCATGAATCTGCGATCATCCGGAGGTGATCTATGACATTTAAACACCTCGCTGTGAGTTTGGTGCTGGCTGTGGCCGCTTTGTTGGCTGCTGCGGTAGACGCAGCCGTTGTGCAGGCGCAAACCAGCCAGACTATCATGGACTATATTTCCGACGATCCTACCCTCTCCAGGATGGAACTGGCTCTCGGCCTGACCGATCTCGATGACACATACAATCTGGACAGTGACACAAGTGGTCCGTTTACGGTCTTCGTCCCGGACAACAACGCCTGGGATACACTCAACGCGGCGTTTGGCGAGGACTTCGACATATTTGACGATGCGGCCAACGGCTATGCCACATTGGAGTACTTCACCCGGTTTCACATTGTGGTTGGCGAGTATGATGCATCTGACCTCAACGGCCTAACCACCATTGAAAGTGAACTGAATAACCAGGACATCTATCTGCAGGACCTGTATGGTGAACTGTTCGTACATGGAGCCATCGTCCTTGATGCCGATATCGAACTGTCCAACGGTACGATCCACATCGTTGATACAGTCAACATGCCGGTCAATATCCCACCGGAAAAGGAACCGACCACCGTGCAGTTCCAGACACCGTTCGCTCTGGAGAACGACCCGGCGTACTGGGATCTCGGCGTTGTCCCGGGCTACTATCTGATGCTGGGTCTGTATAACAAATTCAACTACGATGGGGACTTCACCCTCACATGGCAGCCTTACGAATTTGACTCCACCAATGGCGCGTACCGCATCGCGATCCGCGAGTACGATCCTGTGAGTTCGGAGGTCTATGTTGAGCGCAAAGTCGCCTATCACTGGGACTCTAACCCTAATAACGAGCTCTTCGTGTATGGTGCATTTGGCTGGGGTGAAGTCATCTGGATGGGCAGTCCGCACTACATCGTGATCGAGCCCGCTGAATTCTCGACCTATGTTGACGCTGGCACAGGCATCACCGAATACGCCTATGATCTGATTGACAGTGCCACACCACAATGGTCAGATGTCTTTTCCTATACATTGGATGAGGCACTGCCTGCTTCGATCTACGATTTTCCCTTCTTCGTGCGCGAGCCGGAAGATGCAGTCCCCTGACGGTAGAAGCCCCCACCTTGAGGGGTGGGGCATATGTCACCGCATCCACTGATTGACACAGGTCGCCTGTTCCCCAACAGGAAAGGTGACCTGTGTTTGTTGGTCAAAACCTCGCGGACGGAATACCACTATCAACTCCAATTGAGTGCCTTCTGCGCCTGTGCTGGTGCCTTCCCACGCGTTGATCCCCAACCGGTCGAGGAGAAAAACAGAGGTATCTCCAGCCGGGGAGGTCAGCACGATCCGCAGGTCATTAGGCCCGTAAAAGGTGAATGACGCCGTCACTGCGTCCGGGACACAGCCGCATTCGTACGTCGTTGTATTGACACGACAGCGCATGCCGGAATAGGTCTGCACACCCGCCTGATCGGCAGCCTGTTCCGCATCGGTCAGTGCGTCTTGGTCACCGCTGCGGTCGGGATCGAGCAGCGGTGCACTCGGTGCTGGTGTAGGCGGCTTTGGGGTCGGTGTGTCTTTTTCAAACAGCACGGTTCGCTTGGGCGGCGGCAGGGTAAGGGTTGGGCTGGGTCCGGGTGTTGAGGTCGGCCCTGGCGTGTTGGTGACAGTCGGCGGCAGGGGAGTCTCTGTTGCTGTGCCGGTCGCCGTTGGGGTGGGTGAAACGGTGGCCGTAAACGTCGCGATGGGTGTAAACGTTGGTGTAGGTATCCACGTTGGTGAAGGGATAGCGGTTGGCGGCGTTCCGGCAGGAGGCACCTCTGCCACCGGAGTCTGCGTTCCACACCCTACCAGCATCATCACGATGATCGCACTCGTCATCCACTGTCGCATGGCACCCTCCTGCCACCATTTATGTACTCTGATGCTACCCGCACTCCGGCTGTGTTGACAATGATTCCCGCTGTGTTGTATCATATCCGGCGGACTCTTTGGAGCAGTCACGGTAAACTCTGCGCTGTTGGATAGCACGGGGTTTTCTTCTTCAAGCGGAGTCACCCAGCTCCATCTCAGGTTCGGGAGAACAAACCATGATACAGGTTGAAGGCTTAACCAAGTACTACGGCAACTACAAAGCCATCGACCGGATCTCCTTCTTTGCTGATGTGGGAGAAGTTGTCGGCTTTGTCGGGCGCAACGGCGCGGGCAAAACGACCACCATCCGCATCCTGACAGGCTATATGCCGCCCAACGAAGGATCCGTCACCGTCGCTGGCTATGATGTGCTCGAACAACCGATCGACATGCGGCAGAAGCTCGGCTACCTGCCAGAGACGGTTCCCCTCTACCGGGAAATGACCGTCTGGCAGTACGTGGAATACTTCGCCAGCCTGCGTGGTCTATCCGGGGCTGATCGCGAGCGGCGGGTCGAAATCGCGCTGGAAAAGGTCAATATGCTGGAGCGGGAAAACAGCATGATCACCAGCATATCCAAGGGTATGCGCCAGCGTGTGGGTCTTGCACAAGCCATCGTGCACGATCCGGAAGTGCTCATCCTTGACGAGCCGATGATCGGCCTGGACCCCGACCAACGCGCCGAGATGCGCGCCATCATTGACGAGATCGGTGAAGACCGCACAGTTTTCCTCAGCAGCCACGATCTGGCTGAGCTGGAAAAAGTCGCTGACCGTGTCCTGATGATCCATAAAGGGCAGATCGTCGCCGAAGACACACCGGATGCACTCGCCACCCGCCTGGAAGGCGAACGCCGCTTCTTTCTGCGGTTGGGCAACGCCGACCTGCAAACCGCTGCCGATCTGATCACCCAGATTGAAGGCGTGCTGACCGCTGTCGTCAAGGACGATGGGATAGAAGTTGCCCATCCCCAAGATCTCGATGTACGTCCCATCGTGGCCACCACGGTTGTCGGCAACGAATGGGATCTACTTGAACTCAAACCGCTTGGCACGTCGCTTGAGGATGTCTTCCTCCGGCTGACCGGCGAAGATGCTGAAACGAGGTGACCAAATGCAAAGCGTAGGCCGCTCTCTCAGAACGATCTGGATCATCGCCAAGCAGGAGTTCTCGCTTCTGTTTGGTTCGCCGTTGATTTACTTCATCGGGGCCATCTGGCTGCTGATCAATGGGGCCTTTTTCTCCTTCTACTTCGGTCAGCAGTGGAACCAGGGTGTGGCCCCACTTGACATGGCCCCTCTGATTAACACCATGGTCTTCCTGATGGTGTTCTTCGCGCCGGCGATTTCCATGCGGCTGGTTGCCGACGAACTGCGCGAGGGCACACACGAACTCCTGTTTACATCGCCCATTCGCGATGGTGAGATCATCGTCGGCAAATGGCTCGGCGCGTTCGGGGCAGTGGCTGTCTTTATTGCGATCACACTGCTTTACCCCGTGGTGCTCGCATTGCGCGGCTCACCAGATATCGGGGCCATTGCGGCGGGCTATCTCGGCCTCCTGTTGAGCACAGGCACCATGATGGCGATTGGCATTCTGGCCTCGTCCCTGACGCAGTACCAGCTGGTGGCACTGTTCGTCGGAATTGGTTCCTGCCTTGTGCTGTGGATTGTCGATCTCTTCGCGGGGCTGGTCGCCAACCCGAATGTCTCAGATTTCATCGCATCGCTGTCACTGCGTGACCATGGCGATGCCCTGATCGTTAACTCGATCATTGACCCGGTGGATATCGCGTACTTCATCGGCATGATCATCATTGCACTGCTGCTTGCTTCTCAGATCCTTGGCTCAAGGAGATACGTCGGATGAATGACATCCGCATCGACCGCAACACAGCGCGCTATATTCTGCTCGGTTTGGGCGTAGTCGCGCTGATCGTCTTTGCCATCGCGTTTATCGTGACCCCTGGCAACCGGTTCACCACAACCAGCTACGTAGCGCTTGGCGTCGTGGTGCTTGCGCTGGCCGGCTTTATCGCCCTCGATCCTGAGGCTCTGGTTGAATCGGTAACGGGGCGCGCCGGACAGTACACACTCACCTCTATCCTGCTGAGTGCCGTGGCGATCGCCGCGGTGATCGGCCTGAACGTGCTCATCAGCCAGGCGAACTTCGCCCCGGTTGACGCTACTGAAGGAAGCCGGTACCGGCTCTCGGAGTCTTCCCAAGAACTCCTTGACCGGTTAGAGGAGCCTGTTGAGGCCATTGCCTTTTATGGCGAATCGCCTGCCGCACGTGAAGAGGCCGATCTGTGGCTGCGCGCCTATGAACGCGAAGCCGAAGGCAATTTCACTTTCCGTTTTGTTGATCCTGATCGTGAGCCGCTGCTCGCTCAACAGTTCGGAGTAACCGGCACAAACGTGATCGTGCTCACCCAAGGCGACCGCACCGCGGAAGCCACGGGCGCCAGCGAACGCTCGATAAGCAATGCCCTCCTCCAAGTCCTGATCGGTGAGGAGCGCAAAGCGTACGCGGTCACTGGCCATGGCGAGCGTGATATCAGCGGATTTGAAGGCGAGGCCTACTCGGAGATCGTCAACGAGCTCGGGCGTTTTGGCTTTGAGGTCGAAACGCTGAACCTGCTTCAGCTTGAGGATGGTGCGATCCCCGACGATGCCGATATGCTGATCATCGCAGGCCCGGAAGCGCAGTTTGCCCCGCGTGAAATAGAGATTCTCGACGCCTATCTGACCGGTGGGGGGGCTCTGATGGTCTTCGCCGAGGCTGGCCTGGTGAGTGGTGGTGCGCTGGGCTCCGGTGTGCTCGGTGTCGACTTTGCTCCCAGCGGCGACTTCTTCGTAACTGCCGGTTCGGACGGCACAGCGCGTGTCTGGGATGCGGGGTCACGTGATGAAATCGCCATTCTGCGCGGCCATGGCGGTGCCGTAGTCGATGTCAGTGTGTCTTCGACCGGTGATATCGCCACGCTTAGCCTTGACGGCACAGTACGTATCTGGGATACCGAAGGTGAAGAACTGACTGTGCTGGAAGGCCACCAATCTGATGTGGGTGGCATCGACTATTCACCCGATGGGGCGCTGTTGGCCAGTGCCGCCGGTGACCAGATCATCCGTGTGTGGAACACCGACACCTACGAGGAAGCCAGCTTCTCGCCGATCGCCGTGCCCGCTCAGATGTTTGATGTTGCCTTCTCACCCGACAGCGAAAGCATCGCTGTCGTGGCTGGGCGCCAATCCGCTACTGGCTCCGTCGAGGGGCTGCTCTACCTGTGGGATGCGGCCTCTGGCGAACAGATTGACAACGCCCGTGTGCACGGCGATGTTGCCTTTTCGCTAGCCTACACACCCGACGGCTCAGAGATACTCACCGTAGCAGTAGATGGCACGCAGGGCACGTACGATGTTTCAAGTGGCGAAGCGACAACAACCACGCTCTTTGAGGAAACAGGCATCACCAGCATCGCAGTGACTGAAGAGGGGCAGGCCATCTATGCGCTGTTTGACGCCACCATCCGGGTTGGCGAGGATGTCTCATTCGAGCGCCACGAAAACACAGTGTGGGATGCCTCCCTCGGTCCGGACGATGATACGCTGGTCAGTGTGAGTGCTGATGGCAACATCCGCTTGTGGAGCCTCGAAGCCGAAGAGCAGATCGGGTTAATCGAAGCCCCACATACATCGGTTGATGTGCTGCGTGAGTACCTGATCGAAGAGATGGGCGTTCAGCTGAACAACGACCTGGTCATTGATGTGACTTCTGAAGGTCTGGTGGGGGATGTCGCCACACCAGTTCTCAACAACTTCGGCAACTCGCCCATTGTGGAAACACTTGATGATGGCGGCACACGGCCTGTGATGTTCACCGCTCAGAGCATGCTGCTTGACGCACCATCAGAGAATGTCGTTCAGGTCAGTCTGATCGAAACGGCGGGCACCGGGAATACCGGCCAACCGCTTTCCTGGGGTGAAACCAGCGACCCGACGGTCAGCGGGGGTGGGGTGGAATTCAACCCTGGCGAGGATATCCCCGGGCCGGTGACAGTGGCTGTCAGCGTAGAAAACATCGAGGAGAACTACCGCGCTGTGATATTCGGCGATGCGGACTTCGCTTCAAACACATTTCTGCAGAACCGTGCCAACTTCAACAACGCGGAGCTGGTTATCAACGCTGCCAACTGGTTGACAGAGGGCGAAAATGCGCTTGATATCCCGACCGATGACTTCGGGCAGAACACCATCGAAGAGCCACTGCCTCCGATTGGTGTGAACGTACTCAGCATCGCGATGACCTGTCTGCTGCCCGGTGTGATGCTTCTCGTGGGTGCGGGTGTGTGGTTTGCCCGCCGCCGCCGTCGCTAAGGGGAGGAGGCAGCCATGCAGCGCCAAACCCAACAGCGGCTAATAGCCATCGGGATTGTTCTTGTCATCGCGCTGGCCTTGTTCCTTGGCGCACAGGCGCTCGGCAACCGTGAGGACACCACGGATGCCGAGCCCACACCAACTATCGAGGTGTTGGACCCGCTCTATCCTGAAGCCTCACAGACGTTGGCTGTGGTCACAGCCCTGACTGTAACCGACAACCGCCAGGGCGAAAGCGTCACCGTTGAACAAGTGAGTGCTATCGAGGAGGGAATGGACACAGAGGAAGATACACCCGCCAATCCGCTTACGCTGCGTTGGCGCGTCGCCGAAGCGCCGGAGGATACTGATACCGGCCTTGGTGCGGATACGGATGCCATACAGGGAGCCGTGGCCGGTCTACCCAGCCTCACCCCGACCCGCCGGCTAACTGATATCGAGGGAGCCGTGGGCGACTATGGGCTCGATGACCCACTCCACACGATTGAATTCGTCACGGATTTCGGCCCGACCTACACGCTGCAAGTCGGCAGCCGGACTCCGACCGGGGCAGGTTACTACGTACAGGTGCCAGACGATCCTGCGATCTATATCGTGGACGCGCTCACAATCAGCACTATCATCGATTGGACCGCACAGCCGCCCTACGTACAACCCGCCCCGGACCCGGACGCCACTGTGGACCCCGGCGGGTAAGTCCATCACTACGGGGGCGGCGAACACCGCCCCCGTTCCCTACCGGAGATCATGCTTATGAGCACCTTTAGCCGCCGTGTTGCACTCGTTCTGTTTTGGCCGGGTTTGCTTGCTATCATCGCCGGGCTGATTTTTGCGGCAACAGGTACGGGGTTGCTGCCCGGCCCGGTGATCGGTGGGGGCATTGTCGCCATTGCGCTGAGCGTCCTCATCCATGGCGATCTCGTGTTGGGCCGCTCCCCTCGGCTGTTTACGGCACGCGGTCAGGTCGTGCGCGGGCACTTCCAAGCGCGGTCTGGCTGGAGCAGCATGGCCGTCGGTGACTGCCCCAACGACCGTATCGCGATGCTGCGTTCATCCGGCAGGCCGTTTTTCGAGTCGAAGGATGGGGTCGCCTCGCTCAGGCTCAAGCAGCGGGTGATTCCGCCGAGCATCGCTCAATGGCAGACCGGGCTGGCGGGCAACGTACTGTGGACGGTTGACGTGCACAGTTCAACCGGCGATATGGTCCTGAACCTGACCGATCTACGCCTTGACCGGATCGTTGCCAGCACAGGTGCCGGTCGCATGACGGTTGCCTGCCCGCGGCGCGGCGTGGTTGATATGGCGTTATACACCGGTATTGGTGAGGTTGAGATACGCATCCCGCCAGAGGTAGGGGTTCACATAAAGGTACCCCGGACAGGCCTTGTAACCGTGAAGGTAGAGAATGACCGGCTTCAGCCCTATGGCATCAGCGAATACGTTACGCCAGAATTCGAATCGGCACCCGCTCAGATCAGCATCGCGGTCCAATCACGGGCGGGTGATGTGATCCTGACTTGACCCCTACGCGTCAGAGGGTGCTGTCTGATTCTGGCGTGCCGCCGGCACAATCGGGATCTCGGCCATGAGCACACTCTCGCGATCATGGCTGGTCAAGTCAATGGATACATTTTCCGCATCGAACTCCACATAGCGGGCGATCACTTCCAGGATTTCATCTTTCATCGCTGCGACCTGCTGTGGTGTGAGGTCGCTGCGATCATGGACCAGCAGCAGCTGCAGCCGCTCTTTGGCCACAGAGCCACTTGCTTGTTTGCGTCCGCCGAACAGGCGTTCCAGCCAGTTTGCCATACGTTTTGTCCCCCTATTTGGCCGCGCGTGCGGGCTTCTCGCTCTTGGACTTGCCATTGCCGCCACCAAATCCCAGCGATTTGAGCACCTTCTGCATGAAGCCCTCTTCTTCTTCCATCTCCATGAAAGGCACTTCTTCACCCGTCAACCGCTTGGCGATATTAATAAACGCCTGACCGGCCTTTGACTCTCCCGGGTTCATAGCGGCAGGTGTACCCTGGTTGCTGGAGATCAGGATGCGTTCGTCCTCCGGAACCAAACCGATCAGCTTGATAGCGAGGAAATCGATGATATCTTCCGGTGTAAGCATATCGCCTCGCTTGACCATATCCCGCTTCACGCGGTTTACAATCAGCTGGCCCGGTCCCTTGTTCTCAGTCTCGATCAAACCGACGATGCGGTCGGCATCACGCACAGAGGAAACCTCCGGATTGGTGACTACAATGACGATATCAGCCGGGGCCAGCGCATTGCGAAAACCGCGCTCAATTCCTGCTGGGGAATCGACGATGACATAGTCAACGAGCGGTTTGAGTTCGTCAACCAGCCGCACCATATCACTGGGGCTCACCGCTGTCTTGTCGCGGGTCTGGGCAGCCGGTATGAGGTAGAGATCCTCTTTCAGCCGCTTGTCTTTGATCATCGCCTGGCGCAGCTTGGCCCGGCCTTCCACCACGTCAACCAGATCGTAGACAATGCGGTTCTCAAGCCCCATGACAACGTCCAGATTGCGCAGGCCGATGTCAGCATCCACACATGCAACTTTCTTGCCGAGTGACGCCAATGCGACGCCCAGGTTGGCTGTTGTCGTCGTTTTGCCAACGCCACCTTTACCCGATGTGACGGTGATAACTTTAGCGGTCATGTCTGTCTCCCTTGGTTAGCCCCACTCTTCAGCAACGATCTGGTCGTCACGTACGAAGGCGATCTCAGGGCTTGGTCTGGCATTGCGGTCATTCTGGCCGATTGCCACAAAGTTCGCGATGCGCAGCTGAGTCGGGCGCATGTCCAGTGCACAGACCATTGCCTCTGTATCACCCTGTGCGCCTGCATGTACAGTCCCTCGGAGTTTACCCCAGACCAGTACATCACCGCCCGCGATGATCTGCGATCCGGGGTTCACATCCCCGATGACCACCACATGGCCCATATGCCTGATCACCTTACCGGAGCGCAGCGTGCCCTTCACCAGAACGCCGCTGCTGCCATATTCGTTGTTGTCAATGGGGGGCAGTTCGCCGTCTTCGGTGAGAGGCTGCTCACCGGTCTCAGGCATATCGGTATCGAGTTCCATGCGCCGGGCGGCGCGGATGGTGTCGGGTGATGTCCCCAGCAGGGCTGAGAGCCGCACATCATGTTTGGCCAGCTTTTCCTGGAGTTTACGGATGTCTTCTCTATCCAAGATGTGGTCTCCTACCTGGAGGGCGATCTGTGCGCCACGGAAAAAATCGCCCTGTTTTTCGATGTGCGCCACAAGCGCGGCCTCAATTTCCTGCCAGGTATCCGATCCGTTGACCGTTACCAGCAGGCCTTCTCGCAGTCCCTTAATCAAGACCTGTGTCACGCTTGTTCTCCCTGCAATGTGGATTGTCCGAATTGTATTACAAGTGTGTATCTGTCACAAGAGACGTGCTTTCTTACCGGGTCGTGGATCGTAGTTGCTGGCGAATTGATCCAACGTTGTTCGTTCGATCAACCATGTGTTGGCGAATTTGCGCGCTGGCAGCTTGCCACTGCGGATCAGACGGCGCACCGATTCGGGATGAATGTTCAGGCGTTTAGCTGCATCTGCAACTGTGACAAAGCTTTCGAGTCCGTTCTGGCTCACAGGCTTATCCATTCGCTGAGGTGAATTTGTTGCATAATGCAACTGTTTCATACTTGTAGTATAGGCGATCTAAGCCGGTTGTCAAGTCGCTGGAATACCAACTTTCTGATACGCTTCCTACCGGTTTCAACAAGCTCAACTTGGAGAGTGCCAACATGGTTGCTGTAGTTAGCCTTCTCGTCATTGTCGCGGCGACATACATCCTGGCGGTGGTGACAGATAAGTTTTTCATCGTCAGCCTGGACGTGGTCGCCAGCCGTTTAAGGATGCCATCTGATGTGGCCGGAGCCTCGCTCATGGCGATCGGTTCGTCAGCCCCTGAGCTCTGCATCGCGATGGTGGCAGTCATTCTGGGAGGCAGGCACAGTGATGTTGGCATTGGGACCATTGTGGGCTCTGCTATTTTCAATATCCTGGTGATCACGGGCGCTTCAGCCCTGGTGGCGGGGCAGCTGACCGTACAGGCCAATTCTGTCCGGAGGGATATCTTTTTCTACCTGGTCAGCGTGGGGCTGCTGCTAGTTGTCTTCTGGGATGGGACTATTCTGTTGTGGGAAGCACTGCTCCTGCTGGCAACGTATGTAGTCTACCTGTTCATCTTGTGGCGTTGGGGTAACAACAACCCCTATGACGAGACCGAGATACCCCATCCCCCTCAGGTTGAAGAGGAGGGCTCAAACTCCATTCTCAAATCTATCAACCAGATCATAAGCCGTGTTATTGGTATCGTCGCCCGCGACCCTGAAAAGAACTTCGTTTGGGCACTTGTTATTTCCATCGCCCTGATTGCGGGCATCAGTTACATCCTGGTGGAGGCCGCCGTTATCCTGGCTGAGGCGATCAACATACCTCCGGTGATCGTATCACTGACCATTCTGGCCGCTGGCACCTCCGCCCCTGATATGATCGCATCGATGAGTGTGGCGCGCGACGGACGCGGCGGAATGGCTGTTGCTAATGCGGTAGGCTCCAACATCTTTGATATCCTGATCGGCTTGGGGCTGCCCTGGCTGGTTACTATCTCTTTCATTGAACCGACCGTCAGCGTGGGCACCGATGACCTGCTGGTATCTGTGTTTTTGCTGAGCGGCACTGTGCTGCTGCTGTATGCCTTTCTGTTCACAGGGCGCGTCTTCAAACGGGCGGAAGGCTCCGTGTTGATCCTCGCCTATGTCGCTTATGTGGTCTACGCGGTGCTCACAAGCTAAAGTCGTCCAACCAATTTTCCAAGTCGTCGATCATCTGCCGGTGAGTCATGTCAAGCCGGATCGGTGTCACAGAGATATAGTCCTGCGCGACCGCCCAAATATCGGAACCGACCTCTTCCCGGTCACCGGTGGGTGCCTTTCCGCCGATCCAGTAGTAGGGGCGTCCACCCGGGTCGACACGCCTGACCAGTTCGTCGTGATACTGCCGCCTGCCTTGCCAGGTGACTCTCACCCCTTTAATGGCAGTCGTATGCGGGATATTGACGTTGAGCAGGGTCAGATCCGGCAGACCTCGTTCAGCAGTCAACGGTACAATGTGCCGGGCAAAGGCTGCGGCGGCCTCAAAGGCGGGCTCGGTTTGCGAGTCAAGGGAGAATGCGATGGCCGGTATCTGGTAGAGTGCGGCTTCCATTGCTGCTGTAACCGTACCACTGTAGGTGATATCCTGAGCCATATTTGGCCCTTGGTTGATCCCGCTCACCACAATGTCGACCGGATCCTCAACAAATCCCATCAACGCGAGCGCAATTGAATCAGAGGGCGAACCAGAGCAGGCAAAGGCCTGGGTCCCATCGGAGAGAGTCACTTCGTCCACGCGCAGCGGTTCACGTAGGGTTTTGCGATGCCCGATGGCGCTCTGGTTGCGATCGGGGGCCATCACAGTGACACGAGCATCCGGCAGGGTGCGCATAGCACCATACAACGCCTTGATACCCGGTGCCCGGATGCCATCATCGTTGGTGACCAGAATATGCATCAGCCTGCGCTCTCCGGCGTGAGAACGGGTTCAACGCGCAGCTTGCCACGCTCATCCTCGGCAAGCCGCCCGGCATAGGTCTTCGGGTCATGCTGGAAGATCAGCAGTGCGTCGTGCTCCAATGCCCAACGCTGCCATTTTCGCTTGGTCTCAAGCGTGACCAACGGCTCGACGTCGTAAGCGGTCATCCAGGCAAGCTTGGCAAAGTGAATGGCAAAGCTTGCCATATCCGCAACAAACAAACCAACCTGCCCTTCCGACTCGAACAGGATCGATTGGTGGCCGGGTGTATGCCCCGGCGTGACCACACCGCGGATCCCCGGCACAATGACCTCATCACCCTTCAGCAGGCGCATGTGGCCGCTTTCCACGAGGGGATGGTAGTTCTCTTTGAAGTACGTGCCGCGTGTGCGTTCGTTAGGGAACATGGCATCCGCGTATTCCCTGTACTGAACGACATACTCCGCATTGGGGAAGGTCGGCATGAATCCACCGCTGCCGTCCGGTTGGGTGTTGGTGGAGCAGTGGTCAGAGTGCAGATGCGTATTGATCACCAGATCCACATCCTCAGGCTTGACACCGCGGTTGGCCAATGCCTGCACCAACCCTCCCTCCGGATGCTGGAGCATCATTGCAGCAGCCCGGTTCTCTGGAATTCGCGTGCCGTTGCCAGTATCCACAATGATGGTCCGGCCCCCGGTACGCACCAACAGATTGATGTGATGCATTGGTACCCGGTACTGGTCATCTTGGTCATAGTGGCGCGACCACAGCAGCGATGGAACGAGCCCAAACGGCCCCCCTGCATCCGCCATGATTTGCGACTCATTGATCAGATCGATGGCGATCGAACCGATTTCGATCACGGAGTTCCTCACATTCGTGCTTCCTGGTCATATTTGGCTGCCCGCACGCGATCGAAGATCCCCAAGATGCGCTTGGCAATGCCTGTCCAACCGAAGGTGCGGCGGGCAAAACGTGAGCCTTCGATGGCAAGTTCGTCGGCCAGCTTTGGATACAGCATTGGGGTGGCCAGCATGGTACCGAATTCAATGGGACGGTAGGGATCAGCAAACAACGCTTGTGTGCCGTAGTCGATGAGGTCAGCCAGGCCACCATGCACGGTGATGATCGCCGGGGTGCCGCAGGCCATTGCCTCGATAGCCACCATACCGAACGGTTCATAGCGGGATGAGAGTGAGAACACACTCGCCGCGCGGTAGTAGTTGGCCAGATCATCGTCGGGAATATAGCCTTTCCAGACGATCTTGTCGTTGACATCAAGCTCAGCAGCCAGTTCCTTAAGCGAACTGACACCGCCGGAGTCCTGCTCATTGTCTTCCCCGCCGATGCCTGCAATCAGCCGTGCTTCAGGCTTGAGCTCAAACAGCGTCGGCAGCGCCTTGATCAGGAGATCGTAGCCCTTGTTCTCGGCCATTCGCCCGAGTGCAAGCACATCGAATTCGCCCAGCTCGTACCGGCTGCGCAGGTCATCCACTTCCTCCTGCCGGACAGGCGAAAACCGATTTTCATCCATGCCGGGCGGTACCACTGTAGTGTGCCTGTCGAGCACATCATAGTGTTCCTGGATGATTTCCGTTTGGTGCTGCGTCGTAGCGATGATATGGTCACAGGTCCGGTAGATGAGGAACTCGGTGCGGATGCGCTCCTCAAAGCGATATTCGCGCTCCATATCCTCTTCGGACATCTCCTCGCCCATATTGTGTTTCTTCCACCATCCGAGTGAGTGCGGGGTGTGAATGTGGGGAATGCCCAACTCTTCAGCGATTTTCTGACCACCCCAACCGGCATCCCAATAATGCGAATAGACAAAGCCGTACTGCCGCCCACGATTGCGGATACTCGACAGCGCATTGGTCACGAAATCACTGAGGTGATCGTGCATATCTTCTTTGCGAATGAAATCTTGGCCGCCGAAGGGAATCCGCCAGACGCGGAAACCCTCATTGACTTCATCATACTCAGGCTGATCTTCGAACTGACGTGTTACCAGATCGACCTGGTAGCCTAACCGGCTGAACCGTTTGGCGAGTTCAAGTACATAGACAACCTGACCGCCTGTGTCTGGCTTTCCCAGTTCAGGTTCAGCGCTAACATAGCCGTGCAGCGAGAGCATCAGTATAGAACGTGGTGTTTGGTTGGGTGAATTCATTCGGTTTTCTCCCGTAGAACCTTCCAGTAGATAAGACCTTCCAGCACACCTTCTGCTTGGTGTGCGCGTGCATGATAAATGTGATCCTCTGTCATCTGCTTGAGCGCATCCGATGCATTGCCTACGACGATTCCCCGGTAGGGGGCGATGAACATATCCACATCATTGCCGGAGTCTCCCGCGACAATCACTCTCTCCGCCGGGATGCCCAACCAGTCATGCAGGTAGGCCACAACACGGCCCTTGCCAGCCTCTTCCGGGATGATATCCAGGTTGTGCCCTCCTGAGAAGATGATATGCGTCTTTAGGCCGGCTTCGGCAAGGGCTTCCTTCGCCTTCAGGTAAGCCTGCTCCCCTGGGATGTCATAGCTCAGCTTGAAGCGAGTCAGGTATTCGGGTGGATGCGGCGTGAACCCCAATCCATCCATGACTTCCGCCACCCGCGCACGGTCCCATGTTTTGTCGAGGAATTCATCATAGGCCGTATGCCGCTCACCTGTATCCCGGATTTCAATTTCTGTGCCCAGGGCACCCACCAGGTAATCTGGCGTGGGGAGCGCTTCGTTCTCTGCCAGCGAGGCACGCAGACTGGCACAGGGACGGCTTGAGTTCCAAACAGTGGTGATATGCTCAGCACCAGCCAGTCTGTTGGCCAGATGCCTGAGCGCTTCGTCATCGCCCAGCAGCGTGTCGTCAACGTCAGAGACTAAAAGCCACGAGTCCACGGATTCACCTGCCTACTCTGCCGTGTGCTTCAAATGAGCGAGCAAAACGCGGAGGGTTTCTTCAATATCCGGAGGGGGTTCGGGGTCTTCCGGATTGCGATCCGCCAGGGGAGTTTCTCCGATGAAACGGTACATGGCAGCCGCGCCCTCGTGGATTTTGGGCGTCAGGCCTACCGAAGCAAATGTCCTGGCGATCTCGTCCATCTCACCGGCATAGCGGCGGGCTTTAGCAGGTACGTAACGTGTCGCCCGTTCGATACGCTCAACCCGGTCCGCCTGGCTGATTTTGAACTCCGCCATGAGTGTCTCGCGGATACCCAGGGCCTCTGCACCGATCAGCAGTTGGGCCATCAGGGCGCCGGTGCCTTTGGTCAGGGCTGCATAGCACATCTTGACAGCGGATGCCTGCCCAATCTCGTCGCTCACAATCCGGACATCAAGACCATATTCGTTGAGTGCAGCCAACCGGGCAGCGTGTTCACCGGATGCGTAGAAACGTGTCACCCCTGGCTTGTGCGGGGGCGGCCCGATAATTGATGCATCAATGTAGTCCGCACCCGCGTCTGTGATGATCCGTCCGATGTGACGTGTGGTCTCTGGAGAGATCGCGTTACAGTCGGCATAGGTTACGCGAGCACCTGTGAAATGGTGAGCCAAAAACTCGGCTGCCTTTACGGCCTCAGCGGGTACCAATATAGAGAGGATAAGGTCGCTTTCAGCCACCAAGTCCGCATAAGAAGAAAGCAGCTCGATTTCTGCGTTCTCCGCCAGATGCCGGGTTCGTTCACTGCGCCCCTGCACGCAGCCCACGACACGCAGACCGTGTTCGCTCAGCACCCGCCCAACCGTACTGCCCATGTCCCCCGGACTGTAGAGGCCAACTGTGACGGACATCCGGAAGTCCTTTCGTGGTGTGGGTTCAATCTGAGCATAACCAGAATAGATCGCTCGCACCAACATCGGCTCCGCTAGACGTTTGAAATCGGTTAAGATAAAATGGACTGGCAGCAGGTAACAAAAGGGGGGTTGATCATGCTGGGCAAAACCTGGTATGTCTATGTCGGCAGTTCATGGGTTGGTACCGTTGATCCAGTTGGTAACTCTGGCGATTGGATCGAGGCTAATTTTCATGAAGGCGACCACTGGGGTAACTTCGCACCGTGGTTTACGCGTGCCTTTGATGCCTATCATGCCGGCGATGACGGAACCTGGGACGACGTATACGGCCAGTTAGCGACAATGGGAATCGTTCTTGAAGCGGAAGACGGCGAGCGCTACGAGAATCCAACACTGCTTATTAACGGCGGTTCGGCCTGGATTGCCACCTAGCCATAGTTGGGTATACTCGTTGTATGAATGTTTCTCGCCGCGCAGTATTGAAGATCCTGGCTTTGGCTGGTGTGGCAACCGGCTGCCAGCATACAACAACGGCCCAGGCTACACTGCCGCCCGGGTTGACCTTCATGCTGGAAGGCAACGCGGTCGAATACAGTGCAGCCTCACAAGGGTGTGACCGGATCGTGGTACAAGGTGCCGTCCTCCTTCCGGATGGGGCGCGAGCATCCGGTATCCCGGTACACATCACAACAGAAGATGGCGATTTCGACGAAACGACCCAAACACAGGACGATGGATTGTTCACCATCGTCGTTTCCGATGCATTGGTCCAGCGTGTGTATCGTGTGCAGGTCCTCGACCCGGTAAGCCGCGAGCCTGTCAGCGATATCACTGTTGCCGAGTCGATACCGGACTGTGCGCTCAATCTGATGACCGTGATCTTCGTTCCCGAAGCATGAGGGCTTTAGCCCCTTTGGCCGCAGCAGTGCTCCTTTTTGTGGCTTGTCAATCCGCTCCGGTGAGCATCTTCACGCTGGAGGCGGTTGAGCATGAGCCCCACCCAGAGGGCTGTGAGGCACAGGCCATTGCTATCCACGTGAACGACACTGCTGGAAACCCGGTTGAAGGCATCACCGCCACCTTGCGCACTGTCGGCACGGATGGAGTCGAGACAACCCAGACAACCGATAGTAACGGTGAGGCAGTCTTCACCGCCGCCAGTGAAGAAACCACGTACTTTCTACGTCTTTCCCGTACTGAGGATGATCTCAGTGACACCGTCGTTGTTGAGCACTTCCCTGCCTGCACCCGCAATCTGACCCGGGTGACCTTCGTCCAACGTTAATAGGCAGTCTCAGCGAAATAGGCCTCCAACAGCGGATTAAGATCCTCGCTGGTGTGTCGCCGTACCGCCTCGAAGAAGTCCCTTCCGGTCACAATGCCCCCGTAGTGTGTACGGTAATAGTCCTGAAGGAAGGCGAAGAAAGCCTCATCCCCCATCGTCTCGCGCAGCGTGTCGACGAACAGAGCCGCCTGTCCATACATGGAGAGGATGAAATCGCTGCTCACGGAGTAACTGTAGATCGTCGCATCCACCGGGCCATACCTCTCGTAGCGGAAAACGCGGGCCTCCCACCACCAGGTGACCATATCCGGATAGTACGCCTCGTAGTACAGCAGTTCACTGTAAAAGCCGAGTGACTCGTCAAGCCAGGCTTCTACCGCCTGATGGTTGCCAACTGCTCCATACCACCATTGATGCGCTACCTCATGCGCGATGAGGGTGTGCAGCACAGAACGCGGATCGCCCTGATAGACATGATAGGCATAGTCCGTAATGGAGGCCAGCGCAGAGTACTCCATGCCCCCGAAGAATCCGTTTTCCACCACCACAAGGTCTGCGTAAGGGTAAGGGCCATACAGTTCCGTGAAAAGCTCCAGTGAGCGCTCCGCAACCTCCACCGCGTCCTCTCCAGCCTGTGCGTGGTCTGGTAGATAGTAGCTGTAGACCGGGACTCCGACCGCCTCGCCTTTGGCCATCACATAGTCCGGGCTTGCGAAAAACGCGATGCCCCGTGCGCCTTCAACCGCGAAGGACCAGATGTTGTCAGCGCGCCCCTGAAAACCACCAGAAACTACCGTCACACCAGGGTCGTCTGTGGTGACCGTCAACCGAAAATCCGTAGCAGGGTAGAATGTCGGGTCGCCCACAGGGTGATAGTCCCATGTCACCCATTCACCATCAATGTACGGTACCAGTGCGGGATAGAACTCCCCAGCTTGAATCAAGGTGGCCGTCCATCCGGTGGTGCCGATTGGCGGCCAGGATGCCTGTGAAACAGGTGGGATCACCACGCGGAAGTTCATCACCACGGAGAGCTCCTCACCAGGAGTAGCGGGCTGTGGCAGCGGCACCCGAACGATCCCGTTGCCAGCTGCCATCTCCCAGGTTTCTTCCTGTACTATCTCGCCGAGAGTGACAGTGACCGCATCAAGATAGAATGCATCTTCCACTGCATTCAACGGCACATTAAAAACCACCTCTGTCCATGCACTATCAGTGGTATTGGTGAGTTGCACCCTCTGGACGGCGCGCATCCACCGCTCACTGTAGAAAAGTTCGACATCAAGTTCCACAATGGGCAAATCGGCTCCAAAAGTCAGGCTGTCTTCCGGAAGAAGCGTAGGGGTGGGGGCGCTTGTTGGTGATGCTTGCGCAGTGGGAATAGGTGTTCGCGTGGGAGTAGCCAGCGACGGAGTCCGCGTGGAAGAAGGCAAAACAGGGCTGGAAAGAGCCGCCTGACATCCTATCAGGGTTAAGGCTGTCAGGCAGATGATCAGTTGGCGCACCTTGACAACTCATCCTCAACTCGTTAGACTTTGCATTGCTCCATATGAGCGCCCGGGCCTGTAGCTCAGCTGGGAGAGCGCTACAATCGCACTGTAGAGGTCGCGAGTTCGAGTCTCGCCAGGTCCATCACAAGGCGGCACTACTGCCGCCTTTTTGCTTCCTAGTTGCAGCTCGCAAATACATCGTCCACAAATGAGTCGTTGTGCCGGATTGGCCACAAACGCCGGTTCTCGAAGAACACAGTGGCACTTTGCCCTTGCGCCGTGAACGAATAACTGATCTGTGCCCACGCATCGAAATGGCCGTCCTCATAGAGGAACTCCGTGCTCTCCAACAGATCACCGGCAAACGCATATGTGCCGCCTGTCGGATCGACCTTGATCACCCAGCGTGAGTTTGCGCGGGCATCTGCCGTGCTGGTATCAGAGGGCGTGTCGATATACCCGATCTCATTCGTGCTCCACGTTCGCACCCATGCGGTGATCGTACAGGTTTCGCCAGGTGTAGTTGCAATGGTTTGGTAGATCCCTGCTGTACACACCTTGTAGAAGCAGAACCACTGTTGGGCGCTTTCGCCGCCCCGATAACGGGTCTCTTCGGTAGATGCCTTGAATTCGGGTCGACCCATCATCAGGCCGTCAGGATTGCAGCCGCTGGCCGTGCCATCTTCACAGGGCTGAGGGGCTTCGCATCCGCCGCTCACGTAGGGATCGTCACAATAGAATGGCCACCAGCTCTCCACCACGTTGATCTCGACGAACCCCACCCAGCGTGTATCGCCCTCCATGCCCGGATTGACAAACAGATTGCCATCTTCGCTGTCGGGTGGTGTCACGACAACTGTCGGAACCGCTGTAGTGGGCACAACGGTCGTAGGCACAGCCGTCACCGTAGCAGAAGGGGCAGGCGTGGTCGCACGCGGTGTGTTGGTTGCGGGGCGTGGAGTGTTCGATGGTCGCGGAGTGAAGGTCGCTGAAGGTGTTAGCGACTGCGTTGCCGAGGGTCTCGGAGTCATCGACTGAGTCGGAGTCAGTGTAACTGTCGGGGCCAATGACGGTGTAGCGGAGACGATTACATCCGTTGGGATCCCGGGCGGTGTTGGCGACTCAACCTGCTCAGCGACAACAAGAGGTTCTTCGTAATTCTCAACCGAGATGCAGCCAGCTAAGAGAATGGCACCAACAGCAAGCAAACGCCGCATTACGATATCCCTTCATGCTCTTCAACCGGTGCCGTTGTTACCTCCTGCTTTTGAGCCTGTTCTTCTCGCTCGATCCGCACCTGATCGATGAACAACAGAATGACCCCTAGCGTTATCGCATGATCGGCGAAATTGGAGATGTTGGCAAAGTTGGCTACCTGCACATGGAAGAAGTCAACTACATAATCAAATCGCAGGCGGTCAATGGCATTACCCAAGGCACCGCCGACTATCATCGGAACTCCGACCAGTGAAAGCCAGGTGACTTCGCTGCCAAAGTTGAAGTACATCACAGCGAAAACTACCGACGCGATAAAGGCCAGCACCAGAAACACCGATGAAGCCATGGGAAACATCCCAAAAGCGGCTCCGGTGTTATAGCTGTATGTCACTCGAAACAAGGGTTGTAGAAACGGCAGCGCCTGCCAGGACTGTCCCAGCTCCAGGTTCTGCATGACCAGCCATTTAGCCACCTGATCAATCAGAAGAACAACGCCTACTACCGTGACGAACAACACAAGTCGTTTTGTTGGCATAGTCAATCAATCGGCTCCATGTCTCTGACACCAAGCATAACCTGCCCCCCAAGCTGATGCCAGCCGTATAGTGCCGCCCCCGCCACTCCCAGCAGGATCACGGGAATGATAAGTGCAGGTTCAAAGCCACGATAGTAGGCCAACAGCCACCACCAATCTGGTGCATTGAGCCCTACATAGGTGTCGAGCCATGTTGATGGATCAGGGATGGTCTCTAGAGCAGCTGCACGTCCGCTGAACACATTGCCAAGCGCACGCAGACTCTGCCTCCCCATCAGCACAATTGGCGAATGTGATGCGGGTATCCAGGAGAGGTCGTCACCCCCTTTGACAGGAACCAACTTACCTATCAGCAACGCCGCATAGGCAACGGGCAGAAAGACTCCGGGCAATGAAACAAGGATATTGAGCGAAGTGAGAAGAACTCCACTCAGTCGCTGCCAGCTGGGCAGCACCCGCCAATACTCAAAGAGGGGTGCGATGCCAAGCAGAAAGAATGGAATGCCGATCATAAGATAGCCAGGGCCGTAAGCCCACTTACCCAGACCCCGATACGTCGAGTAGAAAAGTGTCACTGAAGCGAGGGCGAAACCGCCTCCAAGAAGCACCCATTTGCCCATCCGGTGCGCCATGAAGCGCTTCGCGAGCACCGGAATCAGTAAGACCAGCGGTGTGAATACTAGCAATCCATGCCACGGGCTGATCAACCAGGTTGCCAACCCCGGCAGGAGGGGCTGCCCAGGAGCAGGAGAATCGCGTGCAAACATCTCTGTGTAGCCTGTCTCAAATGGACTACCAAACCGCCAGAAGTTGTAAGCTGGGTATATCCATGCGAAGATCAATGAACCCAGGCCAAACCAAACAATCCGCAGAAGGAGTCTGGGTTCGAAACCCCTGTCAAGCAAAGGCGGCATCAGCAGGACAAGCATCAAGCCAGGAAAAGCAAACACGGCGCTCGTTCTCGTGATGAAGGCAAATCCGAAGAGAGCCCCTGCTCCAACCAGAAAAGGGACTTGCTCCGTGCGATTGTATGTAACGATGAGTGCCAGTGAAACCATCACAAAAGCTGTTTCCACCAGATTGTCGTGTAGGTCACGCGCATGCGGCCAGATTAACGTACCCAAGCCAATGACTGCTGCGGTACACAAAGCTGTTGACCGTGAGAAATCCATCTGGCGGATCACGCTGTATACGGCGGCACCCACCATAGCAGACATCACAGGGGCGATCATGCCCAACCAAAAGCGGTCCATTTCCGGAACGTACTGATTTGGACGACTGCCAAAGATATCTCTCGTCAGATCAGTTGCGATCTGCGTTGGAATGATGAGAAGTGAATGGCCAATACCGTAGAAGCTATACAAACGTCCCTCACGACCGGTAACTGCCCACAGCTGGTCAACCTGATCCTGTTCTGCCTCACGTAGAATAGGATCACCATGTTCCAGCAGGTTGCGAGCAACATACATGCGGACAAGGCCATCATTGTGCCAACCTGCATCGCTCGCTGTAATCAAATAGACAGAGAGGAACATCGTAAAGATGAGCAGGACTTCCAGGCCGATTCGCTGTCCAGGATTACGCATTAGCTTTCCCTCAATGACGTAACAAAACGGAGTAAGCATACCATGGATCTGAATACCTATCAGAAACGCGCTGCAGATACCGCCCGCTACCCCGAGCGGGGCAGCAATCCGATTTATCCAACGCTTGGCCTGGCTGGGGAAGCCGGCGAAGTATGTGAAAAGGTCAAAAAAGTCATCCGCGACCAGAATGGCGAGTTTTCGCCCGCAGCAGTTGCAGCTATCAAAAAGGAATTGGGGGATGTGCTGTGGTACGTTGCTATGCTGGCCGACGAACTGGGCCTTAATCTGGACGATATTGCTTCAAGCAATCTCAAGAAACTTGCCTCACGCGGCGCACGTGGGCAGCTTCATGGCAGCGGCGATGACCGCTAAGACTCAGGTTCGGGGAGACGCAGCAAAAAGAAAAGGGTCACAGCGACGCTGGCAAGCAGCCCCATCGGAATCAGGATTATCGGCCGGAAGCCACGGTAGAAGATCATCACCCACCACCAGTCTGGTGCATTTAGGCCCACGAAACTCTCCAGCCATGTCGCCGAATTAGGGATCACGTCGAAAGTTGCTGCGCGCCCGCTGAGCACATTACCGATAGCTTGAATACTTTGTTCTCCCATCGTGACAATTGGCGAATATATCATGGGTATCCACGAGAGATCGTCGCCACCTTGGAGGGAAATCTGTTGACCAATGTACAGTGCAGCGTAGCCGATCGGTAGAAAGACACCTGGCAAGGTTGCAATCACATTGAGTCCTAGCAGAATGGTTCCCAACACGCGCACACTCAACATCATGTTTTTGAAGTTCTCAAAGAACACGACAAGAGTCACCAATACCCAGGGAATGCCCATCATCAAGTAGCCTGGGCCGTATGTCCATTTCCCAAGGCCCCTGAACGTTGAATAGAACAATGTCACAGAAATGAGTGTCAGTATGCCGCCGACCAATACCCACAGCCCAACCCGATTCTCTGCGAAGTGTCTGGCAAGGAACGGCAGTAGGAGAAGCAGCGGCGTGTAAATAAGCAGCCCATGCCATGGACTAAACAGCCATGTCGCCAACCCGGGCAGAAGGGGCTGGCCGGGTGCTGGAGCGTCGCGCAAGAACATTTGTGAATAGCCAGTTTCCATCGGATCGCCAAAGCGCACTTGGTTGTACACGGGCCAGATCCATGCCGTCAGCAAAGCCCCGAGACCAAACAGCACGGCTGCGGTCAGAAGTTTCTGGCTCAACGCCCTCTCTTCAAGAAGGGTGGGCATAATCAAGATGAGCATCAAACCTGGGAAGGCCAATGCTGCCGATGAGCGTGTCACAAATGCCAGGCCAAACGAGGCACCAGCCACAAGAGGGGGCCATTTAAGCTCGGGGAAGCGATGATGGGCAACCAGCAAAGCAATTGACACCATGATGAGACTGGTTTCCAGTAGATTATCTTGCAAATCACGCGCATTGGGCCAGATTATTGTAGCCAGGCCCACAACGCCTGCCGTTAATAGGGCGCTTGAGCGACGGTACCCCAGCAACGATGTGGTCGCGAAAACCGACGACGCCACCAACGCTGACAAAACAGGTGCTAGCATCCCTAAGAAAAAGCGGTGCTCATCCCAAATGTACGGGATTCCTCCTATACTTTGCTCAATCCAATTAGCAAGCGCATAGCCAGGCATAATGAACAAAGAGTGCCCCAGCCCATAGAAGCTATAGAATCGACCATCGTGCCCAGTGACAGCCCACACCGTTGCTGAGACCTCACCTTGCTCAGCTTCTCGCAAAATGGGGTCGCCGTATTCTAGAAGGTTGCGAGCCACATACATCCGCACAAGGCCATCAGTGTGCCATGCGGCATCACTTGCTGTTATCAGATAGATCGCAAGGAAAGCCAAGAAGACGAGAAACACTTCTAATACAAGTCGGCGGCGATGTGGCTGTGCGGGGGCAGATGCTGGATCGCTTGGCTGTTTATTTTCCATGGTCCCAAAATCCATCATTTGTGTGTTCAACGATACGATGCGACTTTCCACACAGCAGTGTACAATGCACCTATCAAGCGACAAAATAATACCTCAAGGAGTTCAAATGGCGACCCCAACCGCCTACCTGAACGAAGAGATCACCTCACTGAAAGAGCAAGGTCTATTCAACACAATCCGCACCATTGAGAGCCCGATGGAAGGCTGGGTTGAAATCGATGGCCGCAGGGTGCTCAATTTCTGCGCGAACAACTACCTTGGCCTGGCCAACCACCCTCGGCTCAAGGAAGCTGCCAAACAGGCGATAGATGAATACGGTATTGGGCCAGGTGCAGTACGAACCATTGCCGGTACTATGAGCCTCCACAACACGCTGGAAGACCGCCTGGCGCGGTTCAAAGGGGTGGAAGCCGCTGTGACAACTCAGAGCGGGTTCACCGCCAATCTGGCTGCTATTCCGGCGCTTGTCGGCAAGCAAGATGTCATCTTCTCTGATGAGTTGAACCATGCCAGCATCATTGATGGATGCCGTCTCTCCCGTGCTCAAGTGGTTCGCTTCAATCATGCGGATCCCGACGACCTGCGCGCCAAATTAGCTGAGACCGAGATCACAGGCCGATGCTTAATCGTTACCGACGGCGTGTTCAGCATGGATGGCGATATCGCACCTCTGCCTGACTTGTATGAAATCGCCCATGAACATGGTTGTATCCTGATGGTTGACGATGCACACGGCGAAGGTGTACTCGGCACAGGTGGACGTGGCATTGTGGACCATTTTGGGCTGCACGGCAAAGTTGATGTCGAGATCGGCACCATGTCCAAGGCATTTGGCGTTGTTGGCGGCGTTATCGCTGGCCGCCAAGAGATCATCGATTGGATGAAGCAGCGCGCCCGCCCATTCCTGTTTTCCTCCGCCATGACAATACCTGACGTTGCGGCCTGTATCGCTGCCATCGATCTGCTCGAAGAAAGCACTGAACAGGTCGACCGCCTGTGGTCCAATGCTGAGTGGTTCAAAACCGAGATGAACAAACTCGGTTTTGATACAGGTCACACAGTCACACCCATTGTGCCTGTCATGCTCGGCGAAGCAGAGCTCGCACAAACTTTCAGCAAACGCTTGTTTGAGGAAGGTGTCTTTGCCATGGCCATCGCCTATCCTACGGTGCCGCGTGGCAAGGCACGCATCCGTGTGATGAACACAGCCGCTCACTCACCTTCTGATTTGGAGGTTGGATTGGCCGCGTTTGAAAAGGTCGGTAAAGAACTGGATGTTATCAGTTAGGAGAGGCCATGCGGCAGTGGGTAGCAGCAGTTATCGTTGTGTGGTTGGCCGCCTGCGGCACTGACCCCACCCCAGAAGTGAACTTCAGCCCTTTGCGCCCAACAGCGGAAATCGTTGAACAGCAGCCGGAGACAGTCGAAGAGCAGCCAGCGCCAGCGCCTAACACGGCGTTTGAGGATGTGCGTTTCTACGTTGAACCGGGATTTGTCCGGTCAGTAGACTACAGGCCCCTTCCGGCGACGGAGACTCTGCCGTCAACATTGGAGTTCGAATTCAATGGGTACCCGATTGGTATCCCACGGCTGACCATCTATCCAGTGGCCGACTTTGAAGCGATATCACCGGGCGTTTTTGCTCCGCTGCGGGCCGTGCTGGATGGTTCAGCCGACGCCGCATCACTGTCCATTCCTGATCCGGGTGGCACAAGTACTTTTGCTGCCCAACAGCAGCAAATTACCTTCCCGGTAGGGGAAGGCATTCGCTATGTCACACAAATTGATGATGGACCGTTGGCCGATATGGGGCTGGTATACGTCTTTCAGGGTCTGACCACGGATGGAACCTCGTACATACTGGGCATATTCCCGGTCTCGCATCCTGAATCGGGTACTCAGACAGAGGGGCAACCACCGGAAAGCTTTACCCCCAACCTGCGCGTGCTCGACGACACGGTGGGCTCATTGGTCATCGCGTCCCCATAGACGAACCCGCCGGGGCGGACTGCGGTACCTGACTATCGTGGTCCGCCTCATTTAGCTGTTCAACACTGCGTGATGCCTCGGCAAAATCCCGCCAGCGTACCCCCTGCCTGATCATGTAGAAGCCGCCCAGCAAGGTGATCGGCAGCCACAGCGCCGCGTGCAGTACCACGGTATAGGCTGCTGCGGTGTTGGCAGGCACCCCAAAGACCTTCAATATCTCGATGCCTGGCTCATGGAATGTGCCCACATAACCAGGGGAGCTCGGCAGTGTAGTCGCGAGATTGACAACAGCCGTCATCAACATCAGGACGAAAAAGCTCACCTGGAAATCAAAGGCATGCATTACGAACCAATATTTGCCTGTCTCCGTCAGCCAGATAAATACTGACGTCACGAGGATCATCAGCATATCTCCCGGACTGCGCAGCGAGGCCAGGCCGTCCATAAAGCGATCAGCCAGGTCAATTGTCTTATCGCGCAGGGCCTCAACGGGGATGAGCCGGTTGAAGATGCCTGTATACAATTTGCGGGTAAACGCTGGCCTGAGAGCCAATAAGAAGAAGACCAGCAGCGCGCCAAAGAAAAGCCCCGTCATATAGAGCACGATCTGGTCAAATGGCGCCGGAATGGGGGCAAAGGGCAGGGCTGCAAACACGAAGATCAACATGACCAGCCCGTCAAAGATGCGCTCCACAATGATCGTAGCCAACGAAGCACTGATGCTGACATCCTCATTGCGCTTGAGCACGTAGGCCCGGATCACTTCACCCGCGCGTAGAGGGTAGACATTGTTGCCCATATAGCCGATTACCACTACCGGGAACATCGCCTTAAGGCTGATGCGCTTCACCGGTCGCAGCAGATAGTGCCATCGCCACGTTCTTCCCCAGACCGCAATGAAGTACACGGCCACACCAGGGATCAGCCAACCGTAACGTGCCTGCCTCATGTCGATCCATACTTCGCGCAGGTTGAGGCCGCGTAAGGCCAGGGCTAAAAAGATCGCACTGACCGCGATACCCACAGCAAATAACAACCACTGCTGCCACTTCTTCATTAAGAGTCTTCCTGCTCCAGCTCTTCGATATCCAGCAAATATACCGTTCCATCACCAGCATACAAGAACACCAGCACGATCTGCTGGTAGGGATCGTACTGCTCTAACGCTTGCGTCACCGACTGCTGAATGGGCGGACCATCCTTCCCCACCAGACCGGCATTTTGCAAGGCACTGATCGTAAGGTACCGCACTTCCGCTGTTTCGCCTTGCACCGGTTGAACAAGCACCACACCCTTTTCACCCTGCTGCGCAAACTGTTCCGGGCCGAAACGTGCAATGTTCAGCCGATTTTCAAGGATAAATGCGTTTTCCAGGGCAATACGCTGCTCGTCCACCGCTCAACTCTCAAGATAACGTACGGCCCACATCAGACCAATAATGGTCTTGGCATCCCTGATCTCATTGGTCTCAGCCATACGCAAGGCCTCGTTAAATGCGATCCGCTCCACGATGAGACGCTCGTCGTAGTCTGCCTTGAGACGTGACGGGATAAGATCCCGCCCAAGGTAGATTGTGATTGCCTCGGTCGTATAGGCTGCCGCTACATGGTAGCTGCCCAGGTGGGTCAGTTGGCGTGGCACATACCCGATCTCTTCTTGCAGCTCACGCTTGGCTGCCTCAATCGGATCCTCACCCGGGTAGAGGCCTCCTGCTGGCAGCTCCAGCAGAACACCACTTGCCCCATGACGATATTGGTGAACAAGCACCACCCTACCATCTTGATCAATTGGAACGACGGCAACGGCTCCGGGATGATAAACCATCTCACGCCGGGTAACAGTGCCATCCGCCAGTTTAATATCCAGGATGCGCAGGTCGACTATGCGCCCTTTGAAGATCTGCTCACTGCTGAGAATCTGTTCACGCAGGCTGTCATTATTCATCGGTGTGCCTCCGGCCTAAACAACAGGGGCGCAATGCGCCCCTTGTTTGTTCCGCTGCTCAAACAACGCGATCCTATTGCGCCGGAATCAGAATCTCCTGGCCCACGAAGATCTGCGACGGGTCTGTGATATTGTTAAAGGCGGCCAGCTCTTCAACCGTCAAACCAAAGCTCAAAGCGATTCGGAAAAGATTGTCGCCGGGCTGCACGATATAGACCTCGGCCACATCACCGCCAGGGGGTGTCGGTGCCCCATCGCCACCGCCAGGGCAGCCCGCGATTGGCAGATTGAGCACCTGCCCGACTTCGATCAGCTCTGGGTTGGTGATGCCATTAGCGGCGGCCAACTGCTCAGTCGTCAGGCCGAACCGCTGCGCAATCCGGAAGAGATTGTCACCAGCCTGTACCACATACGTGCACTCATCGGGCGATGAGGCCGGTGGTTCGGTAGCGTCAGCCGGGAGTGGTGTGGGGATCTCCGTCGTGGGCGTGGGTTCAGCAGTTTGGTCTTCTTCACCTTCGCCCGGAAGTCCACCTTCTTCCGTTGTTGGGGTAGGCAGCAGCCCATCATCCTGACCTTCGCCCTCACCGGTGTCTGCGGTGCCTTCATCATCCCCGGGCAGGATCGTATCACCCTCGTCGGTCGCACCCTCTTCGACTCCACCGTCTTCCTCTACGGGAGCCTCAGCAGTTTGGGTGCCAAAGACATCAGGTGTGTCAGCTTCGGTTGGCACCGGGATGTCTTCTTCGGTTTCGTCTGGTTCCGGCGGGACTTCCGCAGCCTCGCCGCCGTCTGTTACATCAACTGGTGGGAATGTGGATTCCGGGGCAGGGGCTGACCCAGATACCTGGCAGCCCGTTACTACAAGCACCGCTGTAATCATGACCAGCAGCAGATGGATAAGTCTCTTCATTACGCCAAACCTCCGGGGTGAAGGCAGAATATTCGTCCGCACTATAGCATGCTTGGTAGCCATCAGACAACCTAGCGGTTAAACAGGACAGCCGGGTCGAGCAGGGCCAAACTCAGCCAGGAGCCCATGCTGTCCGGATTGGGGCCCGCCCGAACTTCGAGATGCAGATGCGGACCGGAAGACCAACCCGTATCACCACATGTACCAAGCTCTGTCTCGGCGGTCAGTTCATCGCCAACGGATGGATACATCTCCTTCAGGTGGGCATACACCACGTACAGATGATGGCCTGCCAAACCTAGCTCAGCGAGCTTCTGCCGTGTGCTCGGTGGCAGCCGGTCATGCAGGTACCGGACGATCACATGGTTGCCATAGCCCCATCCCCAACCGGGATCACGCAGAGCGTTTTGGTCCCCATAGGGGATGCCATGATGCCGCCAGGCGGGTTTATCCGGTGTACACCGTGAACACGGGTGAGCACGGACCACACGCCCGCCCATCGGCCCGGAGAGGATGGCTTCATCCTCTAACGCCAGATCCCAACCACGGTGACCGTTGATCCCGCCGTACCCTTGTGTGAAGAAGTAACGTCGCATCGGCGAAGGATAGAGATCGTCGGAAGCTGCCACCACGCCGAAATCAGCACAGTCCCCCTGATATCGCATCAGGTCGCTGCGGATCCAACCTGTCTGACCTTCCTGCGTGGTGACCAGCAGCCAGATGAAGTCCCCGCCGTCATCCTGTGCGCGTGAGTCATCTATGGGAAGGACGGTATTGGGTTCAACGGTCGTCACAATATTATAGGTCACATTTGGCCCACTGCGGACCTTCGCTGGGATCGTCGATATCACCGTGCCTTCGCATCCCGAGTCAGGTGCTGTTCCGGCAACTGGTTCAACCGCCACCGGTTCGGATGAAAGCCGGGGCGCGCGGCTGGCCAACACGGGTTCATCCAGATGCTCGTAGCCCACGGGTGTGCAGTCCCCTTGGATGGCAATCACATCATCGCGCATCCACCCGGTCTGACCGTTTGGAAACGCCAGATTGAACCACCGGTGATCTGCGCCGCTTTCGTCATCGGCCACATCGATCACATAGATCCGACTCGTGCCGCGCTCCATCTGGAAGATCACGCCGTGGTTCGGGCCAGGCCCGCTGCGCGCGTTGACCAGCGGGAGGTTCGGATCCCCCGTCAGGGTGACGAGGCAGACATCGCCACCGATGCCGCGTACTTCCTGCTCATCGGCTCCCTGATCAGGCCCCTGCCTGCCCAGCGTTACAGAGGGGGCTTCATGCGAGAGACTGAATGCCAGCACAAGTGCATCGGATGTGTTCTTGTAACCCAACGCGGAGCAGTCTCCGGCTATCTCGATCAGGTCGTCACGCACCCAGCCTTCCGTATTGTTGGGGAACACAACCTTAAGCCACCGGTAGACCTTGCCATCCAACGCAAGCCCCTGTTCATCAACCTGCACATCGAGTACAGGTAGGTTGGCTGTCCCGACCGTCGCCTGATACACAATCGGGTAGGACAGAGCCGGTCCACCTCGGGCATTGACTGTCGGCATCTGGGGAATGCCTTTGATTCGGGCTGTGCAGCTCATAAAGCTCTCCTCTGGTCATTCTGTGTAGTGCGAAGAAGCTGTACCAACCATCTCTGGTGGAGCAAGCTTAAAGAAAACATGGTCCATCAACCGGGGAACCCACACATTCAGACCGCTCATGAGTGATTCGAACCATCCGGTGAATATCTGAGCCTGTCCTAATGCAACAGCGTTGAGAGTCTGCCGTGCAACCTGCTCGGGCGTCACGAGGCTCAAGGGCGAACTGCGTACGAGGCGAGACGTATCTCCGGCAATCATGTCAGTCTCCACAAAACCCGCAATCACAGACAATACGCGGACATCCGTATGATACAGCTCCCGGCGCAAGCCCTCACTGAAACCGTTCAAGGCGTGCTTGCTTGTCACATAGCCAAGCACAAACGGAAACCCGAAGCGCCCCATAATAGATGAGATGTTCACGATCCAACCGGTATTGCGTGCGAGCATATGGGGCAGTGCGAGTTGGGTCAGCCGGACAGCAGCCATCAAATTGATCTCCATTTGGCGCTGGAACCTACCAAGCTCTTCATCCTCCTCAAAGCGTCCACCCTGTGAGATCCCCGCATTGTTCACCAGAATGTCAATGCGCCCAAAGCGTGCGATGGTTTGGTCAATCAGGTTTTCAAGCTGCGTCGGGTCGCCGACATCGGTAGGTACACACAGCGTTTCAACCTGCGGATGCAAAACCCGGCAGGTGGCCGCCACGTGTTCCAGCTGCTCTGCACTGCGAGCAGCCAGCACTAATGAGGCACCCTGTGCTGCGAACGCTTCAGCCAGAGCCTGGCCGATCCCGCGTGAACCGCCAGTAATCAGTACAACCTTGCCTGCAAATTCACCCTTAGCAGCGGCCAAGCGTGCCTGACGCACAGCCAGCCAACCCACAACGATCCCCGCACCGATCAGGGCAAACGTAGTCAGTGGGGTTGTTTTTTTGCGAGGCATGATCTGTTCCTCATTGTCGGTGGATGCTTGCCTATTGTCAACCGAGCATGTACATTCTGCAACATCATTGTAGGGGAGAAAGAGCCATGATAGAAAAGCAGTCTTTCCGCGAACGGCTTGCAGCGGGCACCGTCCTGTTTGACGGTGCTTTTGGTACACTGCTCAACCAGAAGGGTGTGCCAATGGATGTCTGCCTTGATGCCACCAACATCAGCGATCCTGAACTGGTGGTCTCCATCCACCGCGATTATCTGGAGGCGGGAGCTGAAGTCATCGAAACCAATACGTTTGGAGCCAACCGGTTCAAGTTGGAGGAACACGGCCTGGCCGATTCGGTGGCGCGCATCAACTGGACAGGTGTAAACCTTGCGCGCCGTGCCGTGGAGGAGGCTGGCCGAGGGGATGTGTACATCGCGGGTGCTGTCGGCCCGTTAGGTGTCAGGCTGGCTCCCATCGGCAGAGTCACGACAGAAAGTGCCTACGACGCATTCCACGAGCAGATCGCCGCCTTGAACGAGGCTGGAGTGGATCTCCTCATTCTGGAGACATTCTCCAACACAGTCGAACTGGCTGAGGCTATTCGTGCCGCCCGTGATGTCAACCCGGATCTCTTTGTTGTCGCACAGATGACCTTCACACGTGATGACCGCACGTTGATGGGTGAGACACCCAGCCAGGTCGTAAACCGTTTGGATGGCGCCGATGCCATTGGTGTAAATTGTTCCAATGGTCCGGCACAGGTCAGGCGTATCATTGCCCGAATGCGCCAGGTGAATCCGGGTATCCCTCTGACGGCTGTTCCCAACGCGGGCTTCCCAGAGAACGTTGGTGGGCGAGCCCTGTATATCGCCTCACCCGGCTATTTCGCCTCGTTTACGCAATCCATGCGGGAGATCGGTGTGGCCGCTGTTGGCGGCTGCTGCGGCACTACGCCAGAACATATCGCTGCCATGCGCTCTGTACTGAATGAACCGGCCCCTCCGATCCGCGAGCCGGTCTCTGTCACCCTCCAAAGCGACGACGAGGAGACTTCAGGCGATGAGTTGTTTGCCCCCAGTCGTTTGGCTGGAAAACTGGCCGCCGGTGAGCTGGTCGTTGCTGTTGAAATGTCCCCACCAAAAGGGGTGGCCACCGAGAAGGAACTGCAGGCCGTCGCCATGTTGGCCGAGGTCGGCGCTGATGTAATCGATGTGCTGGACAGCCCCATGGCCCGCATGCGTATGAGCCCTTGGGCCCTATGCTCTCTGCTGCAGAACCAATTAAGCATCGAGACCGTTCTGCATTTCCCCACGCGCGGACGCAATCTGCTGCGTGTTCAAGGCGACCTGCTGGCTGCTCATGCGCTCGGTGTCCGCAACCTGTTTGTTGTGATGGGCGATCCAACTCGCATCGGGGACTATCCCGACGCCCACGACAATTATGACATCGTGCCATCTGGTTTGATCAAGCTGGTGAAGGAGAATCTTAATGCTGGCATCGATCAGGCGGGCAACAGCATCGGCCAGCCCACGAATTTCCTTGTAAGCGGCGCGCTAAGCCCCAATGCTCCTGACCCGGATCGTGAGGTAAGAGTTCTGCGCAAGAAGGTAGTCAACGGCGCGGACTACTTCCTCACACAGCCCATCTATGACGTGAATGCATACAAGCGTTTCATGGAGCGTTACGCAGAGCAGCACGGGCCGTTGGACCGTCCTGTGTTGGTCGGCCTCCTGCCACTGTACAGCCTACGCAATGCGTTGTTCCTGCATAATGAAGTGCCCGGCATCCTTATCCCCGAATCGATACTTGACCGTATGAAACACGCTGACGATCCTCGCCGTGAAGGAGTACGGATTGCGCAGGAGCTGGCCGTTCAGTTCGCCGAGGTAGCAGCCGGTTTGTATCTCTCACCGCAGTTTGGGCGTTTTGATCTGGCCGCCGATGTGATCGAAGCTGTCAAACAACCCGCGCAATAAACACCTATATGTGAGACTGACAAATTGGTCAGTGGGGAAGGCAGCTGCCTTCCCCACATTCTTATGTTCTTCTTAGGTTGTTCTGATGTAAATCTCCCCTCCGCACTCGCTACGCTTACACATGGACGTAAGTTACCCGAACGCAAAAGCCTTGAGCTGATGCGGAAAGGAGACGCTCCAGTCGAGAGCATCGTATCCATTGACACGTGTCCTTTGTCCATCTACTTGATCACATCTGATTCCTACCAACAACCAAGGGAGACAAACCTACAATGAGCTTCAAGTTTAATCTGCGTACTGTTCTTACCGCTGTTGCGGTTGTTGCAGCTGCACTGGCTGCTGCTCCATATGCCTTCGCGCAGACCATCGACGCTGCTGGCATCACCATCACAGAGACCGATACCAATACTCTGATCTACGAAGCTGGCAACGCAGATACGTTCAGCGTCGTGCTGGATGAAATGCCCAGCGATGACGTGACCATCGACTTCACACTGAGCGCAGGCCAGCTGGGTGTTAGCCCGACGCAGCTGACCTTCACCATGAGCGACTGGGATCAGCCCCAGGAAGTTGTGGTGTTCGCCCCGAACGATGGCCTGGTAGAAGGCCAGCAGGCAAACCCGGTTGACCTCACGGCTTCCAGCAGTGATGGCAACTACGATGGCCTGACCGCCAGCCTTGACGTGTACATCCGCGACAACCTGGCTGTGAACGCCAGCTTTGAAGACACCATCAGCGGTGAGTGGAACCTCATCGGTGGTGCCAGCGTCTTCGATGCGGGTCTTGGGGTCGCTCAGGAAGGCACCGACGTGCTGCTCATCAATGGTGGCTCTGGCCCCCGCGGTGCGATTCAGAACGTGACGGGTCTCGCTGGTGTCTCCGGTGATGTGGTGACCTTTGACTACTACATCGCTGGTCAGAACATCCCCTCTGGTGGCGTCATTGCCGCACAGATCACTACGTTCGATGCCGGTTCACCTGTCGATACGGAACTGTGCCAGTTCGGTACACGTGGCACATTCAACTTCTCACAGGACACCTGTGCACTGACCGCCACAGCTGCCTTTGACGAGGTTGAGGTCGGCATCGGTCAGCAAAACCTGGGTGGCGGCCTCCTCGCGTTCGACGGCCTGGGCCTCGGTGTAAACGCTGACACCTCCCTGACCATCGCTGAGATTGCCGTTGCCAATGGCTTCGACAACCTTGTGGCTGCTCTCAATGAGACGGGTCTGACCCCGATCTTCGGTGACCCTGGCAGCTATACGGTGTTTGCTCCGGACGACCAGGCCTTTGAGGATCTGGCAACTGCTCTGGGCTTCTCCGACGCCGCTGACCTCGTGGCAAACGTTGATGAAGACGTTCTCGCCCGTATCTTGCGCTACCACGTGCTGGGCAGCGAAGTTCTGCTGCGTGACGTGCCGCTTAACACCGACATCACCACGGACCTGGGCCGCACCTTCCAGGTGACGACCTCTGGTCCTGATATTGTTATTCCGTTCACCTCGGGCAACGTTAGCGGCCAGGCAACCATCGTCCTGACCGACATCGTTGCCTCCAATGGCGTCATCCACGTGGTTGACACCGTTCTGCTGCCGCCGACAATCGTTGATGTGGCAGCCGCCACCCCGGATCTGAGCATCCTGGTGACCGCTGTTGTCACCGCTGGCCTGGATACCGTTCTCAACGATAACCTCGCCGACTTCACTGTGTTTGCTCCGACGGATACGGCTTTCGCTAACCTGCTGGCCGAGTTCGGTATCACCCAGCAGCAGCTGCTGAACGCCCCGCAGCTGGACAATGTCCTGCTGTACCACGTCGTTGACGGCACCGTTCTCTCTTCAGATCTGTCCGACGACCTGGTTGTGCCCACGCTTGAGGGTGAGGACTTCACCATTCAGCTGGACAGCGGTACCCAGATTGAGGATGCACGTGGCCGCTTCGTGACCATCGGCACCACCGATATCGAAACGATCAACGGTGTTGTTCACCTGCTGACCGACAACGTGCTCGTTCCGCAGAACCCGAACCAGCCCTAGTGCTGTCAACTGAATAACTCAACTGGTGTGGAGCATATGCTCCCACCAGTTTTTTATTTGCTTTGCTGAGCCATATCTTAGACAATTATCTATTGACGCCGGCGGATAATCGGACTATGCTCTATACACGCTGTTACACTAGGAGCTGGTATGGCATCGGAATTTGAAGCACGGACTTACAATACGGATCGCAGCTCTACTCTGCAGTTCATCGTCTCCCATGTAAAACGGCATCCAGCCGTCGGCATTGCGATGATCATCGGGGCAACGAGCAACGCTGCTCTAGCATCGGCGGTACCGTTCTTCATCGGGGAAGCCTACAACGCCATCCGGGACAACCAGGACCTCCAGCGTGTGGGTTTGATGGCACTGGCCATTATCGGCAGCCAGCTGCTGCGCGGTGTGCTCCAGTTAATGCGAAACTACTCTGCTGAGATCTTCGCCCAACGTATTGAACGCGATGTGCGCGACGAACTCTATGCCAGTCTGCTTGGCAAAAGTATGACGTTTCACAATCTAACACCTGTTGGTGAGATCATGGCTCGGGTCACCAACGATGTGCGTGAGCTGAACTTCCTGTTCAATCCGGGTCTTAACCTGATTATCGGTTCGACGATGTTTCTCATTCTGCCAACGGTGCTGTCACCGTTTATTCATCCAGCCCTCGTAACAGCCCCCCTGCTGTTTATCGTCGCCTATGTGTTTGTCCAGGTGAACTATGTACGCCGCATTCACGAGGTGGCCCAACGTGTGCGGGCGAGCTTCGGGCAGATGAATGCCCGCCTGGCAGAGAGCCTTGACGGCATTGAGGTTGTCAAGGGCATGGCGCAAGAAAAAAGCGAAAGCGAGAACTTCAACAGCCTGGTTGACCGGGTCCGCTCAAACTTTATCGAGCAGGCGGATGTCGAAGCCCGTTACTTTGCCATCTTCCTGTATGGTATGCTGTTTGTTGGCGGCTTTCTGCATGCAGTTGTGCTTTACCAGAACGGCGGCATCAACCAAGGTGATATTGTGAACTATGCCGGCCAGCTGGCGCTGTTTACATTCCCTGTATTCACGTCGATCTTCTCACTGTCCCGGCTGGCATCCGGATATGCAGGCGGCGAACGCATTCTGAATATCATCAATGAGATCACCGACCTCGATCAAAACATGGAAGGCAAATCGGCCACTCTGAAGGGGCATATCACTTTTGAGGACGTGAGCTTCAGCTACAACTCGGCAAGTGATAAGGTACTCCAAGGGGTTTCCTTCAGCATTGAACCGGGCCAGACGGTCGCCCTGGTGGGGCAGACAGGCGCAGGGAAAACGACCGTGACCACGCTCATCAACCGCACCCATGATGTGGACAAGGGGCGCGTGCTTGTTGACGGCACTGATGTGCGTGACTGGAACCTCGAATCGCTGCGTTCCCAGATCAGTATCATCGAGCAGGAGATCTTTCTCTTCAGCCGCAGCATCGCAGAGAACATCTCCTTTGGCAGGCACGATGCAACCCGTGAGCAGATCATGGATGCCGCCAAGAAGGCGCAGGCTCACGATTTCATCATGGGCTTCCCAGAGGGTTACGATACTGTGATCGGGCAGCGAGGTGTCACCCTGTCAGGCGGGCAGCGCCAGCGCCTAGCCATTGCGCGTGCCTTCCTGACCGATCCGCCCGTGCTCATCCTTGATGACTCCACCAGCGCCATCGACAGCGCCACGGAAGACAAAATCCAGAAAGCGATCTGGTCCGCAGCCAAAGACCGCACGACCATCCTGATCACGCACCGCTTATCACAGATCCGTTGGGCCGATCACATTATTGTGCTGCGCAAAGGTCAGGTCGTGGCTCAGGGCAAACATGAGGATCTGCTGGGTGAGTCGGACACTTACCGCCGCATCTTCGACCGCTATGAGGAACAGACCTCCTTCTATGATAAGGATCGTGTGAAATCGTACCTGGACCGGCAGATGACGGAGGGTAAGTAGCATGTTCTTTGCAGGATTGGACGCCGACTCCTACGATCGCCAGTATTCAGACTGGTACCTGTTCAAACGGCTGGGCGACTACTTCGGTGAGCAAAAGAGGCGGATTGCAGTTATCACGCTCATGGGGTTGTTTGCCGCGTTGGCCCAGGCCGGCATTCCGATTCTGATCGCTATCGGCGTCGACAACCTCGACCGGACCACCGATGTACCCATCGTTTGGTTGATTGTTGGCGCACTCGCCATCACCGTTGTGCTCCAGTACTTTGCCAACTGGGTCCGCCGCCGCCTGATGGGACGCCTCGTCGGTGACACCATTGCCGAGATGCGCAAAGACGCCATGCGCGCCGCCGTGGAACGCGATATGGCCTTCTACGACCGCAACAAGTCCGGCAAGGTGATCAGCCGTATCACCAGCGACACGGAAGAATTCGGCCAGGTGCTTACGCTGGGCTCCGATATTCTTGCGCAGATGGTGCAGACGATTGTGCTTCTGGTGGTGCTGTTTACCCAGGATGTGGTGATGACCCTGGTACTGTTGGGCTTCATCCCGGTCATCCTTCTTGCCGTGGCAGTCCTGCGCAAGTTCGCACGTAACGCGACCCGGCAGGGTGCCCGTGCCATGGGCATGGTCAATGACAACATCCAGGAGAGCGTCTCCGGCATCAGTGTGGCGAAGAACTTCCGGCAGGAAGGCTTCATCTACGACGAGTTCGTCAAGATCAACGAGCAGTCCTATCAAATCAACCTGCGGCGCGGGTTTGTGCTCGCGCTTGTCTTTCCCATTCTCAATGCGCTGGCTGGTTTTGGCATCGCTTCAGTGGTGTACTTCGGTGCGGTAACAGTGGTGAGCGGCAGCATATCCGCCGCCTTGTGGTTCCTGTACATCCAGTCGGTTGATCGTTTCTGGTTCCCCTTCATTCAGCTGTCGGCCTTTATCAACCAGTTCCAACAGGCCCTCAGCGCGTTGGAGCGCGTTCTGGCGCTTATTGACGCTGAAAACGTGCTCCAGCAACAGGACAACCAGCACGTCAACGGCATGAAGGGTGAGATCCTGCTGGAAAAGATCATTTTTGAGTATGAAAAAGACCAGCCTGTTCTGGATAACTTCAACCTGCACATCAAGCCTGGTGAAAGCGTTGCCTTCGTCGGACATACCGGGGCTGGCAAGAGCACCATCGCCAAGATGATTTCCCGCTTTTACGAGTTCAAGGCGGGCAGCCTGCTCATTGATGGCGTTGACATTCGCCAGCTTGACCTGGAGTCGTATCGCAACCGGCTAGGTATTGTGCCGCAAACACCCTTCCTGTTCAGCGGCACCATTCTGGAGAACATCCGCTATGGCAAACCAGACGCCACGGAAGAGGAAATCGCCGAGATCGCCAACAGCATCGGTGAAGGCGAATGGTTGGAGACCATTCCCGATGGTCTACACGGCGATGTGGGTGAGCGCGGTTCACGTCTGAGTATGGGTCAGCGGCAGCTGGTTGCCCTGCTGCGCGTTCTCGTCCAGAAGCCTGCCATTTTCATCCTTGACGAGGCTACCGCCAGTGTTGATCCTTTCACCGAGATGCAGATCCAGGAAGCGTTGGACATGATCCTGGCCCAGTCCACTTCGATCCTCATTGCGCATCGTCTCTCGACTGTGCGCAGCGCTGACCGCATCATCGTGTTGGAAAACGGCCGCATCATTGAAGAGGGCAATCACGACCAGCTGATGGAGATGGACGGCCACTACGCCGATCTCTACAATACGTACTTCCGGCACCAATCCCTCAGCTACATCGAGAACGCACGTACACTCTTCGAAGAAGACGCCGCACGCTAAAGAGTCCTCTGATTCATCCAGCCCCGCCTGATCCGCGGGGCTTTTTAGTTTCTGGGAAATACCTCATAGGTAGCATGTGACAGTCATCATCCCACTATTCGGACCTATACGGTTAGAATAGCATCAACTGTTCCTATAGTGATGACATGGAGAGGATAGGCCCCATGAGCGAAGCCATCCTGGACAACACAAATGTTAAGCCACAGCCCCGGTCTGCCGGGCGTACCAAGTTCATTGTTGGCGGAGTTCTGCTGCTCGCCGCGATGCCCTATCTGATCGTCACCAGCATTGCCTCCCAGCAGGAATACTTCATCACAGTGGATGAACTGCTGGCTGAGCAGGACAAGCTGACCGGACAGAATGCACGTGTTTCCGGTGTGGTCATCGGTGACACCATCTTTTTTGATGGCAGCGAGCTCACCTTCGAGATCGCGCATGTGCCGCAGTCCGGCCTTGAGATCGAAAGCGAGGGCGGCCTTGCGGCTGTGCTGCATGAGGCAGCTACCTCACCAAACGCCAACCGGGTGACCATCACCCTCTACGATCAGCCGATGCCGGATCTGCTTCAACATGAGGCACAGGCTATCATAACGGGCCAACTTGGCGAAGACGGCGTGTTCTATGCCGATGAACTTCTGCTCAAATGCCCCACTCGCTACGAGGACGCTGTGCCCGCTCAGGCTGAGCATTAAGGGGCAGCGACATGAATGCAGAACTGGGCGTATATCTACTTTTAATCGCGTTTGTGGCATCCGTCTATGCGAGTGTCGCATCCCTGTTGGCACAGAAAAACAATGACAGTGCGCTCGCTTTAAGCGCACGCAATGCACTCCTGCTGACCTGGCCACTGCTGACCGGTGCCACGCTGCTGCTCACACTGCTGCTGCTGAATGGCGCCTTCGGTACCGAGTTTGTCTGGTCAGTGACAGATACGACCATGCCTACTTATCTCAAAGCAACGGCATTGTGGGGTGGGCAGGCCGGATCACTTCTATTCTGGACCTGGCTGTTGAGCAGCTTCCTTTGCGGCGCGGTGGTCATCAACTGGAAGCGCGAAAACGAATTGATGCCTATCGTCATCAACGTCAGCGCGCTCACCGTGGGCTTCTTCCTACTGCTGGTTACCTTCTGGGAGAATCCGTTTGCGCAGTTCTGGCAGACCCCAAGCGGCGATGTGGTTGCCGCGCTCTTTGGTCCGTCCGCACTGCTGGCCGGTATCTCACGGGGCCTCGCCAATCTGGGTGAGGCACTGCCAACCATGATTGGCATCATCTTCGGCGGCATTGTGGATATCGCACCACCAGCCGGATCGTTTGCGCTGAACCCGGGCGACGGGCAGGGTCTCAATCCGCTGCTGCGCCACCCGGGCATGATCATCCACCCACCGCTGCTGTATCTGGGCTTCGTGGGGTTCACGGTACCCTTTGCATTCGGCGTTTCGGCGCTCGTCAACAATCGAGCCAGTGAAGACAACTGGATGAACACCACCCGCCGCTGGACGCTGGTTGCGTGGCTGTTCCTCAGCTTCGGCCTGATTTTAGGCGGCTGGTGGGCGTATGATGTGCTCGGCTGGGGTGGCTACTGGGCCTGGGACCCGGTCGAGAACGCCGCGTTCCTGCCCTGGTTGACCGGTACAGCCTTTTTGCACAGCGTCATGATCCAGGAAAAGCGCGGCATGATGCGCCGCTGGAACGTGATACTCGTCATCTTGACCTATCTGTTGGTCATCTTCGGCACCTTTGCGACCCGTTCCGGCTTTGTGAGT
>JAADYX010000380.1 GCA_010092885.1 Chloroflexota bacterium | reverse complement strand
TCCCGCAGGGTTTCCAGCCGGGCAGCCGGATCCGGATGCAGGCTGAACGGTCCGTGGCGCTCCTCATCGTGGGAGGCATGCGCCTGCAGGATTCCGGCGATCGTGGTGCGGGCACCCCACAGGGCCGCACGCCAGTCGGCGTACATCTCGCGCTCGCGCAGCAGCCCGGCACGGATCAGGCCGACGATCAGCACGATCAGCGTGAACTGCCCGCCGATCAGCAGCCAGATCGGGATGTTGACAAAGAACAGCCGCTCAAGTTGGAGATCGCCGCCGGATGCCAGCGCATTGAGGCGCAGCAAGGTGGCATCCGTCACGTTGTAGACGATGAACGCCGTCACGGGCAGCACCGCCACAATCAGCACCGTGATCCACAGCGCCTGCGTGAAGTAGGTGCGGGCCACATCGCCGTTGACAATGTGGCCGAGTTCGTGCAGGATGACCGCCCGGAACTTTTCCGGCCGTTTGCGCATCAGCAGGGGCATGCGGCTGCCCAGCCGCAGCGAATACCGCCGCCGGAAGCCAAACACCTGCCCATCCGTGAGGCCGGATCCGGTTGCCACCAGGATATCAGGGGGCGGGTCCACACCGGCCCGGCGACACAGATCGGCCAGTGCCGAGATGAAGTCCGGATCCCGCCCTTCCGGCCACGGATCAAGGCCCTTGCGGCGCGCGATACGGCGCGGGTGGCGGCGGTGGATCAGCCAGGCCGCCCCGAACAGGGCTAGGCCATAGGCGCAGCTCAGCCCGATGATGAGCCACCCGGCGAACACACTCGTCTGGAGTTCACCCAACCGCACCCGGTCGATCTCGACCTGACCGGTTGCCTCGTCAACCAGCAGCAGGCCGTCGGGGCTGGCGAGAGTCACATCCAGCAGGCCGATCTGGCCAAACGTCAGCAGCGTGAGGTTCAGGGCCAAGGCCACCGCCGCCGCCAGCAGCAGCGCAAACCGGACGTTCGTTTCCGGCGGGAAGGCATACGGATTCAGGCGGGTGACCCGGTGCTGCTGGGTCATGTCCGGGTGTTCGCGCGTGCCCACGCTCAGGCTCCGATGGCAAAGCGGGCCACCGCCGCATCGGCCAGCCGCCGGGCTTCGTCTTCCGTCAGCCCGAAGCGGAGCGCTTCCTGCATGGTGGCGTGGTGCAGCCCGCGCAGACTCTCGGAGTCGGGCCTGGGAGTCTGCGGTGTGCGCGGCAGAATACCGAGCATGCGCTTGATGTGGTCACGCAGATGGTCGGCGCTTTCGTCAGCCAGTGACTGCTTGAGCACCTCGATGGCAAACGTCACGAGCAGCCCGGAGATAGCCCCCGCCGCCGGAGTGACAGCGGTCAGCACTTCACCCAAGCCAAAGCCGAGGGCATCATCATCCGGCTGCGCCTCGAGATCGGGCGGGCTGGGGTCCTTGTGGTATTCGGCCATCAACTCGTCGAACATAGACAGCTCTTCCGGCGCGACCTGCCGGACCATATCACGTGAGAGCGTTTCGATCAGCGTTTTGTCGTCCATAGCCATACACCTCCATGCCTGTATCATACGAAAATCTGCCCCACAGTCAACCGGACTATTGTCGTATGCCAGTGTACAATGAAGATCAGACAGGATACCAACGTCCCACAATTACCCCAAGGGGCATCCTATGCTCGCATGGTTTCCACTGGCCGTGCTCAGCGCAGCCGGTTTCGGAGTCAGCGCGTTCTTCATGAAGTTGGCCACGCTGCGCAGTCCACAGGGCCGGGTGTTCATCCTGATGGGCCTTTCCGTGAGCGCCACACTGATCTTCACCACCTACGGCCTCATCCAAGGCGTGCTGGAGTTCTCTGCCGCATTGGTCGCGCTGGGCGTGGTCATGGGCCTGGGCACGCTGTTGGGCAACAGCTGCTGGGTGAACGCGGTGGCCGTCGGCCCGGCCAGCCTGACACAGGCCCTGGCAAACACCAACACGCTCCTCGTGGTGGCCATGTCTCTCATCTTTTTCAACGAACGGCTCACGGTTGTCGAGGTGGCCGGTGTGCTGGTCGTGTTTGTCGCCGCTGCCCTGTTGGCCGTGGACCCCAACGAGTCGATCTCGATCACGGACCGGCGCTGGTACCCGCTGATCGTGGGTACGGTCCTGCTGCTGTTCTTCCGGGTGGGCGGGCTGAAGCTGGCTGATGAATTCAACCTGAGCAGCACGACCGCTCTGGCCCTGACGTATGGCGTCGGCATTGTGTGGTTCGGGGCGGCCATCGGGCGGGGCATCCGCGACCCCAATCCGCCGGGCGCATGGGGCGGCTTTGCGCTGGCGGCCATCGCGGCGATCTTCTCGTTCATCGGGCTGCAGAGCTACGCATTTGCGCTGGTGGAAGGCCCGGCCAGCATCGTGACGCCGATCTTCGCGGCCAACGCGCTCGTGCTCACCGTGCTGACGGTCACCATTCTGCGCGAGCGCCTCTCCACCCTCCAGACCATCGCGCTGTTGGGCATCGTCGGCGGCCTGATCCTGCTGCGGCTATAGGGCCGGGGGGGACATCAGCGCGGCCAGCACCAGCGCCAACACGACGAGCATCAGCGCCAGCATGCCCACCGTCAGAACCTGTCTCTAATACACATC
>JAADYX010000379.1 GCA_010092885.1 Chloroflexota bacterium | reverse complement strand
GGGGGCTGCGGTTGCAGTCCTCGGCGGGACTGCTCAAATTTCTACTTCAGCATCGAAAACAAAAGCCACCGACATTTTCGTCGGCGGCAGACGGCCCAACTCCCACGCGCTGCGTGGATGTTCTAAACCGCCATCTGCCTCTTTTCTGCCTTGTTCATTTTCTGTTTACGCTCCGTTTCCGCGGAGGTATCCGCTGAAGTGCAAGCAGTATAACACAACCCAAACAAGGGATCAAGAGGATCTTGTGAGATTCGCATAAATTGATTGTGCAACCTCTCACTGCAAGCGTCCTACGATCTGCCATCCTGTTCCTTCGGGCAAAGTCACGAAGATAGTGGCGGTCTCATCAGTGAAATACAACTCACGACCGTCAAGCGTATCCGCTGTTTGCAATACAGCCACGTACTCGATCTCACCCCCTGTTGCCCAACCCAGTCGCTCGCGGACTCCTGGCGTTTCTCGCCACGCCTTTCCAAACCCACGCTCCGGGTCAATGAACCCTTCCGGCGGGACGATGTCCGGATCCTCCACTGGATCGCCAGTAAACCATGTATCATTGACTAACAGCCAGGCCGGGTTCTCCTCACTGATCTCCTCAGGCGGTGTATTGAATACGATCAAGATCTGACCGGTTTGTTCAAACCAAAACATCCTGCCGCTTTCGAACTGTTGTGCACGCGCGTTTGTTGTGACGGGATCCGATTCCGGACAGCTTTCAACCGTTACTGCATCGAAGAACCAACCGATTGAACAGGATACTGGGATAATCAGGCGCACTTGCTCAGTCACCAGGCCATCGGTAACCGAGAGCACAAAAACCTCTTCACCACCTTCGCCTGCCGTAACAGTCAGCGACCCTTCCAGATCAGCATCCCATGTACGCCCGGGTGAACCGTCGTTGTTCTCTCGGTAGACCGCGGCCTCAATGCCACCCTGCGTTTTCCAGAAGAGTTGGAAATCGTCACCCGGACTCACCAACTCCGGTGAAAACACGAAGTAGTCAACAACCGGCCCGTCTGTGGCCTCAGCCGTTGACTCAAACCCTTGCCCGCCAGTTGTTGACCCAACTCCCTGGCTGCCGGTTTCCGGCGAACCCGGGGTGAGGGTGATAGTCGGGGTAGGGGCGTCAGGAGGCAGCGCATCGCCTGACGGGGTGCCGGGAACGGTTGGGCTCGGCGGCAGGCTGGGCACGATCCCTACCTGCTCGATCTGGTTGACCTCTTCAAGCAGTGTGCTGCACCCAGTAGTTGTTGCCACAAGTACAAGAATGCTGAACAATAGACGCATCAAGTTTTGCATATGTCACCCTGGCCAATACTATGGTCGACCAAACCGAAGTCGAGATTAAGTTCATACTAGACGATGCACCCGCAATGCGACAAAAGATCGTTGAGTTGGGTGGTCGCTCCCGCGGTCAACATGCTGAGATCAACGTCCGCCTTGATGACACGAGCCGGTCACTTTCTACGGGAGGCAGCCTGCTGCGTCTACGGTACATCGAATCGGACTTTGAGAAACATACGCTTGTGACCGTTAAAACACCAACAGCAGGGGAAGACACCATCTTCCGGGCCCGCCGTGAGATCGAGTTCACCGTGAGCGAACCTGACTCCATGGCTGCCGCGTTTGAGGTGCTGGGATACATGCCCATCTGGCGCTATGAAAAACGCCGCGAAACCTTCGAGCTCGCTGGTGCTGAGATCGCGTTGGATGAGACGCCCCTCGGCACGTTCATGGAAATCGAGGGGGAGGAAGCATCGATTCAGGCCGCAGCCAATCTCATCGGCATGGACGTGGCGGCAGGTTCCCTCAAAAGCTACAGTGAACTGTTCGCGTGTGTTAAAGAACGGCTGTCACTCCCCATGGATGATCTTACCTTTGAGGCTTTCGCCGGATTCACCGTCAATCCAGACGACATTCGGGCGTGTCTCTGATAGCCTGCAGACTGGTCTGCTGATAGGGTTGGGAGGCACCCTCCCGACCAGCTTTCGTTGGATCATCTGGGAACTGCCCATAGCGGAACCGCTCGTCTACGCTGAGTTCCGGGCGGTGGTGCTTTTTCTGCCGGATGCAGCTGCGATTCTACTGGCGCTGGTCACACTTGTCAGGCTGATGCGTACAGGGCCGACAGCAGTGGTGCGCCTGTTTCTGCTGCCTACCTGGGTATTACTCGGTTTGCTCTGGGCTGTCATCCCGGTGCTTACGGCGTACCACGCCCTTCATCTGACCCTGTGTGGGTTGGCCGCAGTCGCTGTCACTCAGATCACAGACATCCGTCCCTTACTTGTTGGATTGGCCATCGTTGCAGCAGTCCATGGCGCAATAGCCACAGCTCAGGTCATCAACGGTGGCACACTTGGATTGACCATGCTGGGGGAAATCCCTTGGGATCCTTCAGACCCGGTGTGGCTTGGCGAAACGACCTTCCGCGGCTACGGTCTGACCATCCATCCGAACAACTTGGCCGGATATCTTATTGCGGGTTTGGCATGGTGCGGCGTTCTGATCCGTACAGCACAAACACGTCCGTGGGGGTTGCTTTGTGCACTGCCCACGGCGTTGGGGCTGTTCGCAACCGTGTCGCGAGCGGCTCTGGCTGCCGCCATTGTCGCTCTGTTCATCTATCTGATCGTGCAGCGCAAGTTTTCCTGGCAGAT
>JAADYX010000378.1 GCA_010092885.1 Chloroflexota bacterium | reverse complement strand
GATCTACATCGATCCGGCGGGGCATGCCGCGCTAACCAACCGGCGGTTGGCGATCATCGATCTGTCCGAGGCAGGGCACCAACCGATGTCCAATGGTTCGCTGTGGATCGCGTACAATGGTGAAGTGTACAACTATGCCAGCTACCGGTCTGAGCTGGAAGCGCGCGGCCATAGGTTCCGCGGCCACAGCGATACTGAGGTAATTCTCGCCCTGTATCGTGAGCACGGACCGCAGATGCTGCATTATCTGCGCGGCATGTTTGCCCTGGCCATCTGGGATGAGGAGAAGCGCGAGCTGTTTTTAGCCCGTGACCGAATCGGGATCAAACCGCTGTATTACACGGTTGCCGGCGGACAGTTTATCTTTGGCTCTGAGATCAAATCGATCCTCGAACATCCGGCCGTGTCACGGTCGGTTGATGACGAAGCGCTTTATCACTTTCTGTCCTTTTTAACCTCCCCTGCCCCGGATACCCTCTTCGCCGGGATCAAGAAGCTGCCTGCCGGGCATTATGCCGTGCTCAACAGCGACGGTGACCTGCGCATCACGGAGTATTGGGACGTTTTCGATGAGGCCGAGCCTCACACAGGCTGGTCCGCTGATGACTATGCCCATGCATTGCTCGAAGGGCTGCGCGAATCGGTGCGGCTGCGGATGGTCAGCGATGTGCCGTTCGGCGTATTTTTGAGCGGTGGCATCGACAGCACCACGAACGTTGCCCTGATGGCTGAACAGATGGATCGTCCGGTGCAGACCTTCAGCGTAGGCTATGCGGGGGATGCTGCATACAATGAATTCGAGCATGCGCGTCGGGCCGCTGCTCACTTCGGCGCGGACCATCATGAAGTGGTGATCGACGAGGAGGACCTGCTTAGCTTCCTGCCTGCGCTGATCTACCATCAGGACGAGCCCATCGCGGATCCGGTGTGTGTGCCGCTGTATTACGTCTCCAAGTTGGCTCGCGACTCCGGCACCATTGTTGTGCAGGTCGGTGAGGGCGCTGATGAGCTGTTCAGCGGGTACACACACTGGCTGGATATCCTCCGGCTGAGGCATGGAGCATGGAACCTCTTCACAGGGATGCCTGCATCCCTACGCCGTCTAGCGATGGCTGCCGCCCCATTGGACCGGGACTCGATCCGCTATGAGTATGTGCGGCGCGCCACCGCCGGGGAAGAGCTCTTCTGGGGCGGAGCGGAAGCCTTCGGGGAGGCACGCAAGAGCCGTCTGCTGAATGCCGCTTACCGGGGGCGGCTGGATGATCTCTCCAGCTGGGATGTGATCCGACCGCATCGGCAGCGCTTTGAGGCACGCACAGCCAATTTGAACGGATCGGGCGATTATGTCAACTGGATGGCCTACCTCGATTTGCGGCTGCGCCTGCCTGAACTCCTGCTGATGCGTGTGGATAAGATGGCCATGGCAACCAGCGTGGAAGCCCGTGTACCGTATCTGGATCATGAGTTTGTCGGGTTGGCGATGAGCATTCCCGAACGGTTCAAACTGGACGGCCGCACGACAAAAGCTTTGTTTAAGCAGGCGGTACGTGGCATCATCCCGGATGCGATCATCGACCGGCCCAAACAGGGCTTTGCTGTGCCGATCAACGAATGGCTTCAGCGGCGGTTGGGCCAGGTTGTCCGGGAGAAGCTGCTGGCATTTGCCGCTCGCACAGATTATTTCGACGTGGGCAGCATCCGGCAGATGCTCGATACAAATGACTACCTCACCTGGTATCTGTTCAACCTGGCACTGTGGCATGAGCTGTGGATCGAGGGGGTGGATATCTCGCTATGAGCAGCGACGATAAGCTCGATTCCGTTTCCTACCGGCGCAGCGGGGAACCTATCCCACCGCCCGCCCGACGCGATTTCCAGATCGAGCGTGTGCGTACACGGCAGCGCTCGCGCAACAGTGGGCTCGTGATCTATGCGACAGCAGGGTTCATCGGCGTGGCCGTCGTTGGATTGATGATCGCAGCGGCTGTGATCAGTCTGGTGCGCAACCCACCGCTGCAAGCAGCTGGACCGCCAACGGCCCGGCCCACACAAACGCCCATTCAGGTGACGGCCACCCCCCCCGACTCAGGCGAGCCAACCAGCGTGCTGCCTATCTACTACGTACTTGAACTCTCGGCGACCCCGCCCGCCACAGCGACCGCTATCCCAACGTTTGTGGATGCCACACCCACGTCAGCCTTCCAGCCGGTACCAACGCAGTTTCTGCTCTCTAACAGTCTAATGGTATACGTGTGCTTCATTGAGGGGCATGACGATCTGTGTACCATGAACGCCGACGGTACCAATCAACAGCGGTTGACAACCACACGGGGCACCGACTGGTATCCTGCTCTAGCGGCAGATGGTGGACGTGTGGTGTATTCAACCCAGCGCGGCGGCAACTTCGATATCTGGATCATGAACATCGATGGCAGCGATGCCAGGCAGATTACCGAAGACCTGGGCATGAACTTCGCGCCGGATCTCTCACCGGATGGCAGCCAGGTGGTGTTCGCTTCCACAGCAGGGACAGACGGCCGCACGCAGAACATCTGGGTGATCAACACCAATGGCAGCAACCCGCGCCAGCTGACCGACAGCGCCTTCGACGACATCGATCCGATCTGGTCGCCGGATGGGTCACAGATCGTCTTCTCTTCCAACCGCGGCGGCACGACCGAACTTTTTGTGATGAATCCGGATGGCTCCAATATCCGGCAGCTGACGCGAGGCGTCAACCTGGGTGGGCGCAGTGACTGGTCTGCCGACGGGCAGTGGCTGACGTTCTACGCGGGCGACCCGGGCAACAAGAATATTTACCTGCTGGATGCAACCTGCGCCTGGTCGCAGATCGGGTGTATTACAGAGCCGCTTCTGCTTGTTGCTGAAGGGAACAGCAAAGGGCCGTCCTTTTCACCGGACAGCCAGTGGGTGGTCTTCACCGGATCGAACTTCCAGGGTGACCCGGACAACGAGATCTATGTGGTCAGTATCGACGGCTCCACGATCTACAAGCTGACCAACAACAGCACCAGTGATTGGCAGCCGCGCTGGGCTCCCTGAATCAAACAGAGGCGGGCTTTGCGCCCCCCTCTGTGGTGGTTCGATATAAGATTGTACCAGTGCTCAGCGCGATAATATGGTGATACCGATAACAACAACCGCAATACCCGCCAACTTTTGCAGTGTAAAGGTCTCCTGCCCGGCGAGTGACGCCAGGATCAGGGTGACGACAGGGTAAGCGCCTGTTACAGCCACAGCCAGGGATGAGTCTGTGGTACGCAGGGCTATCATGAACAGCCCCAGCGCACTCACTGCGGCCACCCCAGCACCAAATGCCCAGCCAAAAGCAACCGGATCAAAGGGTACACCTGGTGCTTCCTGGCGGGAGAGATACACCCAAACCGGGATCAGCACCAAATAGGGCAGCGCGTACATCCACTGCACCGTGAACGGATGTGCACGGGCAACAGCGCTCTTTTGCGCAAATGCCCATACACCCCACAGAATCGTAGCCAGCAACAATAACACGGCTGTTCCGCGCATTGCTCACTCCGACTTGCAGCAGGTTGGTAAAGTGCTACAGACGGAGATATTACACGCTTTGTTTGCGTCTTTCAATAGGCTGACTGCAGCCGTTTTTTCTCTGTACAATCAGGACGGCACCCGAACACAGGCATAGGACAAAAGTCATGGCTTTGGTTACTGGTAAAGATCTGGCGCGTTCATATGGCGCTGATGACATCTTCAGCGGGGTGACGGTAAGCATCCCCCATCGGGCACGGATCGCGGTGGTCGGACCGAATGGATCCGGTAAAACATCACTTCTACGCATGCTGGCACGTCTGGATCCTCCGGATGAGGGCAGTATCAACGCTGCCTCCGATCTGCGTATTGGGTATTTGGCGCAGGAATCAACGGGGGCACTCGATGAGTCGCAGACACTATGGACCACCATGCTGGATGCTTTCACCGCCCTGCGTGAGGACGAAGCGCAGTTGGCTGAGATGGCTGAGCAGATCGCGCAGAATCCTGATGATGTGGACCTGATCGACCGCTACGGCGCAAAGCAGCATCGCTTTGAGGAGCGCGGCGGCTATGATTATGAGGCGCGTATTCACCAAGTATTGGGCGGCCTGGGCTTTACGCAAGAGCAGTTCCACCAGCGGCTGGAGATGCTTTCTGGCGGGCAGAAGACCCGTGCGTTGTTGGCCCGCCTTCTGTTGGAAAGTCCGGCTCTGCTGCTGCTGGACGAGCCGACCAACCATCTCGATATCCACGCGATTGAGTGGTTGGAGAAATACCTGAGTGCCTTTGATGGGGCTGTTCTGGTTGTCTCCCATGACCGGGCCTTCATGGATGGGGTGGTCAACCACATCTGGGAGCTGATCTTTGGCAGGTTGGAAGAGTATCGCGGGAATTACAGTCATTACGTGCAGCAGCGCGACGAACGCCACGAACGTCTGTGGAAGGAGTTTCAACGGCAGCAGGCATTCATTGAGAAGGAGCGGGATTATATCCGCCGGAACATCGCGGGCCAGAACACCCGGCAGGCACAAGGGCGGCGCAAACGCCTTGAGCGATTCTTGCGCGATGAAGCTATCGCTGCACCGCGTGAGCACGGTGAGATGCACCTGACTATCGACACGGATCTGCGGTCTGGCGATGAAGTGATCCGTACGAAAGGGCTCATCGTTGGATATGATGAGCCGTTGTTCGAGGTTCCGGATCTAGTGCTGCGGCGTGGTGCATGTGCGGCACTCATCGGGCCAAACGGGGCAGGAAAGTCAACGCTTATCAAGACCCTGTTGGGCCGGCTCGATCCACTGGTTGGCCAGGCACGCCTGGGGGCAAATGTACACATCGGGTATTTTGCGCAGGCCCATGAGGAACTTAACCCGAACAACACGATCCTGGATGAGATCCTCGGTGCCAGCCCCATGACGGTCGAGGAGGGGCGGACCTATCTGGGTACGTTCCTCTTTACAGGTGACGACAGCTTCAAACAGATCAGTACGCTCAGCGGTGGTGAACGCGGACGGGTTGCGCTGGCGAAACTGGCCCTATCCGGGGCGAACCTGCTGCTCCTAGACGAGCCGACCAACCATCTTGATATACCTTCACAGGAGATCCTCGAACAGGTGCTGGCTGACTACAGCGGCACGATTGTGCTGGTCTCTCATGACCGCTACCTGATACGCCGGCTGGCGACGCAGATCTGGTCGATTCCGCGAGAGGGGGGCGAACTGGTCGTGTATGAGGGTGGCTACGACAGGTTTGTGGCCGAACAGGTACCTGCCTCACAGTCCGATAATGGTACGCAGCGAAAGGCTCCCACCCGGTCTCAGGAAGCTGCGAGCGAGAATGACAGACACTATCTGACTCCATATCAGCGGCGACAGCGCCTTGCCGAGGTGGAAGCCCACATCCACAAGTTGGAAGTGGAACTGGTTGACATCAAGGGAGGATTGCAGCAGGCATCTGAAGCGGGTGATGTGGCCCGGGTCAGCGACCTTGGCAAGGCCTATTCAGAGACGCAGGCGGCCCTTGATGAACTGATGGAGGAATGGGAGTGGTTGGTAGCGGACGTCTGATGGCGGCTTTCCAGCCCGTCACAGTCACGGTATGATCCGCCCCACTATGCGACGAGACATACCTCCGGTTGTCATATTGCCCGTTGTCATTGTGCTGGGCATCGCCTTGGGTGCGGCGGTTGAATTCCGGGAGCCGCTGCTGAATATGGCGATGGACCGGCTCGATCCACCTGCCCCAACACCTTGGGTGCACAATGATGTGCCTGAGACAAACCTACAGACAGGTCGCGGCGATCTGGCCTATCTGAACGCCAACACGGCACCTGATGGCTTCCCGGCAGAAGCGCGCAGGCATGTGCTCAAATACACAGTGCAGCCGGGCGATTCCCTCTTCAGCATTGCGGAACGCTTTAACTTGAACGCAGAAACGATCCTTTGGGCAAACACAGACATTCTGAACGATGATGTCAACCTCCTGCTGATCGGTGTGGAACTGTATATTCTCCCGGTTGATGGGGTCTATCATCAGGCTGATGGTGAGCAGACCATTGCCGAAGTCGCCGCACGCTACGGCGTTGCACCCGGTGACATCCTGTATTCGCCGTACAATACACTGTCTGAGCAGTCAAGCAGTTTTGTGCCACCTCAGGGTTTGAATCTGATTGTGCCCGGTGGGCGGCGCGAGTTTATCTCGTGGCAGGCACCGATACAGACAGGCTCAGCGAGCGGGCGCTCGAACCCGGAGGGCAACGTGCATCCCGGATCATGCCGAGAGCTGTACACTGGCACCGGTGGAACAGGCATCTTTGCCAATCCGGTAGGTGATATTGCATACCGGGTGACAAACGGATTCACGACCTTCCATCCCGGTGTGGACCTGGCAGCAGAGCGTGGCACCCCGATCTACGCCTCCGACACAGGGGTTGTAGTCTTTGCCGGGTATCATCGTGACGGCTACGGTGAGCTGATCATCGTCGATCATGGTGAGGGGTGGACAACCTACTACGGGCATCTGGCCACGCGTTTTGTGGGCTGTGGAGAGCAGGTACAGCAGGGACAATTGATCGGGGAGATGGGGTTATCTGGCAATGCAACAGGGATCCATCTGCATTTTGAGATCCGTGAGGCGGACAAACCCCTCAACCCGTACGATTTCGTAGAGATCCGCGATACGCGCACGACAACCGTGCCGTAGAGGGGAGACTGCCGCGGCAGTCTCCCCTTGTTGGTTTGGACTATTCAAAGACCCACTGATCGGTGCTGCGCTCCCAGTCGATCAGCTCATCCTCTGTGAAGTAGAGGTCCAACTCGAACGCGGCAGTCTCCGGGCCATCCGAACCGTGCACGATGTTCCGACCTACTTCCAGCGCATAGTCACCGCGGATGCTGCCTGGTTCGGCCTCAGCGGGGCGAGTAGCCCCCATTGTGCGGCGGGCGATGGCGATTGCATCCGAGCCTTCCCAGCACATCGCGACAATGGGCCCCGATGTGATATAGGTGATCAGACCCTCATAGAAGGGTTTGCCCTCGTGCTCGTGATAGTGGCGTTCGGCGAGTTCTTTGCTCATGTGCAGCATCTTCAGGCCGCACAGACGCAGACCGCGCTTTTCAAAGCGGCTGATCACCTCGCCGACCACGCCGCGCTGCACGCCGTCCGGCTTCACGAGAATCAGGGTACGTTCCATGTTTCCTCCAGTTGATGGGTGGGTTGCAGCCGAAAGGCGGGCTGTGGTCGGCCCGCCTTTTCGTTGTCACACATAGTGTAGCGCTAGAGCTCATCAAGTGCACTGCGATACGCTTCAAGCGCGTCCTGCAGTGAGCCCTGCATCATGAGGGCATCCCCCAACAGGCGGCGCGCGCGGGCGCTGGGCCGCGCCTTAAGCACATTGCGCAGGTCGGAGATAGTATCCGGCAGGAGCTGCTCAGCACTGATGAGCCGCTCGTAGCTGCGCAAAGCTTCCTCGTAGTTGTTTGCCTTCACCAGCTGCCGGGCCTGCTGGATGATCTCGGCGCCCTGGCCGCTTGGGACCGGGGCACGGGTAAGATCAGGGAGCATGCTCGTTGTGCGCGGCCCCCCGAAGGTGCCGGCAGGCTCAGCCGCGACGGGTTCCGGTTCGCTGACCGGCTCGGGCTGCGCAGTCTCGGGTGCTGCAGGCTCGGGTTCCGGTGCCGCAGCGGGTTCGGTGGCACGGAGGAAGGCCTCCAGGTCATCGCTGACGGGTTGTACCTCCTGCGTGCCGGACAGCCACGAGGGAACGCTTTCTGCGGCGGGTTCTGGCTCCGGGGGTGCAGCCGGCGCTTGGGGCTCAGGTTCCGGAGCGGGCGGTGCGGCCGGTTCCGGCTCGGTGGTGGTCTCCACCCCGAAGATGGCGTCCAGATCATCAGCCTGTGTATCCTCAAGACCGAGTGCAGCATCAAGAGAGGCGAGTTCGTCCTCTTCGATGTCCAACTCGGGGATCTCTATCTCTTCCTCTACTGAGGGCTCAAGTGCCGCCTCATCAATATCACGCATCCACGCCGGGAGTTCTTCGTCCGCTGCTTCCGTTGCAACCGCATCCGGGTCCGGGATAAACGGCATTTCGGGCTGGGGTGGTTCGTCAGCTGTGAGCTCTTCCGAAACAATGCCTGAAGGATCCACACCCTGCTTACTAACCTGCTGGTCGAGCCAGCTCATGGCATCCTCGCTGCGCGCGACTGGCGGTGGTGCCGTAGGTTGTGCTGGTGCTTCACCTTTGAGCCAGTCGGGCAGGTCATCCTCAGCCTCACTGACGGCGGCCTCAGTCGGTTCACGCAGCCAGTCCGGCATATCGTCGTCCTCGGCAGCAGGCGCGGGTTCGTCCTTGAGCCAATCCGGCAGATCGTCCACCTCCATCGTGGGCGGTTCGGTGATCATCGGGTCGGTCTCAGCCGAGCCGGCGTCGGTGGCAGCCGGTTCAGGGGTGGGTTCTGCGGCAGCAGCGCTCGCATCAAAATCGGGATCATACTTGGCCGCAATCTCGTTGAGCCATGCCAGTGCAGCATCCTCATCATCGAGAGCGCCCTCGCTCATCCAATCAGGGATGTCTTCACTGTCCATGGAACCGCTCTGTGCGGCCGGAGCCGGTTCAGGCGCGGCGGGCTCAGGTTCAGGTGCCTGGGGTGCGGGCTCATCCTTGAGCCAGTCAGGCAGGTCGTC
>JAADYX010000377.1 GCA_010092885.1 Chloroflexota bacterium | reverse complement strand
TTCGTCGGCAGCGTCAGATGTGTATAAGAGACAGCTCCCGCATGGCGCGTCTGGCTCGCATGTCAGAGCAGTCCGACGAAATGTTGGAGGTCAAGCGCGAAGACCTGATGCGCCTGCGCGAGGAAGCTCAGGACATCGCCCAGGAGATGGAAGACGCCATCGAAGAGACCAAGCAGAAATGGTATGACGCCGCCCGCAACAACGAGCCCGTCACGGTGACACCCACCAAGAGCAACATCACGACGGTCTTTTACGGCATCGGATGGGTGCCCTACTGGGGCTTTGTGGCCGACGGCCACCTGCTGACTCTGCCCGCTACACCCTCCGGCCTGGCCGAGGATCAACTGGCCTTCTACGGTATGGACCTGACGGGCGAACCTAAAGTGAGATGATCTGGTACGGTTTCCCGTATACACTATCAGACAATAGTCGGATAGATTGACGAGGAAGCATCATGCGAACCATTGTATATACCGGCAAGGGCGGCGTTGGCAAGACAAGCATCGCCAGCGCGACTGCCCTGCGCTGCGCCGATTTGGGCTACCGGACGCTGGTCGTCAGCACGGATACCGCCCACTCGCTCGGCGATTCACTGCAAACCGAGCTGGGCCCTGAACCGACCAGCATCACGGACACGCTCTCCGCGCAGGAGATCGATGTCCAGTATTCCATTGAGAAGTATTGGGGCGCCTTCCAGAAATTCATGATCGGGCTGCTGTCGCGGCGCGGCACACAGGAGGTGATCGCCGAAGAGGTGACCATCCTCCCCGGCCTGGAAGAGGGTGCCAGCCTGCTGTGGCTCAACGAGTACGCCGAAAGCGGCGACTACGATGTGGTCGTCATCGATGCCGCCCCCACTGCTGAAACCCTGCGCCTGCTCAGCCTCCCGGATGTGGCCCGCTGGTGGGTGGAAAAGGTGATCCCGCTGGGGCGCACCGCCGCCCGGATCTCCAGTGCGGTGGGTCGGCCCTTTGGCGTGGAGATGGTCGATCCCGAGGCGATTGCCACGGTGGAGCGGCTCTTTGACGTCCTCGATGAGGTGCGTGCCCGCCTGGCCGATCCCGAGGTCTCTACCATGCGGTTGGTGGTCAATGCGGAGCGCATGGTCGTCAAGGAGACCCAGCGCGTGTTCACCTACCTGAACCTGTACGGCTACCCGGTCGATGCGGTGGCGGTCAACCGGCTCATCCCGGATACGGTCACCGATCCCTATTTCCAGCAGTGGAAGGACACCCAGGCGGAAAACCTCGACCTGATCCACGAGTGCTTCGACCCGCTGACCCTGCTCAAAGCGCCGCTCTTCCAAACCGAGATGGGCGGTCTGGATCTCCTGCGGGCCATGGGCACTGAGCTCTTCGGGGAAACCGACCCGGCCGAACGCTACTACGTCGGCCCCATGCAGTCCCTTGATGAGCTGGAGGGCGGTGCCTATATGCTGCACATTCCGCTGCCCTTTGCCGACCGCACCAAAGTCGATCTGTACCGCTCCATGGATGAGATCACCCTGCAGGTGGGCTCGTATAAGCGCAATATCGTGCTGCCCCGCTCCATCTGGAATCTGGAGATCGTGTCAGCCAAACTGCAAGACGGCACCCTGAACATCCGCTTTGAGCCGGTCGCCTGAGCCAGCCCACTTGCCCCCGATCCGAGAGGCGTGTATAGTTTGATTGTTAGTTTTGTGGGTGTGTATAGTTTGAGGTGGTCCATGAGTGACGGACGATCAGGCGCGAAGATCCTTATTATTGACGACGAGGAAGTGACGATCAACCTGTTGGCTACTTTGCTGGAGCTCAACGGGTTCGAGCCGATTAAGGCCTACCGCGCGGAGGAGGGGCTGAAGAAGGCCTACCAGACCCACCCCGACCTCGTTCTGCTTGATATTATGATGCCAGAGATGGACGGGTGGGATGCCTGCAAGCGGCTGCGTGAGCTTTCCGAAGACCTGCCGATCATCTTCCTGACAGCCCGTACGGAAAAGGAAGACATCGTGCGCGGCCTGAACATGGGGGCCGACGATTACATCGTCAAGCCCTATGACAATGATGAACTCATCGCGCGCATCAATGCCCATCTGCGGCGGGTATCCAAGTCAAACGCAATGAGCGAAGAACTCATCTTCGATGGCGGCCGCTTCCGGATCAACTTCATGAACCGTGAGGTGGTTGTCCGTGGTGAGGCCGAGCACCTCACCCCCAAAGAGTTCTCCCTGTTGAGTGTGCTCACGCGCAACGCGGGCAAGGTGATGACCCGCCAGGATCTCGTCACGCAGGCGTGGGGCGCGGAGTATGCTGACGCAGTCGACAGCCTGAAGCTCTACGTGCATTATCTGCGCAAGAAGATCGAGGAAGACCCCAATGAACCCCGCTACATCCTGACCTCGCGGGGCGTGGGCTACCGCTTTGCCGACGTTTGACCGCTACTTCACCCGGCCGTTGATCACGTAGCGCAGATCCCGGGCCATGTACTCCGGGTTGGGGTCGGAGGTGTGGCCCATGCGCATCACCAAGCGGCCTTCCGGGCTGACTATGAACATCGACGTGGTGTGCGTAATGCTGTAACCCGGTGCCATCGGGTCCTCACCGGAGCGGAATACCGCCACATTGAACTGGTCCATAACCGGTTCAATGGATTGGGCGTCGCCTGCCAGCCCCGTAAAGTCCTCATGGAAGGCCCCCACATACTGTGCGATGCGCTCCGGCGTATCCACGTCCCAGTCGATAGTGATGAACACAACCTCGACCTGTTCCTGTTGGCGCGGTGTCAGGGCGTTGTACGCCCGCTTGAGGTTGAACATCGCCTCCGGGCAGACATCCGGGCAGGACGTGAACCCGAAGTAGTAAACGACCGTCTTGCCCAACATCTCATCGGAGGAGAACGTGCCGCTTCCGTCCGCGTAAGGCAGCGTGAACGTCTCCAGCTGGCGCGGCTGGTCGTAGATAGTCGCATGCGTGTGCGGCGTCAGCGCGACGAGTGCCAGGTTAAACGCGCTGACGATCACCAGCACGCCGACCACAACACCACCCACAGCCGCAAACATCGGCACCTCACGCCCAAAGAGGGTTACGGTGTTGGCCATCGGATCGTATTCTTCAACGCGGTTGGTCATGTTGACAAAGCCTATTCACTTTGTGCACGTATTCACAACCTGAGTATATCCAAGCGGCACGCAGGCGGTCAAGTGTCCTGCGCGGTCAGGTGCGCGGCCAAGGGCAGGTCGCCGATCTCGCGCTTGCCGAAGCGCTTGTATCCGTTGGCCAGGGAGAGTGCCCGGTAAACCGCCTGCACCCACGTGTCGAGCTCATCGCTGTTGAGCCAGGCGCACAGATCAACCAGGGGCACCGCTGAGTCCGTGATCACCACCGTCCCCGATGTGCCCACCGAAGGGCCGTCGTCCACCACCGCCCGGATCCGTTTGGCCAGCCCGGCAACGATGATCTTGGGGCGGTGCGCCTGCGCACGGCGGCGCGGCGAAAGCGCCTCCAGGGGCACCACCGGCCTCCGATAGTCACGCCGGTGGAAGCGACACATCTTGCGCCCCCATAACATCTCCCCGCGCCGGATCAGGCCCGCCGTGATCAGGCGCGCATGGTTCGGGCCGGGCTCCCCGTCCTGCGTGACGGCATCCGCCCTGTACGATTCATCCACGGTCATGCCAGCCGTAACCACAGCCACATCGCGCAGACGCGGCAGCCCGCCGAAGCGGGTCCGCAGCCGCGCCCAGTCCGGGCTCAGGGCACCGCTCCACAGGTGGCCGTGCAGATCGGCCTGCGTGTGGGTATGCGCGCTGCTGCCTGTGATAACCCGCACCGGCTCGTCGGGCGCGGGCGGTGTCTTTTCCAGGATCCAGATGTGCGGGTAGATATCGACCCGGAAGGCATTGTCGGCCTCAATCAACATCGAAACGGTCGCCTCCTGCTCAACGATGGCGCGCAGCTGCTCGGCATAGGCTGCCCCCAGGAGCTTGTTGGACAGAACGAGGCCGCAGCGCCCGCCCGCCCGCAGCATGGCCAGGCTGTATTCAACGAAGGGCACCGACAGATCAAAGCTCCCCACCGCAGACCGGTAGCGCTTCTTGATGCGATGCTTATAGCGCTTCCAATCCTCGGCGCGCGCACGGGTAAACACGCTGGCATAGGGCGGGTTGCCCACCACCGCATCAAAACGGCCCGGCAGCAGCGGACTGCCCAGCAGCGTATCCGCCGTGATCAGGCTGCCCGGTGCCAGCCCGGCCCACCGCCTGAGCATTAGACCGGCCAGCCGCACCGCGAACGCATCGTGATCCAGGCCGAACAGCCGCTGCACGGCCTGCTGCCGCGCGTCCATTTCTGCCATGCCCTGTGTGACCAACCACCCGGCCATCACCTCCCCCGCGGCCAGCAGCAGCGAACCGCCGCCCATCGCCGGGTCGAGCACACGCGGTAGGCGCTCGATGTCGGTGAGCAGCGGTTCCAGGGTCAGGCGCGCCGTGGGCTCAGCCAGGGCGGCGGGCGTGTAGTACACCCCACGCTGATGGTTGTCTTTCAGCAGCTGAGCATGCAGGTCACCCGGCGTGCGCAGAGCCAGAGCCTCGCGGTCAACATCCCGTACCTCAGGCGGAGGCGG
>JAADYX010000376.1 GCA_010092885.1 Chloroflexota bacterium | reverse complement strand
GGTCACGGAAATGCAGGCCCGCGCGATCTTCACCGCAGCGGTGCGCTGCCAGCAGCGCGGCGTGGACGTGCAGCCGGAAGTGATGATCCCGCTGATCGCGTTTGCAGAGGAGTACAAGCAGCAGGCCGAGATCGTGCGGCGTGTGGCTGAGGAAGTCTTTGATGAGTACGGTCAGCGCGTGGCGTACACCGTCGGCACCATGATCGAGCTGCCACGCGCAGCGCTGACAGCCGATCAGGTGGCCGAGGATGCTGAGTTCTTCTCATTCGGCACCAACGACCTGACTCAGACGACGCTCGGCCTGAGCCGTGACGACGCCGGGCGCTTTCTGCCCGGGTACGTGCAGCGCGGCATCATCCCGGATGATCCGTTCCAGACGATTGACCAGCATGGCGTCGGGCAGCTGGTGGCCATTGCCACCGAACGCGGCCGCGCCACCCGCCCCGATCTGAAGGTTGGCATCTGCGGTGAACACGGCGGCGAACCGCAGTCAGTGGACTTCTTCCACCGCACCGGTCTGGACTATGTAAGCTGCTCGCCGTTCCGGGTGCCGGTCGCGATCCTGGCAGCGGCGCAGGCCCATCTCAACAACAGCGAACCGTCCTAGGAACGGATAACAAAAGGGGGCGCACACAGCGCCCCTTTTTTGTTATGAATGGCTGTCAGGCGGGAAAGGGATCCTCGAAGCGCTGAATTTCCAGCAGGTAGCCGTTGGGATCACGCAGGAAACAGTGGTAGATGTTGTATGTCTCGTCGCGCTGCGGCGCCCTGCTGAACGTGACCCCTTTTGCCCGTAGGCGCTCATGCCACCCGTCGACATCCTGCGTCACAAAGGTGTAGATGATGCCGTCGACGGGCGCCTCTGACTCGCGTTCACAGAAACCAAGAAACGCCTCTGTGGTCACCTGCCAGATGCAGCAGTCAGGTTGTTCAAGCACGAGCGGCAGGCCAAGCACATCACCATAGAAATGGGCCGTTGCCGCCATATCCGCAGTGTAGAGGAACGTCACCTGCTGGCTGAACATGCCCCTACTCGACCGGGATCTTCTCGATCTTGATGATGCCCTTCTCGTCGCCCTTGCCGATGCAGTTCACCGGGCTGATGCGGAAGCGCTTTCCGTCCGCAACCCAGGCAAACGCACCCTGCAGGACGCCCACTGCCAGGTAGCAGACGGGTTCTTCCGCCTTGCGATCCCAGCACATCGGGCAGCGTTCGATGATCCACAGCCAGTTCTTCTCGTCCTCCCCGATGGCAACCTTCTGGTCGCTGACGGAGTTGAAGAACTTGGAAAAGAACTCCAGGCCGATCTTGGCTTTGGCTTCCAGCGTGCCGACCTTCATCGCGACCTGAGCCGCGGCGGCCACACTCTTGAACTGGGCCAGCCCGTCCTTAAAGGACTGTTCACCGGCGCGGGTAGCAAATACGCGGGCTCCACGCTTGCCGTACATCTCCCACATCGCCTCCTGCAGTTTGGAAACATGCAGGAACGGGAATTCTTTCTTCATGTTGTCCGGCGGGTAGTTGTCAATATACTCCTGCAAACCGGCCAGGTTCAGCAGAGAGCGCACGCCGGGAGCACCCATAATATCCTCGGCGGATGTGAGGATGACTCGGCCCCATTTATTGGGGTAGTAGTACTTTTCTTCGGTCTGCTCCGCCTGTGTTTTCAGTTCGGTTTTCTCGTCGCTCATTGATTCCCCCAGTCTGGTATTGGGATACGGGATCAGCAAGCCCGCACGCACAATCATACGATGCTAGTGGGCCGAAAGGCAAATCCTACCGACCTAAATCCTAACGCAAGTCGAATGGGCAATTCAAGCCCTGATTGATGATAGCACGAACCGCGCTCATTCGGAAATCATCGCAGAAATGGAATGCGCCGCCACAGTTTCAGCGCCCAGGTCAGCAGATCCATGAAGCCCGCCCGGATGGAAAGCGGCGTCTGCCCGCCGCCGATCTGCCGGTTGAGGCGGTTGACAAAGATCGTTTGCGCATCTGTGTACTGTTGGATGCCTTCGGGACCATGCCGCCGCCCCATGCCACTGGCCTTGACGCCGCCCATGGGGGCATCCATGGCACTCCAGACGGTATGGGTATCGTTGATACACACCGTCCCCGCCCGGATCTGACGGGCCAAGCGTTCGCCGCGGGCCCGGCTGCGGGTGAAGATCCCGGCGTGCAGGCCGTAGGGCGTATCATTGGCCAGCCGGATGGCTTCCTCAGCAGAGGCCACCTTGTGCACGGCTGCCACCGGGCCGAAGACTTCCTCGGCGTGCAGGGACATCTCCGGTGTGACACCGCTCAGGAGCGTCGGCTCGTACAGCGTCGGGCCCAGATCGGGGCGCGGCCTGCCGCCCGTGAGCGGCTGGGCCCCTTTTTCCAGCGCATCCGCGATGTGATCCTGCACGCGCTGGTGGTGCGCCGGATTGATCAGGGCGCGCATGTCCGTGTCAAAGCCGTCACCGGCACCCAGGCGGATCGCCTGTATGCGCTCGCGCACCGCTGCCATGAAGTCAGCGTAGATGGCCTGGTGCACGTAGATGCGCTCATAGTTGATGCACACCTGCCCGGC
>JAADYX010000375.1 GCA_010092885.1 Chloroflexota bacterium | reverse complement strand
CGCCTGGACGGCGGTCAGGCCCTGCATCTCAGTGATGTCCGCCCCCGCCGCGAAGGCGCGCTCGCTGCCGGTGATCACAACTGCCCGGACCTCGTCGTCGTGCCGCCAGGCCGTCAGCGCGGCGATGATCTCATCGAAGGTGGCCTGGTTGAGCGCGTTGAGCTGCCGGGGGCGGTTGAGCTGGAGCAGCCCAACGCCCGCCTCCGGCTGGCTCAGAAGGATATTCTCCGGCATTATTTCTCTTCTTCAGAGGGGGCGCGCAGCAGCGAGTACATGCCCTGGGCAAAGCTGTCAAGGTTCTCCCCAGCGGCGACCATCTCCGGGGAGGTCATGGCGGCCTTCAGCGCGTCCTTGTCAGCGAAGTACATCTCCGCCATCAGGTAGAGCTCAGGCCCGGCAAACGTGCGGTCAAAGCGGGTGATCACCGTCTTTTGCAGGCCGGGCACTTTTTCAATGAGCGGCAGGTGCGTATCGAAGTAGGCTTTATCAAAGGCCTCGGGGTCTTCCGGCTGGCTGTAGATTGCGACAAGTTTCATGGTGTGGATCCTTTCTGCGTTACTGGTGGCCCAGAATAGGGCGCGGGGTGTAGAGGTCTTCCAGAGCGGTCATTTCGTCAGCGCTCAGGCTGATGTCGACTGCTTCCACCGCCTGTTCGAGATGGGGCATCTTGCTGGCCCCGATGATCGGGCTGGTGATGCCGGGCTTGTGCAGCATCCAGGCCAGGGCGATCTGGGCGGGTGTTTTGCCGTGGTCAGCGGCGCTCTGCTCGACGCGCTCCAGAATGTCAAAATCATTGTCGCGGAAATACATGCGGTGCGCAAACTGATCGGACTGCGCGCGGGCCGTCTCGCCGCCTTTGTCACGGGTGCGGTTGCCTGCCAAAAAGCCGCGCGCCAACGGGCTCCACGGGATGAGGCCCACGCCCATATCGAGGCACTGTGGGATCATCTCGCGCTCTTCCTCACGGTAGATCAGGTTGTAGTGGTTCTGCATGGAGACGAACTGCGTCCAGCCGTTTCTCTCAGCGACGTGCTGCGCTTTGGCGAACTGCCACGCGTACATGCTCGACGCGCCGATGTAGCGTGCCTTGCCCGCCTTGACTACATCGTGCAGGGCCTCCATCGTCTCCTCGATTGGCGTCTCATAGTCCCAGCGGTGGATCTGGTACAGGTCGACGTAGTCCATGCCCAGCCGTCGCAGCGAGTTGTCGATCTGTGTGAGGATGTGCTTGCGGCTCAAGCCGCGCTGGTTGGGCTTTTCCCCGGTTGGGAAGTAGACCTTCGTCGCGACGACGATCTCGTCACGGGCGGCCATATCGCGCAGGGCACGCCCGGTGACTTCCTCACTGACGCCCTGCGAGTACATATTGGCTGTATCGAAGAAGTTGATGCCCAGATCAAGCGCGCGAGCCACAAAGGGGCGGCTCGCACCCTCATCGAGCACCCAATCACGCCAGGCGGGCGTGCCGTAGGTCATCATGCCCAGGCAGATGCGCGAGACCTTCAGCCCGGTGCTGCCGAGGTTGACGTATTCCATGGTGTGGGTCCTTTCGGTTGGTCAGGTGCGGTGGTTTGCCAGGCGTTTGGCCATCCGTGTAATAACGGTCTTGGTAAAGCTGACACCCTCCACCTGTTTGGCGCTGCCCAGCCCCCCCGGCGAGAACACATTGATCTCCAGGACTTTGCTCCCGGCGAAATCCACGCCGACCAGGAACATGCCATCTGCTTCCAGCCGTGGGCGCATCAGGTCGACGGTGTGGAGCATGGCAGCGGTGATCTCCGCCTTTTCGATGCGGCCGCCTGCGCGTACATTGTTGCGGATGTCATCCTCCGGGCGTATGCGTTGGAAGGCCGCGTAATGGCCTTTGACGCACAGCGGCTGGCCATCCAGCACGAACAGGCGCACATCGCCATGGGCGGCCTCCGGCAGGTACTCCTGCGCGATCACGTAGCCGTCGCGGCTGATGGCTTCCACCATCTGATTGATGTTGGCCTGTTCGCCCGGCTGCACGATGAACACGTTCTGGCCGCCATAGCCGGACAGCGGCTTGAGGATGATCGGGGCGGCCTCCTGTTTGGCGAACTGCTTGATCGCCTGCCGGTCCCGGGTGATCAGGGTGCGGGGGCGGACTTCCTCCGGGAAGGACTCCAGGTAGACCTTGTTCATTGCATGGGAGAGGCCATCGGGGTTGTTGAGCACCAGCACACCTTTTTCGGCTGCCAGCCGCCCAAACATGATGCCCATCATCTGAGCCCAGGGTTGGTTGCGCGCATCATCGGCCGGATTGCTGCGCAGCATGAGCACATCCAGCTGGTCAACGGCGATGGTCTGAATGATCGCGGAGCGGCCGCGCAGTGCCTCCAGGAACACGCCGCTGTCACGGTAGGTGCGCGGTGGCGCGCCGTGGGCACGGGCCAGCAGGCTGCCGCCGGTCGTGCGGGTGACATCACCCAGACCGATCAGCCAGACGGTATGGCCGAGGTTGGAGGCCTGCATGGCAAGCCGGATGGTGGTGTTTTTGGGTCGTTCCGTTTCAACAGCGCTGACCAGAAAGCCGATGTGCATCGTCACCCGAAGTTCCCCAGGCGGATTTGGATAAAGCGGTAGATCTCACGGGGGATATCCACCCCGACGTAATGCTCCATGCCCTTGAAGCCCGGCGAGGAGTTGGCCTCACAGATCTTGAAGTGTTCGCCGTCGAACAGCAGGTCGATACCGGCGATATCGAGGTCCAGCACGCGGGCGGTTTCCGTGGCCAGCCACTCGATCTCCGGCGTCATCTCGTAGGGTTTGGCCTCCCCGCCGCGCGAGAGGTTGCTCTTGAAGTTGCCATCGGTGGAGCAGCGCTGCATACAGGCCACGGGCCGCCCGCCCACGACCAGCACACGCAGATCACGCCCGTGGCTGTCCGTGATGAACTCCTGGAGCAGGATGGTCGCCGTGCTGCGCATGGCGCTCATCAGCTCCATCAGGTCCGAGAATTTGTCTTTGTTCTCCGAGAGGAAGACCCCGACGCCCTGCGTGCCGGAGATCGTCTTGACCACTACGGGGAAGCCCAGCTGCTTTTCGACAAAGTCCGTGTCAATCGGGAACTTGACGAGCATGGTGCGCGGCACCGGCAGGTTGTTAAGGGCCAGCATCTGCTGTGTGTACATCTTGTCTTTGACCATCTCCACGGATTGGGAGCTGTTAAACACCCTCACACCGAGGCGCTCCATATGGCGGATGACGGCCAGAGCATAGTACGTGGTGGCTGAGCCCATGCGCGGGAGCAGAAAGTCGGGCAGATGGTGGTATTCGCCTTCCACCAGGATGGATTTACGCCCGCCCATGGTGACGATGATATCGATCTGCTCTGGCTTGACGGCCCGCACATCCATGCCCAACTCCTGCGCGCTTTCTACCAGGCGCTGGGTTTCGTAGGCTTCGTTTCTCAGGCTCTCATATTCATTGTTGTAGAGAATCCACCCTTTGAGGGACATGACTGCTCCTGCGAGTGTGTGGTGTGTGGTGTGCACCACCATTATATCGGAAAAGCCCGCCGTGCTGGCGGGCTTTTTGATGTCTGTTGGATCAGGTGGTTGCAGGCGCGCTGACCGCGCTGGTACCGTTCTGGCGGTCGGCGTGCAGGTCGAGGGCCATTTTGCGCAGGTCGGCCACCACGTCGGATTCGTCGGTGATCTCGCTGCCCAACAGGGCCTCGATGGTGTCTTCCAGCGTGATGATGCCCTCGGTGCCCCCGTACTCATCAAATACGAGGAAGATATGCTCGCCCTGCTGGATGAACTCGTCGAGCGCGCGGGCCGCCGTGATCAGCTCGGGGATCTGTTGGATGGGCCGCTTGAGCTGGTCGAGCGGCCGGTTGTCTTTACCGTTCGAGCCGTGCTTGAGCACATCATGGCGCAGCACGAAGCCCGTGATCGAGTCCACCGAGTCGGCGTAGACCGGGATGCGCGAGTAGGGCAGGCTGTCGTGCTCTTGCAGCACCTCGCGGACGGTCATCCGCTCCGGGAGGGCAAAGAGCACGGTGCGCGGCGTCATGATATCCTTCACGCGGATGCCGTTGAGACGCAGCAGGTTGCGGAAGATGGTGTGTTCGGTCTCTTCCAATGCGCCCTCGCCCGCGCCGATGCTCGCCATCGCCGCGATCTCCGAGCGGGTGACGGTCGGGCCGCCCTCGTGGGGATTGAGTAGGCGGGTGACCTGCTGCCCGGCCCACACCACCGGATAGAAAACGATCACCATCCAGTGGATCAGAAAGGCGGCGGGGCCTATCAACTGCTTCCAGTAGACGGCACCGATGGTCTTCGGGATGATCTCGGAGAAAAAAAGAATCAAAAAGGTCAGGCCAGCCGAGATCAGGCCCAGCCACTGGTTACCAAACACGGCAGCCGCCTGGGCACCCGCGCCCGCAGCACCGATGGTATGTGCGATGGTGTTTAAGGTCAGGATGGCCGAGATAGGCTTTTCGACCTCTTCTTTGTGGCGGCGCATCAGCAGACCAGCTTTCTTGCCCTGCTGTGCCGCGACTTCAATCGCCGAGGGTGATGCGGAGAGCAGCACCGCTTCCAGCACGGAGCAGAGGAACGAAAAGCCCAGCGCCACGGCGATATAAACCAGCAAGCCCGCGATCGATCCCGACGCATCCGCGCCTGCTGGACCAACCGGGGCGTAAAGTAACGAACCCTCTAACACGTCTCCTGGCTCCTGCCCGGCCTTATACCGGTGCATTCACGTATGTACATTACTGAACAGTATACACATAACAGAGACGTGTGTACAGTCTATTGTGTTATTTTCACATATGTTCACGCGGACCGTAGAAATGCCACCGGTCGTTTGTGTACACTCTCACATATCGTTCAGGGAGGGGACACCACCATGAAGAAGCGAGTCGTCATCGTTGGGGCCGGTTTTGCGGGGATCAACGCGGCACGCGAACTGCGCCGTGCGGATCTGGATGTGCTGCTCATCGACCGGCAAAACTACCATCTGTTCCAACCGCTTTTGTACCAGGTCGCCACAGCCAGCCTGGAGCAGGAGTCGATTGCCTACCCAGCCCGCAATTTTGTGCGGCGGCTGGGCGACCATATCAACTTTATGCTCACAGAAGTCATTGACATCGACCTGGACAACAAGCGCCTTATCACCACGACTGAGCCCGTCAGCTATGACTACCTGATCCTGGCGGCGGGTGCGCGGACCAATTTCTTCGGCAACAAGGCCATCGAGACGCATGCCTTCCGGCTGAAGGACCTCGACGATGCGGTCGCGCTGCGCAACCACATCATGCGGTGCTTTGAACGCGCCGCCCAAACCGACGATGTGGAGGAGCGCAAAGCGTGGCTCTCCTTTGTGATCGTGGGCGGCGGGCCAACGGGCATTGAGTTCGCTGGGGCGCTCTCCGAGCTGATCAACACGGTGATCGAGCGGGACTATCCGGAGTACGACGCGGGCAAGGAGTCGAGCATTATGCTGGTTGAGGGCATGGACCAGCTGCTGCCCGGCACCCCGAAAAACCTCGCCGAGTACGCCCGGGTCCGTTTGGAAAAGATGGGGGTGGATGTACGCCTGGGCCAGCTTGTGGTTGATGCCACACCGCGCTCCATCACCCTGAAGGATGGGACCGTCATCCAAGGGCGGACGCTGCTGTGGGCCGCAGGCGTGAAGGCCTCGCCGCTGGCGGACAAGATCGATGCACCCAAGGCGCGTGGGGGGCGGATCGCGGTGAACGACTACCTCTCGCTTGATGACCATCCGGACGTGTTCATCGTGGGCGATATCACCTACAAGGAGCAGGATGGCAAGCCGCTGCCAGGCATCGCGCCAACGGCAATCCAGATGGGCAAGTACGCGGCGCGGGCCATCAAGCGGATCGAGGCGGGCGAGGAGCCGGAGCCGTTCCACTACTTTGACCGCGGCTGGATGGCCGTCATCGGGCGGGGCACCGCCGTCGCGAATACGTTCGGCATCAAGGTGACGGGCGTCATCGCCTGGCTGCTGTGGCTGCTGCTGCACATCTTCTACCTGGTGGGCTTTCGCAACCGCCTGATCGTGATGTTGGGGTGGGCGTATGATTACGTCTTCTTCGACCGCAAGGTGCGCCTGATCCTCAACTGGACGGATACCGCCAAGCTGCCGGCTGTCACCCCGTTGATGCCTGAGGAACGCCAGGAAACACCCCAGCCGGAGCGCATGTGAGGATCGCTGCGGCCCCGCTATAATCGGCTAAACTGCCGGAGAGGAATGCGTTTTGCTCAGTTTAACTCCTTCCGTTCTGATTGAGCGGGCGATAGTGCTGTTGGTCGGGATGACCATTCACGAATTTGCACACGCGTATATCGCCTACCGGATGGGTGACCCGACCGCCAAAGAACAGGGCCGCATGACGCTCAACCCCACGGCCAACATCTACTGGCCGGGGTTCCTTATTGGCGTGCTGATCGGGATCGGCATTTTGGGCAGCGCCCCGGTCAACCCGAGCCGGATGCGCAATCCACGGTGGGGGTATTTCTGGGCGGTGCTGGCGGGGCCGGTTTCCAACCTGCTGCTGGCGATGGTGTTCGCCATTCCGTTTTGGCTGGGGGTGCTGGAACCTGCCTTCTTCCCAGCCAGTGACTTCATCCCCAGCGTGAACTCGCTGTTCACACAGATGATCTGGCTGAACATCATCCTGTTCATCTTCAACCTGCTGCCCTTCTGGCCGCTGGATGGCTGGACCATCGTGCTCGCTGCGCTGCCCGCCCGGCAGGCTGTCTGGTGGGAGAGCCAGCGGCAGACCACCCTGATCGTTGGTGTGGCGCTGCTCGCGCTGTCGTGGATCAACATCGGTATCGACCCGCTTGGCTGGATCATTCTGGAACCGAGCGTCTTTCTGCTCCAGCTGCTGACCACGCCTCTGTTCTGATGGCTTACCGGGCATGGCAAACATGGATGAACGTCACGGCGCTGCTGCGCCCCATCGACTGGGAGCAGGCCGCTGAGGTCCTCTCCCCGGCGCTGTTAGCCCTCTTCGAGCGGATGCCACGCACCGATCAACTGCACAGTCTGCGCGTGATGCAGCGCCTGCGAGAGGCGGGCCATACGCACCCCGATCTGCTGACGGCGGCGCTGCTGCATGATGTGGGCAAAACCCGCCATCCTTTCCGGCTGCCGGGGCGCATCTTCGTAGTGCTGGTGCGCACCCTGCTCCCGGAGCGCTACACGGTGTGGAGCCAATCCGAACCGG
>JAADYX010000374.1 GCA_010092885.1 Chloroflexota bacterium | reverse complement strand
TTTTTTTTTATTTTTTATGCTAGCACTGTTTTCTACACAGGCGGTGATCATCAGAGCCGAGGTTGATTGTGGACCAGTTGTCCGGGACGCCGTTCTCGTCTAAATCCTGGTCGAATTCGAAGTTCGGGATGGCGTTGCTGGCACCGCCTTCCACTGCGCCGATATCACACGAGACGCGCAGCTGGCCGCGCTGGTCTACCACGGCGTTATCCACACCGCAGAATGCGGGGTTACCGTTGCCGATGGCCGGGCTGAACTCCGGTACGGGCAGGTGTGTCAGCGTGGGGCCGCCGTAGTCCATCAGAGGCAGCAGTGCCGGGTCGATGGGTGTGTTGGGGGTGCCAACGATATCGTTCGGTGCGCCAAACCCGAAGCAGTTGCCGTTGTTGCCGATCAGGTTGTAGTTCAGGCTGGTGAACGTGCCCTGGCAGTCCGGGCCGGTGGGGGCTGTATTGCGTGCGATGATCGAGCTGTTGACCTCAACCGTGCCGTTGCCATTGAAGATGCCGCCGCCCAGCCCGAAGGCCTGGTTGAAGGCAAACGTGGAGCGTACCACGCTGGCAGATGTGCCCTGGTCCGCGATGAGCATGCCGCCACCGCTGCCGTTGCTGAAGGCTGTATTCTGCGAGAACGTGGAGTCTTCGATCCGGACAGCGGAATTGCCACCAGCTGACAGACCGCCGCCGTTGCCATCCGAGATGTTATAGGCGATTGTCGAGGCAAATATGAACAGGTTGGAGTTGCTCACGTTGAAGCCGCCGCCGCTGAAGGCGCGGTTGTTGGTGATCGCGCTGTCAATGACGACCATCTGGCTGTTTTCCCGCAGGGAGACAGCGCCACCGGCCTCAGCAAAGCCCGTATCGATCTCGGTGTACCTCATCTGGACGAATGACGATTCCGCCAGGATACCGCCGCCCAAGCCGCCTTCACTGGTCTGTGCGTCGGAGATGGTGACGTAGTCCAGGTAGACTTCACTCTCTATCGTGTAGATGCCGCCGCCGCCCTCGGGGGCAAAGCTGTCACGGATATCACTGTTGGACATCGAGACTGTGCCTTGGAACACGAACAGGGCACCACCCCGGTTGTCCCCCTTCGAACCGCTGAGGGTGCTGCGGTTGACGGTCAGAGTTGAGTGGAAGTTCTCCACAGCTGCACAGCATCCACTCTCCGTGGTAACCGTCAGATCGTTGATGGTGACATCAATCGGGCCGTTTTCCTGATTGCCCAACAGCGTGAAGACCGCATCGCCGACAGGTAAAGCTGTGATGACGGTGTTGGCGCGGCCTGCACCATTGAAAGTCATATCCGCCAGCAGGTCCAGGTCATCCTGAAAGGCCATATCGTCCGGGCCAGGGATGGTCAGGATGTACGTGCCCGCCGGGATGTTGATGGTGGAGCCGGGGTCGAGGTTGGCCTCGTTGACGGCTGCACGCAGAGTGCACTGTTCGCCGGGTGTTACCAGGTCAATATCGCAGGAGCCGTCGCCCGGGTTGGCATCCGCGACGTCGAAGGTCAGGTTGACGTTGAATGTGGACGCGGCATGCGCAGTGCCGAAGGCACCTGCTGCAAGCAGCACGGCAGCCAAAGCCGCCAGCACAGTCCGCCAAGTGCGAAAGAACATGAATGATACTCCTTGATGGTGTGGTGTGTGATCTTTCTCATTATATGACAGTTTTCCGGATGGTGCTGGTAGTAGTTGTCTCCTATATGGTGGAATGGTGGTACGAGCCGCCCCATTTTGCGACAATACAAGGGTACTGTAGAAAGGGATGACTGATGGCAGATCTGCTTGCAGAGCGCTATGTGCTCGGTACGCTGCTGGGTGCTGGCGCGATGGGTGACGTATTCCAGGGTGAAGATCAGGAGGGCAGGCCAGTCGCGATCAAGCGGTTGAAGCGCATGCTCGCCGACCCTGACGCACTGGAGCGTTTCCGGCGAGAGGGCGAGGCCCTGCGGGTGCTCAACCACCCCAACATCGTCGCGATTATCGACGCTGTGGAACAGGACGAAGACCACTATCTGATCATGGAGTACGTCAGCGGTGGCGACCTGCGTGCGCTCATCGATGAGAGGGGCCCGCTGCCGGTCGAAGAGGCGCTGACCATCGCGCTCGATCTGGCTGACGCGCTGACCCGCGCGCACCGGCTGGGCATCATCCACCGGGACCTTAAACCGGCCAATGTGCTGCTCGCTGAGGATGGCACCCCGCGCCTCTCCGATTTTGGCGTGGCGCACTTCGTGCATGACGCCACCCTGACCGCCGCCGGGTCGCTGGTTGGGACCTACGCCTATATCAGCCCGGAGGCGGCTAAAGGCCTCACCCTGGACGAGCGCGCGGATATCTGGTCGTTTGGCGTCATCCTGTTTGAGATGCTGACGGGCCGGCGGCCGTTTGACCAGCCCAACCCGGCCTCGACCCTCTCCGCGATTCTCAACGAACCCGTACCGAGTCTGTTGAGCCTGCGCCCGGAGATCCCCGAGGATCTGGCCGACCTGGTCGACCGTATGCTGGCCAAAAACCGGGACGCCCGGATCCCTTCGGTGCGGCTGGTCGGCGCGGATCTGGAGGCCCTGCTCAAGGGGGACCGCACAGCACGCTCGACGACATCTACCTCGCCTTTTGCCACGTCAACCACGGCACCTACACCCGCGCGCCACAATCTGCCCAACCAGACGACTCCCTTTGTGGGGCGCACCCGGGAGATCGCCGAGCTCACCGAAATGCTGGGGGCCGGGAACTGCCGCCTGGTAACACTGACCGGCCCGGGGGGCGTGGGCAAGACGCGCCTCGCTTTAGAAGTCGGCAGCCGTTTTGCCGAGCAGACCGGTGCTTTTGCCGATGGCATCGTTCTGCTGGAACTCGCTCCCATCACCATGACAGAAGGCGTGCCGGCTGCCCTGGCGGAGGCGGTCGGCTTTCAGTTCAGCGGCGGCGATCCCAAAGAGGAACTGCTGGCATACCTGAGTGCACGCCGTATGCTGCTGATCCTCGACAATTACGAGCATCTGTTGGAGTCAGCACCCCTCACCGAAGAGATCCTCAATGCGGCGCCCAACACCATGATCATCACCACATCGCGCGTCCGGCTGAACCTTGCCAGCGAGTGCCTGTACGAGGTGCGCGGGCTCAGCGGCCCGGCTGGGGACTCACCGCTGGAAGAGTCCGAGGCGGTGCAGATGTTTGTCACGTTTGCGCAGCGGGCCCAGCCCGGCTTTGAACTCAAAGCTGCTGACCGCGATGCCGCCGCCGAGATCACCCGCCTGGTGGATGGTCTGCCGCTGGGCATTGAACTGGCTGCCGCCTGGCTGCGGATGTTGAGCCCGGCAGAGATCGCAGAAGAGCTGGCTGGGAACGTCGACTTTCTGGAGTCGCAGGCGCGCGATCTGCCCGCCCGCCAGCGCAGCATGCGCGCTGCTTTCGATTATTCCTGGAATCTGCTTTCCGACGAGCAGCGTACGGCCTTTGCCTGCCTGGCGATCTTCCGCGGCGGGTTTGATCGCAAGGGCGCGCGCGCTATAACCGATGTCTCCCTGCTGGACCTGCGCGAACTGGTGGACCGGTCCCTGCTGCGGCGCGATCCGATGGGCCGCTACCGCATCCATGAGGTGCTGCGCCAGTACGCCGAGCGCGAATTCGACAGCGATCCGGACATGGCACGGCGCATCCGTGACCGGCATGCCGCGCACTACCTCGACCTGCTGGATATCGGCAAGCTGCTGTTCACCAGGCCGGATGTCTTCGATCGGGTTGAGGAGGAATTCGAGAACATCCGTGCCGCGGTGGAACACACCGCGCGCACCCGGCAGGCCGATCTGCTGCTGCCAGGCTTCGATGCGCTGACCATCTTCTTCGAGACGCGCAGCCGGTTTATGGAAGGCGAAAAGCTGTTTGCCGATCTGGCGGAGGCCTTCGCCGGTTACGATCAGCTGGTGCACGCCCGGTCCCTGGTGGAACAGGGACGTTATCTGCACCGGCTGGGCCGCGTGGATGAGGCGCATCCTATCACGACCGCAGCAATCGAGCTCCTCGAAGGACTGGGTGAAAAACGCGCGCTCGGTGTGGCACTGCTCTGGCACAGCTACGGTCTGATGCTGCAAAGCGAGTACGAACCGGCCCGCGATGCCAATCTGCGGGCCATCACCCTGCTCGAAGAGGTCAACGATGACGTCTTCTCCCTGAGTGCCCAGGCGAATCTCGGCTATATCTACTACGTGATGGGTGACTACGCGGCCGCCCGTGACGAGACGGAGAAGGCCTACAACGAGGGGAAACGCCTCGGCTACGAGGGTGGGTTGGCCTACTCGGCCAACAACCTCGGCGAGGCCGAGCAGGCCCTGGGCAACTACGACCGCGCCCTTGACCTCTACCGCGAGTCGAACCGGCTGTTCGTCGCCAGCCGCAATCCGCGCGGGCGCGCCTTTTCCATGACGAATATCGCCCGCATTCAGTGGACCCGTGGCGAGCTGGAAGCCTCCATCGGTGCCGCGCAGCAGGCGCTGACCATCTACCAGGAGATCGGCGACCGGCGCGGCGAGGCCGATGTGTACAATCTGCTGGGCACGCTGTATGCCAGCCATGCGGGCAGCCGCGATGAACGCGCCGAGCAGCACTACGACCGGGCCCTGGCCATCCGGCGTGCTATCGGCGAACCGCGCAACATCGCGGCGACTCTCAACAACATGGGCACCCTCGCCTTTGAAAACGGCGACTACGACCGGGCTGAGGCACTGTTCAATGAGAGCCTCAACCGGGCCACCGATGCCGGTGTGCAGACGATGATCGCCTTTGCGCTCAACAATCAGGGCGCGCTGGCGTATATGCGCGGCGATCTGGAAGAAGCACGCGATGTGCTGGCCCGCGGCCTGACCATCGGCCGCCAGCTCAACGATGTCTCGCGCATTGCCTTCGCGGAGCGCTATCTGGCGCTGGTGGCGCTGGAAGAAGGGGACTTCGCTGCTGCCGAAACCTATGCCGCCAACAGCCTGGCCCTCTACAAAGAGGGTGACCGCATTAACGGGATGACGGAGGTGTGCAGCCTGATGAGCCGCATCAAGCGGGCGATGGGCGATGCCAGCGCCGCGCGTACCCATCTGGTCGATGGCCTGCGGGTCATCCAGGAGAGTGCCTATCCACCGGCCGCCCTGCCGCTGATCATCGAGGCGGGACGGCAGGTAGGCGGGCCGCGCGGCGTTGAACTGCTGGCACTGGCCCGCAGCCATCCGCTGACGCACGCTAACGAGCTGGTAGGTATTGACGAAGCGCTGGCCCAGCTGCGCGAACTGCCCGGCTACGACGAGGCCTACTATCACGGCGAGGGCCTCGACCTGAAAGACACCATAGATACACTGATCAAGGAGCTAGCATGATCGTTGTGAGCAACCGTATTTCCGTGAAGCCTGAATACGCCGAAGCCTTTGAAGAGCGCTTCGCCAACCGGGCCGCCATGGTCGAACAGAGGGAAGGCTTTATATCGTTTAGACTGTTGCGCCCCAGCGACCCCGAACATCCTTATGTTGTGATGACCACGTGGGAGAGCCACGAGGCCTTCACCGCATGGACCGAGTCCGAAGAATTCCGGCACGGGCATGCGCAGTCCGGCACACTCCCAGAGGAGGCCTATCGCGGCATGCCCGTGCTGGAGATCCATTCAGTTATTCAGGATGCGTGAGGGGCGCTGCTAGAGCAGTTCGCGCACCTGGATATAGGCCGAATCAAAATCCCGGGCGATGATCAACCGTGGGAACATGGTGGTCATCGAGTCGTAGAAGATCTTCAGTTTGCCGGTCGGTGCGATGGCAGCCACAGCCCGTATGTGTGGATTGGCCAGCCAGCCCGACCGGCCCAGCGGCGTGAGGGCCGTCATCAGGTTGAGGGGGGCGTAGTCACCTGCGGCGTGGTCGAGGAGCAGCCCGGCGGATGCCTCCAGGGTATCGAGGTAGGCTGTCAGGTCGGCGGATTTGGCCAGCAGGTCCTCCACCGTCCAGCCGTCTTCAAAACTGATATGCAGAATGCGATAGTGGTCGTCCAACCAGCGGGTATTGATGGTCATCACCTGCCCTCCAGCAGATTGAGCCGGACCCGTGCATCGGCCCGGCGTTCGTCATTGACAAAGTACAGTTCCAGAAAGGCGGCGTAGTCGCCGCGTGCCGATTCGGCATCGCCGGCCTGCTCGTAGGCCAGTGCCCGTCCGTAGTAGGCCGGGGCGAAATAGGGGTTGAGTGCCAGCGCCTCCGTGAAATCGGCCACGGCGGCGGCGCTCTCGCCAAGTTCCAGCCGGGCCTGACCGCGCCCGGTGTAGATATCCTCATGCACCAGGCCCGCATCGATCAGCGTTGTGTAGTCGGCGGCGGCTGCCCGGAACTCCCCCAACTGTAGATGGGTATCCCCACGGATCAGATAGGCCGGTGCGTTGGCCGGATTCAGGGCCACCGCCTGATCGAGGGCCTCAATGGCCTGGGCATAATCGCCGCGATGGAAGTTCCATGTGCCGCGGCTCAGATACAGTTCGGAGTCGATGGCATCCGCGTTAAGCTGATAGTAGCCCATCAGGCCCAGGATGCTCACCCCAAGCAGACCCACTGCCGCGGCGGCCAGCCGCAGCACCACCTTAAGGGGAGCGGAGTTCGGCGGCGCGTTGGGTGGCATGTTCAAAGCGCGGACCCTCCTCCTCCCGTGTGCGTTGCAGATAGTCGGTGTAGTCGGCCAGCGCCCCGGTCTGATCGCCTTCCCGGTCACGGATGACGGCGCGCACATAGCGGGCGCGGGGCAGGTGGGGGCGGCGTTCAAGGGCGGCCTGCGCGTCGGCGAGTGCGTCCTCGTGGCGGCCCATCGCCAGATAGACCAGCGCGCGTTGGGCCCGGGCCGTTGCTGAGCGGCCCCGCAGCCGCACCGCCAGATTGGCCAGTTCCAGCGCCCGGCGGTGATCGTCGTTCGCCAGAGCGCGCTCTGCCTGCCTGATGAAGCCCCGGATGAACAGCGGCGCGGCGATCAGGGCTAACAGCACGTACAGGCCGCCCGGGATCGCGATGGCCACCCCAATGATGGTCAACGCCGTCGGGATAGACTTGCCCTGCAGCGGCGAGACGATATCGTCCTCGTCCGGGCCGACATCCGGCTGGAGAAAATCCAGGCCTTTACCCATGGCTGATATGCTCCTGCACATCCGCTTCGATGGCTGGGTCCAACCGCCGGGGCTTGCCCGTCTGTGGGTTGACCACCGCCCAGCGGGTGTACGCCCGCGCGATGCGTGCGCCATCGGACTCGCGCTCAAGCAGGAAGTGCCGAGTCCCGCCGACGCGCTTGTAGTCGGAAAGGTAGGTGGTGATGCGCAGCAGGTCACCGGGCAGGGCGGGTTGGTCGTAGGCGATGCGCTTCTCCATCGCGAAGAACGCGATGCCCTGCTCGATCAGCTCGTACATCGGGTAGCCGAAGTGCGCCACTGCCTGCACCGCGGCCTCTTCCGTGTAGGTGAAGTAAACGGCGTTGTTGGCATGGCCCATCGGGTCAACGTCGGCCCACTCCACCCGCCGGTGAACAATCACCGGTTCGGCGGGCAGCGGCGGCTGCTTGGGGAAGCGGCTGCGCTCCATGTGGTTCGCTTTGCCCGGCGGCAGGAAGTCACAGTGAACCTCCTCGGGAATGGCTGTTGGGCGCAGCGTGTCGCGCTCAAGGAAGGCCCACTCGCTCAACCCATCGGCGACCAGGGCGTCGTCGCGGTGCAGTTCGTAGCGGCGTTCGGAGCGCACCCGGCTGAAGCCATCCACCCAGGTGGAGGCGGTCAGGGTTTGGCCGTAGGCCGCGGGCCGGTGGTAGCGGATGCGCGTATCGCGCACCAGCCACACATAGCCGTGCTCCTCATACCAGTCCAGTGTGTAGCCCAGCGCGGCGGAGGCATCAAACGCCGCCTCCTGAAAGTAGCGCGCGTAGGTGGCGTTGTTGGCGTGCCCGTAGGCATCGCACTCGTAATAGCGGACGCGAAAATCGCAGTGAAACGTCATCTCAATCGGCCTGTACGGTTTGCAGGGTCACCTGGTCAAGCAGGGATAGGGTGGCCTCGATCAGCTGCATCTGCTGCGCTTCCACGCTGATGGTGGCGATGCCGTCACGCCCGCCCGGTTCGACCGCGTAATTGGCGAACCCGGCGTGGTTGCCGCCGTCAATCGTCAGGTAGAAGGTGTCAGCGGGCAGGCGCTGGCTGGCCCACTCAATGGGGCGCGGGCGCACCAGCCGGTCGTTGGATGCTGTGATCACGCTGATGGGGCCGTCAAAGTCCAGCAGGGGATTGTCACGCGGTGGATAGCCCGCCCACAACACCACACCATCCACCTGATCCATGTTCTCCGCGGTGAAGTAAGCCGCGGCCCCCGCCCCCAGCGAGTGGCCGCTCATCACCCACCGGTCGATATCCGGGTAGGCCTCCATCACGTTGGCGGCACGGTCGCTGCCCAGATATGCTAGGTCCAGCGGCATGGGCACAATCACGACCAGATAGCCCTGCTCGGCGACCCCACGCAGCGGAACCGCATACGCGCGGGGATCGACGCGGCCACCGGGGTAGAAGATCAGCCCGGTGGTGGGGGCGGTGTCCTGCGGCTCAAAGACGATCCAGGGCGTGCGGCGCACAGCGAGGTCGGCGTCCGGTTCCAGCGCGGCGAGGGCGTCAGCGGTGGGTTGGGCGCTGCCGCGGTCATAGTTGATGTACCACAGGCCGCCCGCCACACCGCCGAGCAGCACCAGTAGGGCCAATCCGATGATGGCCTTACGCAGACAACCCTTTGATGATGGTGTCGTCATGATCGCTCCCGCTTGCTTTTCTGCAATGGCACCAAATCCCAGATGAGCATACCCGGTGAGCATCTTACATTCCAGCGAGGAGGACCTATGGCCATCACTTTTGACGAGTTTATGGCAGTCGATATCCGCACGGGCACGATCACCGCGGCGGAGCCCAACACGGAGGCGCGCAAACCCGCCTACATCCTGACCATCGATTTCGGCGACCTGGGCATCAAGACCAGCTCCGCGCAGATAACGGATAACTACACCGCCAGCGATCTGGTCGGCATGCAGATCGTGGCGGTGGTCAACTTCCCGCCCAAGCGGATCGCGGGCGTCAAGTCGGAGGTGTTGGTGTTGGGGGCCGTCAGCGAGCAGCATCAGGTCGTGCTGCTCGCCCCGACCTTCCCGGTTGAGAACGGCACCCGTATCGGCTGAGTCAGTCCATGGCTGCCTGCAGGCTGCCGACCGCCTCAGCTTCCAGGTCACGCAGGGCGAGGATCTGTTCGGCCAGATTCTCGCGCAGGTCGGCGACCTCGCCCTCATCGAGGGGGAAATCCCCGGCCTTGATCGCCTCAATACGCGCCAGATTCTCCGCCGGGATGTGCCCTTCTGCTAGGAAGGCGCGGTGGTTGGCCAGC
>JAADYX010000373.1 GCA_010092885.1 Chloroflexota bacterium | reverse complement strand
TGGTCGCGGCCACCCTCGGGCTGACGCTGATGGCCGGTGCCGGTGACCTGATGATGGTCTTCCTCGCGTTGGAGACCGCCTCCATCAGCTTGTACGTACTGGCCGGTTTCCTGCGAACTAATCGCCAAAGCACGGAAGCAGGCATCAAGTACTATCTGTTTGGTGCCTTCACCTCCGGCCTGACGCTCTACGGCCTGAGCCTGCTGTACGGCTTTTCCGGCACGACGAACATGTACGCGCTCGCCGATCCGCTTGGCAATCTGATGATCAGCGGGGCAGCGGGCCAGTTCAATGTCATCGTCGCCCTGCTGTTGATCCTTGTTGGGTTCGGCTTCAAAATCTCGGCAGTGCCCTTCCACTTCTGGACTCCGGACGTATACGAGGGCGCGCCGACTCCGGTCACTGCCTTTGTGAGCACGGCCAGCAAAGCGGCGAGCTTTGCGCTGTTGATCCGCTTCTTCACGGTTGTCTGGCCACCGGAGGCTGAGTTCTACTGGACGCTGCTGCTCGCTGTGATCGCCGCGCTGACCATGACGGTCGGCAACGTGCTGGCGCTCGTGCAGCACAACATCAAGCGGATGTTGGCCTACAGCTCCGTGGCGCAGGCGGGCTACGCCCTGATCGGTGTGGTCGCCATGACACAGTCGCCCTTCGGTGTGGCAGCGGTCGGCTTCTACATGTTCATGTACGTGCTGACTAACCTGCTGGCCTTCTCTGTGGTGATCGCGGTGAACAACCAGATCGGCAGCGACGAGATCGCGGATTATGCCAGCCTGGGGTGGCGGTCGCCCTATATGGCCATTGCCCTGGTGATCGCGCTGCTGTCGCTGGCGGGCATTCCACCCGCTGCCGGATTCTTCGGCAAGTTCTTCCTGTTTGCCGCCGCGGTGGATGCAGGCTTCACGTGGCTGGCGGTGGTGGGCGTGCTCAACGCGATTGTGGCGCTGTACTACTACCTGACCGTCATCAAGGTCATGTTCGTAGACCCGAACGACGACATGTCACCGGTGCCCGTGGCACTCAGCTACCGGACGGCCATGTTCATTTCAGGCGCGATCGTGTTGGTGTTGGGCTTCCTGGCGACTCCGGTGTTCAACTGGGCACTGCAAGCCTCTACTGAACTGGTCGCCCGCCTGCCATAGGATGAGCCAGCCGGGCGGGCCACGAGCCCAGTCTGGCTGGCATACCAACCTATTTCAATCCGATTTCTGCTTTATTGATCACACCCTGTGTTTGTGCTAAACTCCACAAAGGTTTTTGGGAGACCTATGAGCCAGTCGAATCCAAACCCAACCTTGGGCCAAACGACAAAGGTCGTAGTTGGCAAAACAACAAGCATCGGGTGTACCATGCCCCTGTTAGTGGCCATCGCGATTTGGATTGGTGTGCAGCTCAACCTACCCGGTATTATTATCGTCGGTATGGTGCTCGCTGCTGCTTTTCTGTCGCTGGCTGCTGTCGTCCGCGCCGCCCTACGCGACTCGCGCTACGCCATGCAGGAGTATCAGGCTCGCAAAGACCTGTCATCTTTCAACCCTGAGGAGGATGAACGTTGAACAATAACCGCACTGTAGTGATGGTCGTCGTCCTTATCGCATCGGCGGCGTTGTGTGCCCTCTCATTCACACTGCCGTCAATCGGTTGGGGGGTTGCCTTTCCGGTAACGGAAGTCGCGCCTGAGACCATCGTCTACACGGATCTCAAATTCCTGGGCTTTCCCCTCTACGTAAAGAACACGCTGGTATCTTTCATCATTACGTTTGTGCTTGTACTGGCCCTCGCACTGCCTGCGGGTGCCGTCGCGCGCCGCAAACTGGCCGAGTATAAGTCCAACCCGAAGGCGGTTGACGCCGACGGCAACGACGTGATGGTTCCCAAGGCCGGGTGGTACAACACCTTCGAGGCCGTTGTGGAATTCATGTTCAATCTTACGGAAGATATCATCGGGTCAAAGTGGGCGGCGAGTGCCTTCCCGCTGGTCTTTACGATCTTCTTCTTCACGCTGGTGGCCAACTGGCTGCACTTCCTGCCGCTGACTGATACCGTTGGCATTGTGCACTGTTCAGCCCGCAAGGAAGGCTACCCGGTTGAGTCCATCGTGGGGGACAGCTTCTACCGGCTTGATGTGCGGCAGATCTTCGGTCGTGGAGCCGCCTACGGTGCCCGCGACTGCGAATATGACATCGAGCATGGGTACATCGAGGAAGCCCCGGAAGATGTGGAGCGCGTGGACGAACTGCGTTACGTGATCACGCCGTTTGTCCGAACGCTGACCACCGACCTGAACTACACCTTCAGTCTGGCCATCATCGCGATGGTTGCCGTGCAGATCTATGGTTTCCGCGAGTTGGGCCCCGCCTACCTGAGCAAGTTCTTTAACTTCCCGGCTCTCGCCCGCGGACCCATCGGATTGATCGAGTTCGCGGTGGGCTTCATTGAGCTCATCGGTGAGTTCCTGAAGGTGCTCTCGTTTGCCCTGCGACTTTTCGGCAACCTGTTCGCGGGGACTGTGCTCCTGTTCGCTATGGTGTTCCTGGTCGCGTTTGCTGTGCCGCTGCCCTTCTTCTTTCTGGAGGTGCTCATCGGTGCGCTGCAGGCCGTCGTGTTCGCCATGCTGACCATCGTGTTTATCGCTGTGGCGCAGGTTGGCCACGGCCATCACGACGAAGACGAGCATCACTAATCCGTTGAAGGGGGTGGGGGAGTATCTCCCCCTTCCATTTAAAAAATCAGTGAGGGCGTCCGCCCGCATTTACCCAACCACATTTGCAGGAGGAACCATGGAAATCACAGATAGCGCATTCATCGCTCTCGCCGCCGGTCTGGCGATGCTGGGCACCATCGGCCCGGGCATCGGCATCGGGCTGCTGGCACAGGGTGCAATGCAGTCGATTGGGCGCAACCCGGAAGCAGCTGGTCTCATCCAGACCAACATGATTCTCGCCATTGCGCTGACCGAGGCTATCGCGATCTACGCGCTGGTGGTTGCACTGGTGCTTATCTTCGTCGGCGTCTAGTTCGGCCACATTCATACTGAGCACAGGATGTGGCCCCCTGGGTGATCGACCGCTCAGGGTGCGCCGCACTGAAGGCGAAAGGATTAGACCTTTATGGAAGCAATAGAAGCACTGGGTATCAACCCCGGTTATCTGATCGGCTACTCGGCAGGGGTGCTCCTGATGGTGCTCATCCTGGCGCGGGCGGCCGTCAACCCGATCCGTGAGATGCTGCAGGCACGCCGTGAGCGCATCGCGGAGGGCATCAACAATGCCCGCAAGGCCGAAGAGAACCTGGCCAATGCTGAGGCGGAGCGCCAGCAGATCCTCGAGGAGGCACGCTCCGAGGCCCAGCAGATCATCACTGAGGCCCGCCAGCGCGCCGAAGAAACGGCCAAGCAGCTGGTGGCCAATGCCGAGCAGGACGCGCAGCAGACCCGCGAGCAGGCACTCGCTGAAGCGGACCAGCGCCGCGATGACGCCCTCTCCGATGTGCGTGGCCAGATCATCGATCTGGCTATTGCGGCGGCCAACCATCTGGTCGGCGGTCTGGACGAGAGCCGTCAGCGCGAGCTGGCTGCGGCCTTCTTCAGCGAGATCCCGGAGGAAGCACGTGATTTCACCGGGAATGTCGTGGTCATCACGGCGGTGCCACTGACCGACTCCGAGAAGGACAGTGCGCGCAGCACGCTCGCCAATGCCGAGAACATCACCTTCCGGGTGGACCCCGGCATTCTGGGCGGCGTTATCGTGCGTGCTGGTGCGCGTGAAGTGGACAACAGCTTCCAGGCACAGCTGACCTCCATGCGGTCACAGATGGCCTGAGCGCCCTAACCGCAGAAGAAAACGAGCCGTGGTCTAATCAACCACGGCTCATCCGTCACCTCTCAAGTGGTCGCCCTCTTCTCTCCAGGGCGGGCAGTCAGCCTACAGGCCGACGATCACCGATATTACAATCAACAGGCTCAGCCCGATCAGGGCTGCTACGGCAATGCCAGCGACAAGCGGGTCCTTTTCTACCGGTTTCTCATTCATGGTACCATCCTCACTTCCAGCAAGACTCAGTTCTCGTGGGGGCACCACCTGAAAAGCAAAAGCGGGCACCTGAGGCACCCGCTGTGACGGCAGTTCTATCGGGTTCACGCTGTCGATCACATCAACCGCAGTGAACCCCTCTCAGATAGCATAATTAGCTATGCAATTGGCAAAGTGCGTCTACTGGCACAGCGCGAACACGGCCAACGGTGCCGGGTTGACGATATAGTAGATCGTCTCGCCATCCTCGTTTTCCGTCAGGCGGAAGTCCTTGCGATAAGTGCAGGTCAGCGTTTCCGTATCTCCGTTCAGATACTCGACCCGGACATCAAAGTCGGCATCCACGAAGGTGTTGTTCACTTCACTGCGATCCTCGCCCAGCGTGATGTTAAGCAGCAGCTGGTTGGCCTGGCCCGTCAGTTCCGGATCCTCGTACCGCTGGATGAGACCCACGGTCAGGTCGCGGATGCGGTTCTGCTCAGCGATGGTGTCGCGCAGGTAGTTGTCCCAGGTGGCCTGCGGGCTGTTTGTTGCTGAACGCGCCGCTTCAGCACCGACCTCCTCGGTCGGCACGGGGGTGGGCAGGTCCTGCTCGCCGACTTCCTGTACATCATCGCCGCCGACGCCGCCACCGCATGCGGCCAGCAGGGCCAGCGCAGATGCCAGTATGAGTGTTACGAAAAGCTTCTTCATAGCCTGTCCTCACTAGTATGATGAGCAAAGTGATAGGGACGGCCCCACACACACGGGGACCTGCTGCCATTGTAGCATATCCTCGATTAACACGCTGTTAAGATTTCCCAAACGCGGTCTCAATACGCGTGCTGCGATTGACGGCCCTCCGGCCCCCGTGCTAGAATGCCTCCGCTATGACCGATTTAGGCATTGTCATCGTCAACTGGAATACGCGCGAGCTGCTGCGCCGCTGTCTGGAAACCGTGTTTGCGAGCACGGGCGCGGTCACGGTTGAGGTTATCGTGGTGGACAATGCCTCCAGCGATGGCAGTGCGGCGATGGTCGCGGAGGCGTTCCCACAGGCCCATCTGATCGCCAACGGTGACAACCTCGGCTACCCGAAAGCCAACAATCAGGGCCTGCGGGCGTTGGGCTTTGCCGAGAGCGGCGGCACCCCCACCGAACAGGCACCGCGCTATGCGATCCTCCTCAACCCAGATACCGAGCTCCCGCCGGATGCGCTCGCTGAGATGACCGCCTACATGGACGCCCATCCCGATGTGGGCGTTGCCGGGCCCAAGCTGGTGCTGCCCGACGGGTCGCTTGATCTGGCCTGCCGCCGCTCAATGCCCTCACCCGAGGTGGCGTTTTTTCACTTCTCGCGGCTGTCGCGTCTGTTCCCGCAGAGCCGCGTTTTTGCGCGCTACAACCTCACGTTTTTGGACGAGAACCAGACCAGTGAGGTAGATTCGGTGGTAGGCGCGTTCATGATGGTCCGTGCCGCGTGCATCGCCACAGTCGGTATGTTGGATGAAATGTTCTTCATGTACGGCGAAGATCTCGACTGGGCCAAGCGCATCAAGGAGGCCGGTTGGCGGGTGATGTACTATCCTGCCGTTGAGGTCAAGCATGTCAAACGGGCCGCAAGCAGCAAAAGCAAACGTGCTCAGTTCGAGTTCAAACGGGCGTTTCTCTTGTTTTACCGCAAGCACTATCGCCAGCAGACACCGCTCACCACACATCTGGCGGTGATGGCTGGTATCGCCCTGATGGGTGGACCCCGGCTGTGGCCTGAGGTGTTCACCAACCGCTAAGGGAGAGAACCGCATATGTCACGCAATAGTGCGCTGCCCCTGCTCACGCTCTCTAAGATCGCCATCGATCTGTTTATGGCCGCTCTCGCCTTTGTGCTGGCCTACCAGATCCGTATAACCGTTCCGTTCCCCACGGAACCGGTGAACGTGCAGGGCTTTACAGCCTACCTGCCGATGTTCGTGGTCCAGCTGTTGAGCGTGTTTGTCGTGTTTTACGCCAACCGTCTCTACCACGTGCAGCGGGTCAACTCACGGGTGGACGATATCTACAAGATCTTCGGTGCGGTCAGTGTGGCTACCATGATGGCCGTTGCCGTGTCCTCACTCACCTTCAAGAACAGCATCTTTGAGCTGGACTACCCCCGCGCCATGATCCTGTATGCGTGGGCGCTGGGCATCCTGCTGATCGTCGTCGGGCGGGAGATCCACCGCCGGCTGTGGCACTTCCTACGGATGCGGGGTGTAGGCCGTGACCGGGTGCTCGTCGTCGGCTCTGGCGAGGCGGCACGCGCCATCGTGCAGAAGATCCAGTGGTCGCCGTATCTCGGGTATGAGCTGGTCGGGCTGGTCAACGGCGAAGACCAGGGGGAAATCGCGGGCGCGCCGCAGCTGGGCACCATCCCCGATCTGCCCACCGTCATCGATGACCACGACATTCAAGAAGTCATTATCGCGCTGCCGGAAGGCACCTCACGCCAGGAGATCGTGCGCATTATCAGCCTGTGCCAGCGCGGGCGCACCTCGATCAAAGTGTTCCCCGACGTGTTTGAGTTCATCACCTCAGGCGTTACGGTGGATGATCTGGGCGGCATGCCACTGCTCAACGTGCGTGATATCCAGCTGCGCGGCTATAAGCTCAGCCTCAAGCGTGCCATGGATCTGTTTGGGGCAGCGTTGGGGCTCGTCTTCTTGTCGCCCTTCTTCCTGCTGATGGGCTTGCTGATCAAGCTGGAGTCGCCGGGGCCGGTGTTCTTCTGTCAGGAGCGCATGGGGCTGGATGGCCGTCCGTTCCAGGTGATCAAGTTTCGCTCCATGCGGCCGGACGCCGAGACCAATGCCACCTGGACCGTTGCCGACGACCCGCGCCGCACACGGCTCGGATCGTGGATGCGCCGTACCAACATCGATGAACTGCCGCAGTTGATCAACGTGCTGCTCGGCGAGATGAGCCTGGTCGGGCCGCGCCCCGAACAACCGCAGTACGTCAACAAGTTCCGCACCACCATCCCCCGCTACATGGAGCGCCACCGCGAAAAGGCAGGCATGACCGGCTGGGCACAGATCAACGGGCTGCGCGGCGATACCTCGATCCCGGAGCGCACCAAATACGATCTGTGGTATGTTGAGAACTGGTCCCTCTGGTTGGATATCAAGATCATCGTGCGCACGGTCTTCCTGACGGTCACCTCGTTTTTTGGCGGCGGCAAAGGCCAGAACGCCTACTAGAATCAAAAACGCCGGGCACTGCTGCCCGGCGCGGGGAAATCGCTCTGCCCGTCAGGCCTGTTCTTTGTGCACAACCGGATCGTCATGGTGGCCCGGCAGCCGGTCCACGATCCACCGCCAGATGCGCTTCAGCGGCTTGGATGAAAAGTGGTCGGCGAAGTGCTGTGCGGCATCCTGGAGCTCCACCCCATCACCGAATTCCTGGTACAGGAACCAGTAGTGCTCGCGGATCCACATGTACAGGTCGGCTTCGGTACGCTCGGGGAAATCCTCCAGCACGCCCGTCTGCCGGATGACTTCCACCGTCGGCAGGTAGACCTGGTCAACCCATTGGACGACGGCCTCTTCCAGCGTGAACTCGCGCTCCCACTCCTGGCCTTGTAGGTAGCGGTGCGTCTCAATGTGTTCAAGCAGACGGTAATAGCC
>JAADYX010000372.1 GCA_010092885.1 Chloroflexota bacterium | reverse complement strand
CCGATCTATACACGCTTGTAACGTAAAGCAGGACTATGTTCCTGCTCAAGGGCTTCCAAATTGTCGATCATCAGCATGCCGCGCTGGTTGAGATATTCGACGCGCGCACCGGTCTGTTCGATGCGCAGGAGCTCACCGTAGCCATCCATATGATCATAGATCTGCGCGGCTATCTCATAAATGGTGCGTGGTTCGTCGCAGTGGGCCAGCACCCGTTCAACCTTGCGGTGCGCTTCGGACAGTGTGCGCTCGACCACATCGTAATAGTCGATCATCGGCCACTCATGGCCACCAAGGGCCATGCGCACCCCTGCCACCTGCTGTGCCTTCTCCAGCGACTCGATGAAATGACCCACTCCCGTGTAAGGCATGATGCTCTCCGGGAAGAGGGCCACACTCGTCTCCGGCAGGATATGGTCGGAGGTGAGCAGCACATCGTCGATGAGCAGCATGATCAGACCGGGAGCATGGCCGGGCACATGGATGACCTCAAGCGTGTCATCGATGCGGTCACCATCTTCCACAACCTCATCGACGCGCATGGGAGGGTAGGTTTGTTTGCCCATCATGAACATCTGCATGAGGGTGTCGCGCTTTTCGGCGGGCACGCCCGCGCGCAGCATGAAATCCTGCATGGCCCCTTTGGTATACAGGACCCGCTCATCATGATTGATCAGCACGGGCCGGGCGAGCGGGTGGCAGGTGATCAGGGCGTCGGGGGCTTCCGATTGAAGGTGCGGCACCCCACCGAAATGGTCAATGTGGCCGTGCGTCACGATAATGCGGTGCAGGCCCTCAATGGTTGCAGCCAGACCGTGGGTGCGCCTGATCTCCTCGAAGGCGTGGCGCATATCATCGGGTGAGTTGGCAAAGCCCGACCCTGTATCGACCAGGGTGAAATGCTCACCGTGAACGACAAGATGCGCGTAAGCAATATAGCCGGAAAACACTTCCAGCGGAATGCGAAAGATCGAGACACCGCTTGTGGTCTCGATGCGTTCGAGCACGCGTTGTTCAGCCATGAGATTCTGTCTCCAAAGTGGTGTTTAATAGATGGTCATCCAGCCGCGTCAGTCCTTTGTCGCGCGCATAGGCCAGCGCCTGCGCGAATTCGTCGGGGTGCAGCGGGCGGTTGATATCGTCGCGGGCGAAGGCACGGTAGGCCGGGCGATACTGGTCCATCAGGCTGAGGTAGGTATTGGGTCCCAGCCTCTCGGCGATCCAATCCAGCACGCCGAACGTGTTTTGCAGGTGACCAGGCATCACCAGATGGCGGACCAGCACTCCACTGATGGCACCGCCGTCGTCGCCGCGTACCAGGTCGCCAACCTGACGGTGCATCTCGGCTACGGCGGCCTGGTTCACGCGCGGGTAATCGCGCACCGCACTCATGCGGCGGCCCATCAGGGCATCGCTGTACTTCATATCCGGCAGGTAGATGTCAACCACGCCATCCAACACAGCTAGAGGCTGCGGGGAATCGTATCCGCCCGAGTTCCAGACGAGGGGCAGGCGCAGTCCCTTTCCCACAGCGATCAACAGCGCATCGAGGATCTGGGCGGCCACATGGGACGGCGTCACCACGTTGATATTGCGCGCCCCTTTTTCCTGCAGGCTCAGCATAAGGCTTGCGATCTGGGCGGGGGTGGCGTCTCGACCTGCTCCCCGGATGTTCCAGCGTGCCGTCTGGCAGAACTGGCAGCGCAGATCGCAGTTGGCAAAGAAGATCGCGCCGGACCCACCGCCAACAACCAGAGGACGTTCTTCCCCGTGGTGCACATAGGCGGTTGAGACGATGGCTTTCAGGCCGGTGCGGCACGGTCCGAGCTCCTCAGCGCGGTCGATACCGCAGTCCCAGCCGCAGAGGCGGCAGTCGTGCAGGGCTGCGCGGGCGCGTTCAACGCGCTCGGCGAGTTCGCCGCTCTCATAGAGCGTCAGGTAGCGGGCCATGGTTATCTCCTTGCGAGCCGGAACCCGGCAAACGTGAACCTGTCCGTTGGGATTTCGCCCATGCGGGCCGCACACCGGACCATCAGCGGGCTGCTGCGAAACGATCCGCCGCGCAGCGCGCGCCGTTCGCCTGACTGGCCTGCCTCACGTCCGTCGGTGGGATCGTACGGGTAAGGCCAGTATACCGAAGATGTCCACTCCCATACATTCCCCGCGAGGTCATCATGCCGGAACGGGCCGCGCCCTTCAGGGAAGAGCCCCACGGCGCACAAGGCGCGCGCGCTGCGGCGGGTCCACGCATTGACGCGCCGCTCCTCGAATTGATCGCCCCACGGGTAGCGGCGCTGGTTTTCCGGCCCGCGCGCGGCATACTCCCATTCGGCTTCGGTGGGCAGCCGGTAGTGCTCGGAGGTCTGGTCACTGAGCCAATGGCAGTAGGCTTCGGCATCTGCTGCTGAAACCCATGTCACGGGGAAACTGCGCGTGTGGGCGGGCGGTTCGCCGCCGGACCAATGCGGCGGGCGCGGATGGCCAGTCTGCCTGACGAACACGCTGTATGCGGCCTGCGTGACCGGCGTCTGCGCGAGGCTGAACGCCCCAACCTGTACCTTGGTGACTGGGTGCTCTTCCGCGATCTCCGCGCTGCCCATGGTGACCGCACCGGCGGGTACGGCAATCATCTCAGGCAGGTAGTAGGGTTCGGACAGGCGCAGGTCGCCGAGCACCGCGATCACCTCACCGGCCACCTGTCGCTGGCGGGGCGTGAGTTCCCGCAGGCCATCAATCAGCGTGTTGACATATGTTTCCTGGCTGCGGTACTCCTGTATGCGAACGATGGCCCGCTGACGGCGGCGCTGGTGGGTACCCAGCAGATCGGCCAGCACGGCCCGATCCGCGGTGTAGCGTCCGCCCCCGATGCCAGGATCATTGGCCATGGCTGTTGATCAGACGGGCGGCGGGTTCGGCGGCCTGAGCTGTCAGGCGTGATGCGTTCATCAGACCGCGCAGCGCGCGCGCCACGAAACGCCCGCAGTCCTCCGGATGCCGGTCGGAAAGATGGCGCAGTGCTTCAACGAGAGCAACCTGTGCATAAGCGTGATTGTCGGTGCCGGGCCGTCTGTCTCGCAGCGAGGCGACCAGCGGCGGTGCAACGCGCGGCCCTTCATGGTGAGCGAGCCACCGCGCCGACTCGTCGATCATGGCACCTACCGGGCTGGCAAGGCGGCGAATGCGCGGCTGTTCCCAGCGGTCCGCAAGTGACTGCAAGGCTGCATGCCGGATCGCGCTGCGTGGATCCTCTAGAATATCGATGAGGGCCCGCTCGGCGTCCTGGGTTTCCAGCCGCCCGATGATCGCGATGGCCGCCTGCCGCAGCGGCAGATCGTTGTTGCGCAGGGCCGTTACCAAGCCGGAAAGCGCCATCTGCGGGGCAAGGTGCACCAGGGCATCCATGGCGGCCAGCTTATGGTAGTACGAGTAAGGCACCTTCCACAGGTGGCCAAGCTTATAATGGCGTGCATTGGGTGAGAGCACCGCGATCATGGCTGAGGCATAGAAGGTTTCGGCACCGCGTTCGTTCACCTGTTCAACGGCACGGTGCCGTGTATAGGCATCAATATCCAGCAGCGCCCAGAACAGATCGCGCTGAAGGCGAGCACGCCGCAGGCCGCCGAGCATGGGCTCCATGCCACGACCTGCATCACCGCCAAGGCGTGGTTCGTTTCGACTACGTTGGTCCATGGGTTTCCAATCCCATCAATGAGAGGGCCGCCCGTGCCTCCGACCGCACCGACTGTTCAGGGTCGGACTGGCTGGCTTCCCTCAGTGTCTCCGCTGCGCGCCGGTCGCGCAGCAGACCAAGCGCTCGCGCTGCCCGGGTTCGCACCCATCCGGAATCATCGTTGGCGAGCACGTCCATCAGCACTGTGGTCATGCGCCGGTCGCGGATGCCGCCCAACACATCGGCGATGCGCCGCCGCACAATCGGATCGGGATTGTCCAGCGCGGAGGCGAGCTCGTCAAGGGCGGGGCCCCCCACAGCGATCAAGGCCTGCACGGCGTACTGGCCAACCCACCACTGGCGGTCGCCGAGGGCCTCAACCAGCGCACCGACTGCCACCTCCGACCCGAGTGCTTCCAGTGCGCGTGTGGCCGCGATCCGTTGGGCGGCCTCATAGCCTTCGCGATGGCGCGTGGTCCGGTCGCCCGCGGCGATGATCTTCACCAGTTCTAGCGCGTAGATGCGGCCTAACCCGCGATCCGTGATGGTAACCAGCGCATCCCGCCAGGCTGGCGAGGAGTCGTCAAGCAGTGCCATCAGCAGAACAGGGTCCGGCTTCGGACGCCGCACTCCGCCGAGCCCGGGTTCAAGACCACTGTGGGCCTGGTCGTTCTCTCCTCCGAGGCGCGGCGACCGATCAGGCACGGGACTAACTCAATTCGACGACGGGCACATTATACAGGAGCGTCTTGCGCGTTTTGAGGTCGTTGACAGTTACACGCAGGCTGCGGTTGCTGTCCACCTGGAACTCAACCTCCACGCGATCTTCGCCCGCCTTACCCGGTGGATCCAACCACGCCACAGTACGCGATCCATCCTCGTCGTTCATTGCTTCCACGTGGCGGAGCTCCAATGACCCATCCACCATCAAGATGGCCCGGTCGCCGAACATGACCTCCGCGATGCCACCCGCGCTCTCTTCCACCTCGCCGATGACAAGTTCGAGCGCCTCCTGCCCGTCACGTGAAGCAGTGAGGATCAGTTTGACCGAATCCTCCAACGGGTAGCGGGTGCCCGCCGGGATGATCTCTTCCCATTCATGGCGGCCGGTGATCGGGCTGAGGTGGCGTATACCATACGAGTGATAGAGGAAGTCATCCAAACCCATGCCTGCCGCGAGGTTCAAGGCACCGTGGGCAACCGCTTCAAAGGGTTTGTGTTCCAGCACGCGCTCATTGCCGAAGAGCATGCGGATCTGCCGCCGGACGGCTGGGATCAGCGTTGTGCCGCCTACCAGCAGAACCGCCCCAACATCCTCCGGGAAGATGCCGCGCGTCCGTGCGGTCCGCAGCACCTTGTTCACCGTCTTCTGGATCATGCCGAAGAAGTCATTGCGGTCCAGGATATCGTCCAGCTGGGTCCGCGTAAAGGTCGTGCGGTAGGTCTGGTAGGTATCCGGATCGAAGACGCTGACGTCGGCGCTTTCGTGTTCGGAGAGCCGGATCTTGGCAGCCTCGCACGCGTTCTTCAGCTGGGCGTAGGCATCACCCACCTGTGAGCGATCCATGTCATTGCGGGCGAGCAGTTCCTCCAGCAGCCAGTGATCGATGTCGTCGCCGCCGAGCACGCGGCCCGCCTTGGCAACAACTCGCGCTTCAACGGCGCTGGTTTGGTGGCGCTGGCCCGGCAGCAGGCGGCCCAGCTCAAAAATGACGCTCTCGTCCTCCTCCGGCATATTGACCAGGGAGACATCTAATGTGCCGCCGCCAAAGTCGATGACCAGAATGCGTTCGCCCGGCGTGCGGACCTCGTAACCCAGCGCGGCGGCTGTACTCTCGTCCACAATGCGGATGCGTTCCACGCCGGGCTGCCCGCCTTCCCCCGCAACATTGGTTTCGTCGCGCAGCCACTTCAGGTAGCGCTCAAAGGAGTGAACGGGCACGGTCACCACCAGTTCTTCGACAGTACCCCCCTCGTGAGCGAGTGCCGCAGCGAGGACCTCCTCCAGGAAGGCTTCACCAGCACGGGGCTCATCCCACTCCGCATCGTCGATAATGCGCGCCAGTGGACGAGTTCGCGCGGCGATGCCCCGCTTAAACGAGGAGAAAAAGCGCTCATCCCCAGCCACATCGAGGCCATCCGCGGCCACACCGTAGCCAGCGCGCACGCTCTCCGGCCCGGTGACGTACAGCATAGAGGGGATCAGGGCGACCTGACTGGCGGGTACAGACAACCCCGGCAACCTCAGTGTCTCCGGGGCGTTCGCCGCCTCCCGCCACGCTGCGACCAGCGTATTGGTCGTGCCAAAATCGATTGCTATTTTGCTCATATCAGGAGGATACTGCCTCCGTTTCTTCGGCAGTTTGGACCCGTGTCACCTGTGCCTTGCATACGACCTCTGCTTGGTACAAATACCCCACATACCGCACACGGACCGGGTCATCAGGTGCGATGCTGTGCGATCCGCGGCCAACGGCGCGGTGCCGCTTAGGGTTGTACGGCAGTTCCTGACCGGCCTCACCAATGCGCTCAAACCCAAGACTTTGCAGGGCTTCGTCAAGCGGCGCAAGCAGGTCAAGGACGTCTTTGGCCGAGATATCCGCACCGCTCTCAACGGCTGCGCGTATGGTCGGCAGCTGCGTGACAACTGGCTGAATCGTGCGGAAGAACGCGAGGTTTTGGGCACGCTCCGACTCGGCGGCCGTTTCGCTCCCCCGGGACTGCAGGGCGGCGTACTCCTCACGCAGACGCTCGATCTGCTGTTCACGCTCAACCGTTTGCGCCCGCAGATCGTCAGCCGCACGCTCCTGCGTGGCAAGGGCCCGCCGCAGACCGATCACGGTCTCGGCGAGATGATCGTACTGCTCGGCTTTGCGGGTATTGACTTTCTGTCTGAGCTGGAGGATCCGGATGCTGTCAACGAGCAGTTTCCCCAGCCGCTGGAGCAGCACTTCAGGATTCATCGTCTTCCATAGAAGGATCTAATTCACGTGCTATGGGCAGCGCGCCCTCCTCCAAATCGGCGAAGACGACCGACCCATCGGGCTGGATGTACACTTCGATCTCTACGGGCAGGGAAAAATGTTCGTCCTCAGTCTGTTGTTCGTCTGGATCCGCCATTTTGCCCTGCCCTATCAGTCGGTTGATTATACGCCGCTGGATACGGCGTCATCGGTGGACACGCTGTTGCCATTGAAATAGTCAGAGGTGCGTTCGCGGTCAATGACCTCCCCCAACGCCTTTTCAATGTCGGCTGTGATCTTCTCACAGTCGGGGCCGCTAACGCCGATCACCTTCTCTTCGACCGTACCATCCGGTTTGATAACGAATTCGATTTCCTGCTTGCCAGCCATTGTTAAGAAATCCCTCAGGCCCAGCGCTGCATCACAAGGCGGATGCTGCCGTCTTCCTGGACTTCTTCGGTGGTCATCTGCCAGCCGTTAGCAGCCGCCTGCTCGCTGACGGTCAGGTAAGCGTAGCGCTGGGTTACCTGCTGGAGAAACTCGCTGCGATTGATGCGCAGTCCCCAGAAGTCACCCACCATGATCACGCTCTCGCCTTCACGGCGGAAGCCAATATCAAAGTCGGTGTCAGTGCGCACAACGATATCGGCCTTTTCCTGGCGACCCTGGTAGCCGCGGACAGCACCCTCTTCAACGGTGTAGCCGAGGTCAACAAGGGCGGTGCGCATGCGGTCAAGGTCGCGGAACTGAGTACGAACACGGGTAAAGTGAGACATGTTCAAGCCTCCAAGCCATAGCTTTAAATCGTGTTTCCGTGGATACCACCGAAGCTTCGGTGACGGCGATGGTCTCGGACCATCGTGACGCAGGAAATAATTTCCATGACGCGTTTAAAGCTTACCACACAACCACCCCAAATGCCTATGTATTGTTGTCGGGCTGCTGCTGGCGGCGCAGATCATCGGGCAGATTAAGGTCGCCGAAGAGCTGGCCCATCAAGCCAGCCTTCGCTGCATCGGAGCTCGCTGGGCGGCAGCGGCCGCTTTCGGCCCAGGCCTGCATCGCCCGGATGCGCTCGGCGGCTGTTTTGCTGAGCGGCGTGATGAAGGACATGGCCCGCAGTATGTCATCCGTGCTGAACTCGCGGCGTTGGCTGAACGCGGCGTTCATCGCATCGAAGATGGCCTGGCGGATCTCGGCACCGTTGAAGCCCTCACTTTGGAAAGCAAGCGTATCAAGGTCGAAGCTGCGTATGGAATTAGGCCGCACTTTGGAAAGATGCACCTCGAAGATCTCCCGGCGTTCCCGATCGCTGGGCAGGTCGATAAAGAAGATCTCATCGAAGCGGCCCTTGCGGATGACCTCAGGCGGCAGAGCCTCGATGCTGTTGGCTGTCGCCGCGATGAACACCGGCGAGGTCTTCTCTTCCATCCAGGTCAAGATGGTGGCAAACACACGCGCCGACGTGCCCGAGTCGCCGACATGGCTGCTGCCCAAGCCGGCAAAGGCTTTGTCCAGCTCATCGATGAACAGCACGCAGGGTGCCATCGCCTCGGCCATCCGGATCATCTCCCGGGTTTTGGCCTCTGACTCGCCGACCAAACCGCCCATCAGACGGCCCACATCCAACCGCAGCATGGGCAGCTGCCACAGGCTGGCTGTGGCTTTGGCGCTCAGGCTTTTGCCCGTACCCTGAATCCCCACCATCAAGATGCCTTTCGGCGCGGGCAGACCGTATTCACGGGCTTCCGCAGTGAAGGCGCTCGCACGCTGTTCCAGCCAGGCCTTGAGCACATCCAGGCCGCCGATGTCGTCGATGGTTTCAGTAACGGGGAAGAACTCCAGCACCTCGGTGCGGCGGATGCGCTGCTTTTTCTCCTCCAAAACGAGCGGGATAGCCCGATCATCGAGCCGGCCAAAACTGGCTACAGCGCGCGCAATCGCCAGCCGGATGCGGTCCATCATCAGGCCCTGTGTTGCCTTCACCAGGGCATCCTGCCCGCCAGGTGACAGGCGAACCGGTACATCCGTGGTGATGGTGCCGAGTTCCGCCTCAATGTCATCGTAGCTGGGCGGCAGCAGATCGAGCACGGTGATCTCCTCGGCGAGATCCTGTGGGACGCGCAGAGAGGGTGCAAGGATCACAACCGTCTTGCGGCTGGTGCGCAGGTGGCGCGAGATATTGCGCAGCTTGCGCGAGACTGTTACGTCGTCAAGAAAGCGGTGGAAGTCGCGCAGAATGTAGATCGCCGGAATATCCGGGCGGCCTTTTTCCACCTCAGCCAGGGCCATCACGGGATTGTTCTTCGCGGGGCCGCCGTCCATGCCATCAACAAAATCCCAGGTATGCACGGCTCGCACCGGGCTGCCAGTCTCGGCCACCCGCCGGATCAGTACTTCAGCGCGTTCCTCCTCAGGGGTCGGCACGTACACAACCGGGTAGCTGGACCGGATCATCAGGTCCAATTCGTGTTCAAAATCCATAACAGTGCCTCCATCTAGCCATAATCCGCGTCTGGTTTGTCGAGCCGTAAGATTGATTATACAAACGGAGAGGCGACTTGGCACAAAGGCTCACGCAGGCTAAAGTCGACTCCTGATGAAAAGAGGCTCACCATGCGCATTCTACTCACCGCAATCGTCGCTCTTGGGCTGGCAGCCTGTGTTCCGCTGAGCGAACCCGACCTTGAACAGAGCACCACCGCGGATCTCAGCACGCTGGGCGGTCCATGTGACCATCGCTATTGGCCACTGCGCGATGGGGCCACCTGGACGTACACGATCAGCGGACGGCCTGATCTGACCGGTGAGGTCACGCTCAGCACCCGGTCCGTTGACGCCCAGACCGCCCAATTGCTCACCGGCGAATACGCCGCAGAGGTCACGTGCACCGGCGGCGCGATCGTCGGGCTGCCGCCTGGACTGTTTGGGGCAGGCCACCCCGATCTGGCTGCCGATCTGCAGGCCACATCGGTCAACGGGCAGTTCCTGGCAGCACCGGAAAGCCTCATCGCGGCAGAGGCGGGCACCACTTGGGATCACGAATTGGACCCCACCGGGGCGATCGGACTTCCGATCAACGGGCAGCCGGAAAGCACGCCCGTGCGCGGCGGCAAGATGGTCGTCTTTGACAGGCTGTTGGGCCGTGAACAAGTCGCGACCCCGGCGGGCACATTTGATGCCTTGGCGATCCAATCCGAGGTGTTCTACCAGATGCAGGTCCCAGGCACGGAGGTTGTGATCAGCACGACGGTGGTCTGGTACTTCGCCGAGGTGGTGGGCCCGGTTCGCCTAGATTTTCAGGGTGGCACCGTCAGCAGCCCGGAAGGTGCTTGGCCGCTTGATGGCGGCATCCAACTGCTGCTGAATGCCGTCACCCTACCATGACATCTGGTATAATTGCACGCGACATTTCCCCACGACAGGAGTAACACGTGAAACTTCACGAGTACCAAACCAAGTTCCGTTTCGCGGAGTTTGGCATCCCGATTCCACAGGGCGAAGTCGTTGACACGCCGGAGGCCGCACGGGCCGCCGCCGAGGCGATCGGCGGGCCGGTTGTCGTCAAGGCTCAGGTTCAGGTGGCCGGGCGTGGCAAGGCGGGCGGCGTGAAGCTCGCCCAAACGCCTGACGAAGCCGCCGAAAAAGCAGACGAAATCCTCGGTATGGATTTGAAAGGCTATGAAGTCAAGCAGGTGCTGATCGACCCGGCGGCGGATCTCGCTGAGGAGCTGTATCTGGCCATTACCACCGACCGCGGTGCCCGGCGCACGGTGATGATCGCGTCGGCAGAGGGCGGTGTGGACATCGAAGAGGTCAACCGCGAAACGCCGGAGAAGATCCTGCGCATTCACATCGATCCGTTTCTCGGCCTGCAGACCTTCCAAACGGTGCATATCGCGAGCTTTTTGGGTCTGCCGCGCGACAGCTGGAACGCGTTCGGCAAGATCGCTCGCGGGCTTTACAACTGCTACATCGAGAGCGACGCATCCCTCGCTGAGATCAACCCGCTGGTACGCCAAAGCGATGGCAGTCTGATCGCGGTCGACGGCAAGATGATCATCGACGACAGCGCGCTGTTCCGGCAGCCGGAAATGGCTGAGAAACGTGACACAGCCTATGAAGCCGACGCCGAAACCGCAGCCCGCGAGGCCGATCTGGCTTATGTCAAGCTGGATGGCACCATCGGCTGTATGGTCAACGGTGCCGGGCTGGCAATGACCACCCTCGATGTGATCAACCTGTTCGGCGGCGAACCGGCCAACTTCCTCGATACAGCTGGCGGTGCTAACGCCGAAAAGGTCGAGAAGGCCATGAACATCATCCTGACGGACCCGAACGTCAAAGCGGTCCTGATCAACATCTTCGGCGGCATCACGCGAGGCGACGAGGTTGCGCGCGGCATCGTTACAGCGATCGACGCCATCAAGCCTGAGGTGCCCATCGTGGTGCGCCTGGTCGGCACGAACTGCCCGGGGCTGCTGACACCGGGCGAGGCGAAGGTTGGGTTTATCCCCGGCAACATCGCCAAGCCGGGGCCGGTCGGCGTGGTCTCACGCTCGG
>JAADYX010000371.1 GCA_010092885.1 Chloroflexota bacterium | reverse complement strand
GTGCCGGGTGAGGCGGCGGCCTTCGCCACACCGACGGTCACGAATGACACTGGCGGTCTGGGTACGACGGTTGCACATGGCGAGTCGGGGATTGTGCTGCCCAAAGCCAGCCCGGCAGCGGCCTATGCCGACGCCATTCAGGCACTGGTCAGCGATGCGGCGCGCTATTATTCGCTGTGTGAAACCACGCGGGCGCGCTACTGGCGTGAGCTCAACTGGGATGCGGCTGGGGAGCGGGTCGCGGCGCTGCTGCGCGAGGCGGCGGGTGACCGGTAGGCGATCACCACCACTGCACGTAGGTCGTTTCCACCTGAACCACCACACCGGCATGCAGCACCGTCACCTCGACCAACACGGTTGATCCGGGTGCGGCGGGCGGCCCGATGAACGCTGCGGCTGCGGCGCCGTTGGCATCGGTGGGCGGCAGCTCAACTTCCGCCGTGCCGTTGTTGTAGCGCAGCACGGCCAACGACTGCGCATTGGCCAGCGTTTGGCCGGATGCGTCCTGTACGTAGAGGTAAAGCGTCTGCTGTTGGCCCTGTGTGAGCGTTGGCTGCGCCACGGAAATGCTGGCCTCGACTTGGGGTGCGGGCGTGCCCGCCAACCGGATCTGTGCCTGCCCAAAGGTCTGCGGCGGCGGGAAGGCGCTCAGCTAGGCGCGGCCCAGCGGCGCCAGACCGACGCTGCCAACGGGGCAGCGCAGCAGGCGTGCAGTGGCGAAATCCTGCACCAGGAAGTTAGCTTCCTGCCGGGCCGGGCTCAGCGCCAGCCCGAAGAAGTCCTGGCCGCCCAAAGTCGCGTAGGCCTCGGCGAAGGCAGGATCAACGCCTGCTGTTTCACCGGCTGTGCCCAGCGAAAGCGCTGTCCCTACCGGGGAAGGCGCCACACCGCGCACGGTTTGGGCGAAAACCATGCGCTCGAACGGTTGGATCAGGCTGCCGTTTTCATCCTGGTAGGCGTCGGTGAGGGGCAGGCCGAGCACATCCACACCGCCAGCCGCCTCAAACGCGCTCAGGAACGGTTCGCGGACGGTGGCGTCCGTCTCGGGGAAATAGCGGATCTGGGCGGGCCGTGCCTGGCGCAGCGCAAACAGACTCAGGCCAACAGCAGCGACCAGAGCAGCCAGCAGTATAGGAATGGCACGGCGCAGATCTTGCATAACGAAACCTTTGACAGTGTGTGTCGCGCGCTGATCCCTGCGTATGGAAAAAGGGATCGGCAGACTTACACCCATTATAAACCGCCGAGCGCCCACTGCACATGGCTAGCGGTTCGAAGATTCAGACGGAGCCGTATAAATATGGTATTGTCCGGCCTGAAATACCGCCGTTTGTCCCCCAATCGCGCCCCTGTGGATGATGTAGTCCACCTCCGGGTGGGTGAAGGCCGCGCTCCCAGTGACGGCCTGCTGTGTTTCCAGAAAGGCTTCGTAAGCAGGTGGGTCGACCCAGACCATCGCGCTGGACCCGGCATTGATGGCGCTGCGGAATGCATACAGACGGAAGGGCGGTGCATCAGGCGGCACAACGAACTGGGCATCAACCGGAGTGTTGGACCGGCTCCAGGCGAGGACGGCCTGCCAGGCCGGGTCGAAGGCCGGTCTCGGTTGGAGGGCCCATGCACCGGCCAGAGCCACGGCGATCAGGGCGGGGGCCAGAGTGCGTACCGGTGCGGGGCGCCTCACTGTAAGGATGAGCAGCAGGAAGCCGATCAGGCTGGCGGCCCAGTTGAACGACCCCAATGAGAAAGGCAGCATCTGCGCCAACGGCCACCCGACGAGCATGCCCGCCCCCAGCACACCCACCCCTACAGCCGCGCGTGCTTCGGTCAGTGGGTGGTGGCGGCCCAACAGGGTGATCAGCGCGAGGGGCAGGGCCAGCAATGCCCAGAAGCCGGGCACGATGCTGAGGAGCACAGCGGTGAAGACAACAAGCGCGCTGATGCGGTCGCCGTTTTGCCAGGCGGCTGTCGTGACGGCTGCCAGCAGGGCATACGCAATGAAGGTTGCCCAGAAGAATACGCGCATGGGCTGCATCTGTGCCAGGCGCGCCGATCCGCTGAACACGGTCACCAGAGCGAATGCCATGCCGACCACGGCTGCCACGACAATCAGGATGGACAGCAGACGGTGATTTTGCTCCAGGCGGGTGCAGCGCCAATGGCCGGCGACTGCCGTCGCACCCAACAGCCCGAACTGCACGTAGCCCACCGGGCTTTGTGTAAACGGGGAGATGTGGTTGATCTGGCCCTTGTAGAACAGAAAAGTCTCTGCTGCTTCGCCGGTCAGGGAGGGCGGGGCCATGGCGAGCAGGTAGATCAGACTGCAGATAGTGAAGAACCCCACTCCCGCGGCCAGGTGGGGGTCGATGCGGCGATGGTGCAGCAGCAAGGCGGGCAGGGCGATCATGCCGAGGTGCAGCCCAACCAACGAATGCAGGAAAATCGCCAGCCCGGCCATCACCCAGAACGCGAGCAGCTGTTGGCGGAGGAGAAAGGCCAGGCCCACAATGCCCGCGATCAGCGCCGCGTTGGTGTGGTTGGCCTGGGGGGTGATCAGGCTGACGCCGCCCAGCAGGGCTGAGCGTTCAAAGGCGAAGAGCGCGGCCAGCAGGATGAAGGTCGGCAGGGTTGCCTCTTGATTGGTGGCCAGCGAGTCGGCCAAGAACAGCAGGGCTGCCACCAGCAGCGCGCGCATCATGGCATAGACGACGAACATCGCCGGTTCGACCTGCGATGCATGCAACCCGGCGAGGTCAAACAGCAGCCCCAACCCATCGTAGAACAGGCTGGCGAACAGCCCGTAGCTCGCGACGACGGGATCAGCGGGGAAAAGGCGCGGGTCGACCTGCTGCAAGACGGTGAGCATATAGCGTCCGCCGCCGCCCTGGGCGTAGGTGTATGCAGGCCCGATCAGCCCGACAGCCCAGGCAATGAAGGCCGTTAATGCTTTTGTGACTCGTATCCTCATTGACAGGGTATAATACCCCTACTACACTTGACATGAGTGCTTTCGGCAAAACCCGGAGTGCCCATCTATACATCTCACCAGTGGGAGTTTATACCATGCAACCGTGGAAATTGCTTAAGGGGCTGCTGCCAACTGCTCTTATGCTCATCATCTTTGCGGCACAGCCAGTGCAGGCAGCTGCTGACCTGACCGTTACCATCACTGCGGACAACCTCGATCCGGCTGATGGCGAATGTACGCTTCGCGAGGCCATTACCGCAGCCAACCAGGACAGTCTCGACACACCCGTTGATGTTTCCGATGAATGCCTGACCGCCGGGTCGTTGGGCGGCAAGGATACCGTTTTGCTCCCATCCGGCAACTACCAGATTGGAATTCCCGGAACCGGTGAGAACAACGGTCTGACCGGCGACTTCGACATCCGTGATGATATACGCATTGAGGGATTGGGCGGCTCGCCCGTCAGTGCGCGCATTCGGGGTGCGAACCTTGACCGCGTGTTCGACATCATCAACCCGGGCGGTGAGGTTGAGCTGGTCAACCTGACCCTCTACGATGGACAGGCGGAGCGCGGTGCGGGCATCCGCAACGGGTACAACGGTGTGCACGCATCCAACCTGCTGTTGGATAACGTCATCGTGGCCCGCAACGGCGACGCCACCACCCTCGACGGCGGCGGCATCTACCATCGCAGCGAGGACTCGCCGGATATTGCGCTGTTCATCGTCGACTCAACCTTCACGCAGAACCAAGCCGTGCGCGGCGCGGGTCTGTTCACTGGCGCGGCGGAAGGGGCTGGCCTCAGCTACAACGTGACCATCGCGCGCAGCATCTTCTATGAGAACACTGCAAGCAACGACAACCCCGGCTCACCGGATGGTCAGGGCGGGGCCTACTTCAACTACACACGTGCGGCCAACACAGCTGAGATCACGATCCGCACCTCGATTTTTGACAACAACACCGCCGTGCGGCGCGGCGGCGCTATCTTTGTGGATCCGAACGAAGGTCAGGCTGCGCTGACCATCGAAACGAGCCAGATCAACAACAACCGCCTGCTGATCGATGGTGGGCGGCATGACGGCGGCGGCGTCTGGTCAAGTGCGCAGACCTTTGTTCTGGATCGGACGACCGTCACGAACAACGCGGCAGGCATGCGCGGCGGTGGCGTATTCAGCTGCGGTGATGTGACCCGCATCTCGACGAGCACCATCATCAATAACTCGGCAGGCAGTGAAGGAACCGGCCTGTACCTGATCGGCGGGGTGACCGTTGAGAGCACAACGATCGCGAGCAATGAGCAAAATGAGCTGGCTCTCGGCCTGCTCAGTGAGGATGTGATCGCGATCTCCACAGGGAGTGCATTCTTCAGCGGAAGTGATGCCGTGTTGAGCAACACACTGCTGGGTGACAACAATCCGGTGAACTGCTTTATGCCGGTTGAGTCGACGGGCGGCAATGCCGTTGAAAGCTTTGCGGAGTGCTTGAGCGCACCCACCAATGACAATGACTACGACACTCTGGGCATTGTCAACCTGGGGCCGGAACTAACCGGACTGGCTGACCACGGTGGCACGGCGGAACTGCCGGACAACCCCGTGCCCGGCGGCCCAACCTTCCCTGACTATCCGCTGACGGCTGCTCTTGAGCTAAACAGCGTGTTGATTGACATCGGCACGATCTTCTGCCCGACACCCGCGCAGACGGGCGATAATCGCCCGACGGTGGGCTTCGATACGTTTGCCTGCGATCCGGGTGCGGACGAATACACGCAGGGCGACATCACGTTCACGTTCTCACAGGCCAACTATGTGGTCAATGAGGACGATGGCAGCGTGACGCTTGAGGTTGTGCGCACCGGCGATCTGTCAGATGACATTGATGTTGAGGTGAGCTTCTTTGACGGCGGTGCGACCGCCCCCGATTTCTACGATGCCACCCCCCAAATCGTGAACTTCGACCCGGGTGAGACCAGCGAACAGATCACGGTGCCGATTGTGGACCGCCCCCTGATCTACGACGGGGATCTTGGCTTCCGGGCACGCATCACCGATCTGACGTTGGGTGGTGTGGGTGCTCCGCATCCGGCTGTGATCACCATCATGGACAACAACCTGCCTCTGTTCAACGGCAGCTTTGAAGACCCGCTGAGCAATTGGACCCCGATCGGCAGCCTGAGTGGCAGCGAAGGGCGCTTCCAGACGGGCGGGGCTTTCGATGGCAGCCACATCTTCCGGCTGGATGGCGATGGCAGCACAGAGGGTGTTCGCCAGACCATCGCGGCGGGGGGCAGCCTTGGCGACATCATCACGCTGACGTATCACATCACTGGACAGTCGCTGCCGGTGGGCGGCTTCATCGCGGCGCAGGTTGAACTGCTGAGCGGCGGCAGCCCGGTTGACACAGCGACCTGTCTGGTTGCTGACCGCGGCACGTTTAGCTTCCAGCAGGAGACGTGCTCGGTCACGGCGACCACTGCCTTCGACGAGATACGAGTCAGCCTGGGGTGGCAGAATGTAACCGGTGGCACGCTAGGCTTCGACCTGGTGTCAGCCGAGCAAAACTAAACGATGCAAAGCTGAACGGCGTACAGGGGGACCATATGGTCCCCCTGTTGTTTTCTGGTAGACTCTGCGCGGCATTTTTCTGATGAAGGGAGAGGCGGTGGCAGACAACGCACCTGTGCTTATACGGTTGATCGTCGCGCTGCTCAATCTGACGGTTGTGTTCACTGTGGTGATTGGGCTGCTGGGGCTGGTCACGGGGAATGCCCTGCCACTCGTCGCGCTGCTCAATGACTTTCTGCATTGGGGGCTGCTGCTTCCCCTGGTGATGCTGCCGGTCATGGTAGGCCTGCGCAGGCCCATCGAGGCCGGGATCATGGGGGCAGGGGCGCTCTTGTTTGCTGCGCTGTACGGGCCGCTGTTTCTGCCCAACCGTGCCGTGCCTGAGGCGGACCTTACGCTGCGCGTGGCGACCTTCAATATGGGCGACCAGCTGACCGATGGCCGCAGCGTGGTGGCCTTTATCCAAGAGGAAGATTTGGACATCATCGCGGTGCAGGAGTTGGGCGAGCAACAGGCGCAGACTCTGCGGGATGCGCTCAGTGAGACCTACCATCTGGCCTTGTATCCGGCGGGCATCCCCGGAACAGGTGTGATCAGCCGCTATCCTATCGTTGAGGCGGACCTGCTGTACTTCGTCAACCCGGCACTACCCCACGCCGCAGTGACCATCGATGTCGATGGGCGCGACGTGAGCGTCTACAGCATGCATCCGCCGCCCGCGCTGTGGTTCCAACCGGGCTTCCCGCCGATTGTCTACCGGTCAGCGCAGCGCTATGGGGACGTACAGGCGCTTGTCGAGCGGTTGGGGCCCGGGCCCGTTATCGTGATGGGCGATTTCAATGCCACGGAACACAGCGCGGACTGGCAGTTGCTGCGTGAGGCGGGCCTGCGAGATGCCTTTTGGGAACAGGGGACCGGCTTTGGCATGACCTTTCCGCAGGGCGGCCGGTACCGGGGGCTGGACATTCCGGCGCGGCTGGTGCGCATTGACTATGTGTGGGCCTCGGATGTCTTCATCGTGCAGGATGCCTGGGTCGGGCCTGATCTGGGTTCCGATCATATGCCGGTGCTGGCGGAGTTGGGTTGGCCGTGAGCGACCGTCTGGATGCAGCGCTGGTCGCTGCCAATGCGGCGCTGCTGGCGGTGGTCGGCCTCCACACGCTGACCGGCGATGCGCTGTGGCCGGCTGCGCTGCTGGCGAATTTCTTCAACTGGCTGCTGCTGGCTGCCATACTCACCATTCCCGTATCGGCAGTGCGGCGCTGCTGGGCGGCTGCCGGTCTGGGGGCGGTGAACGCGCTGATCTTCCTGGTGATGTACGGCGGTCTGCTGCTGCCGCCGCCCCGCCCGCCCGCGGACGACGATGCTCTGTTGGTGATGAGCGCCAATCTGGGCTTCAGCCGGGTGGACAACGACGCCCTCATTGAGCTTGTCCGTACCATAGAACCTGACATCCTCGCCACGCAGGAGACACTGCCCGGCACGGAAGCTGCCCTTGATTCTCAGCTGGACGCGATGTACCCGCACCGTGCCCGCGTGGAAGCGCTGACCATCCTCAGCCGCTACCCGATTCGCTCAAGAGAGGCGTTGGCGTTTGACCAGTTCAAGTATCCGGTATTGCGGGCCGTGGTGGATGTGGAGGGCGACCTCATCGAAGTGTACACGCTTGACCTGCCCGATCCCACGCTCACGCTGCAGCCGCTGCGCTACAACATCGCGGCGGGGGAAGACTTCTTCCGGATGACACTGCTAGCCGATCCGGACAAACCACAGATCTGGATGGGAGATTTCAACATGACACAGCGCAGCGATCACTATGAGTTGGTGCAGGCCAGCGGCCTGGTCGATGCGCACCGCGCCGCGGGGTGGGGGTTTGGGTCAACGTTTCCGCGGGGTGGGGTTGCGC
>JAADYX010000370.1 GCA_010092885.1 Chloroflexota bacterium | reverse complement strand
CGCAAACGGATACACAAACAGATGGTGTCCCTCCCGTGTTTTGACCCGCTCGATCAGCAGATCGTCGGGGCCGGGCACCGCCGACCATGCCGCCTGCAGCTCAAGGATCGGGCGCACCGCCTGCATCTCCGGCCCGGTGAAGATCCCGCGCCGGGCCTCATCGAGCTTCTGGCGGATGGTGCCCGTCAGGTCCTCACTGAGCGGCAGCCTGCCGCCGATCCAGCGGGGGACCAACCCCTTCGCCCCGGATTGGGCCAGCTTCACAGTGACGGTCAGCTCACGCAGACGGATGAACTCCAGCACGCGCCCGGCCAGCGCGAACCGGTCGCCGGGTTTGAGGCGTGCGGCGAAGGCCTCATCCACATAGCCGATGGTCTTGCCCCGCTGGAACTTCACCCGGAGTGTGCCGCTGCTGGTAATGGTGCCGATGGCCATGCGGTGCGTCTGCGCGATGCGGTCATCGGTCACAGTGTAGCGCCCGCTGTCCGGCTCAACCCGGCGGAAGTGCGCGTAGCCGCGCAGCGCCGCTCCGCCGGTGACGACGAAGTCAAGCGCCCAGACCCACTCTTCAGGGGTCAGATCGCGGTAGGCGTGCGCGGTGCGCACCTCTGCGTACAGATCGTCAGGGTCAAAGCCGCCGCCCAGCGCCACCGTAACCAGATGCTGCACCAGCACATCCAGCGGTTTGTTCAGCGGGCGGCGCGCCTCGATGCGCCCGCTTTCGGCGGCGGCGCGCGCCGCGGCGATCTCGATCAGCTCAAAGGCGTGGCTGGGCACACAGGTCACGCGGCTCTGCACGCCTGGCTGGTGGCCGCTCCGACCGGCGCGCTGCAGCAGCCGGGCCACGCCTTTCGGGCTGCTGACCTGGAAAACCCGATCCACGGTGGGGAAGTCCACGCCTAGATCCAAGCTGGAGGTGCACACCACGCACTTCAGGCGGCCCGCGCGCAGGGCATCCTCGACCCAGGCGCGCTTCTCGTAGTCGATGGAACCGTGGTGCAGCGCGATCAGCCCGGCCCAATCCGGGCGAGCATCCAGGATGGCCTGGTACCACTGCTCGACCTGGCTGCGGGTGTTGCAGAACACAAGCGCCGTGCGCACCCCTTCGATGGCCGCGATCACATCCGGCAGCAGCTTCAGCCCGATGTGGCCCGCCCACGGGAAACGCTCGACGGTTGGCGGGATGATCGTGTGAATGATAACGGATTTGGCGATCTCCCCTTCCACCAGGATGCCCTGACCATCCGTGCCGAGCAGGGCGTGCAGCGCCTCCGTGAGGTTGCCCATCGTCGCCGACAGTCCCCATACCCGCAGATCAGGGTGCCAGCGGCGCAGGCGGGCCAAACCCAGCTCCGTCTGCACGCCCCGCTTGGAAGCGAGCAGCTCATGCCACTCGTCGACGATCACGGCGCGCAGGTGGGCAAAGCCAGCCGGGGCATTGTCGCGTGCCAGCAGCACAGAGAGGCTCTCCGGCGTGGTGATCAGCGCGGTGGGTAGGCGGCTGCGTTGGCGGCTGCGCACCGTGGAGGAGGTGTCGCTGGTGCGTGTCTCTACGGTCCATGGCAGGTCAAAGGCGTCAACGACCTCCTGCAGTGACTGGCGCGTGTCGGCGGCAAGGGCGCGCAGCGGCGTCAGCCAGAGCACGGTCAGCGGGGCCGCGTCGGCACGGGTTTTGGGCCCACCCCGGGCCGTGTGCCCGTCCATCCAGTCGAGCACGGGGCCCATCCACACAGCGAAGGTCTTGCCGGTGCCGGTCGGGGCGTGCAGCAGACCGCTGTGCCCCTCAAGATAGGCGGCCCACACACGCTGCTGAAAGGGAAAAGGCTGCCAGCCCCGCTCGGCGAAAAAGTCCAGAGCGGGCTGGATCAAGCCGGGGTCCGCTGGTTCACATCCGCAATGATGAGCAGCGCGGAGAGCGCCATAATGGCGACCGCCGCCATCGCCAGCGAGGTGGTCCACATGCCGGTCACACCGGTCAGTACAGCACCGCCCGCCACGATCACTAGCACGACCCGTACGCTCGATCCGGCCCGTGGTGAAACGGGCAGCATCAGCGGAACCAGCTGCATCAGCAGGGCCAGCGCCGCCATCGAAAGCGCGATCTCCAGGGCGGGGCGTTCGCCGCGCAGCCACGCCGCGCCGACGACCACAGCCCACCCGAACAGCAGCGCGAGGCGCGCTATATCAGCCTGTAGGAAGGGCAGATACAGTTCATGGCGGTGCGGCGCTTCCACCTCCGTGCGGATGAACTGGAGCGCTGTGGAGAACGCCTCCGGCAGGTCGAGCGGCTCGCCAAAGCGGCGGGCAAAGGCCGCACTGCGATCCCGGTGGCTCTGGTACAGCGCCTTGAACGAGCCCTGGGTGCGCACCCGGTGATCGTAGGTCCGGGTCGAGACGGAAAAGCCCTCAGCGAGTGCGGCGGGCAGGCTCTGGTCGAAGTAGGTGGTCACCGCGGCACCATCGGGAAAGGCCGTGGAGAGTTGAATAGAGCCGTTCTCCGTGATCTCCGCCCACGTGTACCCGTCCGAGTAGCAGTAGATGATCGTCTCAAAGCCGGGTGCCTCGGTGCGATAGCGACCCTTCCGCTGGAAACCGGCCGAGACGGCCTGCTGCGTGAATGCCTGTGCAAACAGCGACTCTGGATCTTCCCACGGCACCGTGTGGATGTCCAGTTCGCCGGTTTGCAGGGCGCGGGTGGCGTTCAGGCGGCGCAGGGCCAGCCCGATGAGCGGGAACAGCCCGATCAGCGCGACGGCGGGCCACAGCCACGCATTGCCGAATACGCCGCTAACAGCCAGCGCACCGAGGGCCAGCACAATGAAGCCTGTCGCCGCGCCGAAGAGCTGCCAGTCCATATCAGTCATCGGGGGTGCCCAACGTGATCCGCGCGATGCGCGGCAGGTAGCCCGCGTCGGCCATCGGATCGTAGCTGCTGACCAGATGCCGGTTGACAAAATGCGCCAGCAGATCAGGGTCCGTCATGAAGACGGCCTGTGCCACGGATCCGAGCCGTTCCACCACCCGCCGGATATGCGCCTGTGCGACGAGGGGATCGCCCGCAATCAGGGATTCCAGCTGCGCGATGGATGCATCCAGGGCCGCGCGGATCCGATCCGCGTGGGGGCTGTCCGCGTCGATGTGGGCATGCAGGTAAGCGGCAAACGGGTCGTGGAGCCGGTAGCGGGCGCAGTCCCGCAGGACCTGCACACACAGCACATTGTGGGTGCCCTCCCAGCTTTCGAGCACCATCATGTCACGGTAGAGGCGCGGCAAAATGCTGAAGGTTTCGATCGCGCCGTTGCCGCCCAACACCTCGATCCCACGGCGCACCGTCTCCGAACCGCGCACGGCGGTGATCATCTTGTTGATGTTGACCAGCATGCGGAAGGCGGCCTCGTCGGCGGTTGTGCCCTCGCCGCGCTCAATGCGATCCAGCAGGGCGGCCAGCGCAAACGTGGACGCCGTGGCGGCAGCCGCCTCGCTTTGGATGTCGGCGATGGCCTCCTGCACCAGCGGGTAGCGGGCCACCGGCTGGCCGAAGGCCTCCCGATGGCAGGCGTAAGTGCTCGCCTCGATGGCGGTGCGCGCCATGATCCCGGCGCAGGCCGTGGCATTGACGAGGCGCGATGTGTTCAGCACGAGGGATACCGCGTTCTTGAAGCCGTCTTCCGGCGGGCCGATGGGATAGGCCACTGCCTCCTCGAAGTCCACCTCGGCGCTGGCCAGCGTCCGCGTGCCGAGCTTTTCCTTCAACCGCCGGATGAAAAAGCCGTTGGTCGTGCCATCGGGCAGCAGGCGCGGCACCAAAAACAACCCCAGGCCGCGTGTGCCCGCCTGATCAGGGTTGGCGCGCGCTGTCATCAGGAACTGCTCGGCGTTAATGTTGGAGCAGAACCACTTCTCGCCGGTAATGCGCCAGGATCCATCCGCCGCCGGGGTGGCGACAATCGCGTTGGCGCCCACGTCGCTGCCGCCCTGCACCTCCGTCAGGAACTGTGCGCCGTGTTGCATGGCATAGTAGTCATCGCTGAGCAGGGGCGGCAGGTATGTGGCCTGTAACTCCGCACTGCCGACCTGCTGCAGGGCGCGGATCAGGCCGAAGGTGCAGGCCAGCGAGCACAAATGCCCGGCCTCACCGTTGTGGGCGGCCAAGTAGAACAGGGCATTTTGCAGCACATTGTTGCCCGGTGCGGCCTGCAGCGCCGTAATGCCCGATCCCCAGATCATCTCGCCGATGGCGTCGTGGTTGGGGTGGAAGACGATCCGCTCCACCCGTTCGCCGATGTGCGACCAGCGTTCCAGCCGGGGGTGGTTGCCAATGCGATCCTCTTCTTTGGCCAGGGCATCCATCGCGCCGGCGCACTGCGCCCCAAAGGCCTCCAGCCGGGGACGGGCTGCGTCGTAATCGGCGAGGGTGCGCTGCAGCGTCTGCTGCAGGATGCGGTCCTCGGTGAACAGGTTGTCCGGCTTTGAGTCCTCCCAGGCACGCAGGGCCGCGCGCCCTCGTTGAGCGTTGTTCATCACGTCTCCCCAGTGAAATGCTCACGGTTGCGAAACAGAACCACGATCAAGCCCGCGTAGACGGCCAACCGCCCGTAGAGTCCGATCGCCACCAGGGCGGGCTGCGGCCCGATGGCAAACAGGCTGAACGCCAGGCTGCCCGCCAGCACGCCGATCACGATGGACGTCAGCCACATGCCCCACTTCTCACGCAGGTAAACGCCCATCGCGCCGACCGCCAGCAGCCCGTACACTACGGCGGAAACCAGCAGGGTGGCGGTGGTGAGGGCTTCCTGTGTGGCGGCTGCGAGAATGGTCGTAACGATATTGAGTGCTGCAAACAGCCCGATCAGAAGGGCCAGCACGCGGTGCGGAAAGGATCGCTGTTCCATAGTGGGTTCATTGTACGTGGGCCCGGCATTTAACGCGAAATGAAGACCTGCGCGCGCCGTCAGTCCGCGGTGGGGCCGGTGAACTGGTCGCGGATGCGCACGGCGAACCCGGTGAAGAGGACCGCCACCAGCATGCCGCACACCAAGCTGACGGCACTGGGGAACGCGTCAAGCGTCTGCGGGAACAGCAGAGAGACCGCGAATACCCGTACCACACTGACCCATACCACGACCAGCGCCAAGGTCAGGCCCCAGCGCCGCCGCTGCCAGAACCCGATCCCGGCTGCGATGGCACCACCGCCGATCAGCAGGTTGACCGCGGCGGTGGGCGGCGGCAGGGCGGCGGCATCCGCAGTGAGGATCAGGGCGGCGTTGGCCGCTTCCAGCACGCCCAGCCCGATGAGGATGAGGGCCCAGAAACGATGATCAATAGGCATAGTGCGGCCATTGTACGCATGGACCGCCTACACGGCGAAAATGTGGCATCACGGATCTGCCGGTTACGGGCTGCACACGACAGACGCGGGCAGCAGCGCGCGGACATCATCGCCGCGCAGGCAGGCCAGCTGACCACGCTGGTAGAGCGCCGCGACCCATCCGTTGGCCGCCGAGGAGCGCACGCGCAGCCACACATCGCCGCTGGTGCTGGTATGGGCGCACTCCACGGTCAGCGTGTTCCACGTGTTGACGTAGCCGCCAGTCCAGTTGCCCAGTGATCCGGCCTGCGGGCTGCTGCGCACACGCAGCCCGTTCACCAGGGGGAAGGCCTGCCAGCCGCGCCCGCGGACATCTGTGCCGGCCTGGCACCCGGCCCCTCCGGAAGGCGGTGCGGGGGGGGCGGTCTGCGGACCGCAGGTCAGGGTGGCGGCCATAATCCAGATGTTCTGGTGCTGAAAGCCCACCGGCGGCGCGAAGCCGACTCCGACCGTTGCCCGTGGCCCGGACGCTCTGAACTGGCTGCTCAGCGTGCGGACTTCCAGCACGGGCGCGCCCGCGTAAGCGCTCATCGCGGCGACAGAGCCCGGATCGCCGCCCATGTAGAACACCGGCTGCGCTGAGAACGTCGTCCGCTGCGCCGTATAGGGATTGGTGCCGCCATGTGGATCGACCCAATGGTATACCGTTGAGGGGACGCTGCCGGGCGCGGTGT
>JAADYX010000369.1 GCA_010092885.1 Chloroflexota bacterium | reverse complement strand
CCCTTCTGCTAGGAAGGCGCGGTGGTTGGCCAGCATGAGGTCCCGCATTTCGGCCAGGGCGGGCACGGAATCGGGCAGGAGTGTGTAAGCCAGGCGGTCCCACGCCTGCCCGCTCTCACGGAAATGCTGTGCGGCCTCACGCAGGCCGGGCCGTTCCAGGATGATCGCCGCCTCATCGAGGAAGTCTGCATAGCGATCGCGCTCCGCCTGCCCGTCCTTGCCGAAGATCATCACGTCGCTGAACGCGGAGCTCAGACCGGCCAGCATGGGCCGTCCCGGCGGGAAAACCTTCTCCCAGCTGCTGCGCCCGCTGGCCTTGACCAGCCCATCAGCCCATGTGGTGAAGGCCGCCAACCCGAAGTTCTTCGCCGACCCTTTGGGTGGTGCCTCGGTGTACAGCTTGATGCAATCCCAGATGCCAAGCTGAACCGCCGCAGCGAGCTTTTCCGGGTTGGGCGGTTCAATCGTGATGAGGCGGTGTTTGGCCTTCTTGGTGCGCGCCCGCGCCGCCGCGAGTGTGTCCTCGCTGACGTGCAGCGGCACCCGGGCCCGGTCAGCGATGTGCGCCTGCCCGTCGGCCAACCCGTACACCAGGATGGGCAGCATCGCCCACCAGCTCTCATCGAATTCGAGGGCGTTGTACGGCAGGCTCCACATATCCGCCCAGACGATGGCAGGCAGGCCTGCCTCGAGGGCTGCCTGCAGATTCTCACGCGCCTTTTTTGCGCTGCCCGTCTGCTCGTCATGCTGCACCACGCCCAGGCGTGACAGCAGGGTCGGCATCGGGTCGAAGGTATGGCGCGTCATGATGCGCGCCTGCGGATCGTAGCCCTCATAGCTGAAGGTGAAGTAGCCCATCATCGCGCCGCCGCTGACGCCCAGCAGCAGTGCCTCGGTGTACGGTTCGCCTGTGTGGGGTGCCTGCACGCCCTGATAGGCCAGCGCATTGCAGATGGTGCCCGTCTCCCAATGCAGGCCGTCGAATGTGTCGTAGCCGGTCAATACTGTCATGGTCAGTCCCTTTCTCTGCCTGTGAGCCCATTATAGGCTTGATGAAGCGCACATCCCGATCACAGCGACATGCGCGCACGCAATTGGCAGTGGTCATAAAGGACGGGCCACCTACGATGAGGTGAAGTGGCCCGCTTCCCAGACGTGCATGGCGCGCTTGCGGGTATCCCCCCAGCGGTAGCCGGTTGTGACCCCCGTCGAGCGGATCACACGGTGGCAGGGAATCAGGAAGCTGATCGCGTTGGCACCGACCGTTGTGCCGACGGCGCGCGCTGCCTTCGGTTGGCCGATGGCGGCTGCCAGCGCACCATACGAGACCAGCGCACCCGGCGGGATGGCCAGCAGGGCGCGCCACACCTTCACCTGAAAGTTGGTGCCCGCCAGGTAAACCGGCAGCGGCGATCCGCCCGGTTTGCTGCCGGTCGGCGCGAAGATGCGCTCAACCAATGGCTCGGTTGCAGCCGGTGCATGCCGGATGGCGGCCGCAGGCCAGTCGTGGCGCAGGGCGTCGAGAGCGGCGTCTTCACAGCCGTTGTCCACGAAGCTCAGCGCCACAATGCCGCGCTCGCTCACACCGAGCAGGCACCCGCCGAACGGCGTGGCATCGAATCCATAGTCGATTGTCAAACCCGCGCCGCGGCTGCCCATCTGCCCGGGGGTGATAGCCTCATGCGTGACGAGCAGATCGTGCAGGCGGCCCGGCCCGGAAAGCCCGGAGTCCAGTGCGGTTTGCAGCACGCTCGCGCAGTCATGCAGGCGGTGGCGCGCATAGTCCACGGTGAGCACCTGTACAAAGCGCTTCGGCGTGATGCCGGCCCACCGCGTGAACAGCCGGTGGAAATGATACGGGCTCAGCCCGATGTGTGCGGCGATGGCATCAAGCGTGGGCTGCTGCCGGTAGGTGGCTTCAATATAGCGGATGGCGGCTTCAATACGGGCGTAGTCGGTATCCATGGCGGGCTCTCCCTGCTGCGTGTACATACACCGTGATCATAGGGGGATTGCGGTTCCTGACCCACCCGGATCTTGCTGACTCCAGCCTTGCCTCACGGGCCCACTATCGAGAGGCTGTGGATCTCCCATTCACCGTCGTTCTGCCCGACGACTGCCTCAAAGGACAGGGACCCCGCCGTCATCCCGATCTCGCCAGACACAACCCAATCCAGCGCGTCGAACGCGTCGTCAAAGGTGACGGCGCCCTGTGCCTCAGGCGATGGCAGCGTGGTCACATTGTCGACTATCACTTCCTGTGTGCCCTCGAACAGCCCGTTTTCGGCCCAGAATTCAAGCTGGCCCAGCGTGAGAGTCTCCCGGCCGCGCTCGGAAAGCAGACCGTACGCGCGCTCTGTATCCCCGTAGTTCATCGCGAGCGCGAACCGGTTGATCGGCATCTGATACTCGGTCAGCGTGCCGGTGAAATCATTGGCGAACCGTGTGGAAAAGATGCCAAAGCCGACACACACGAAGATGATGATCAGGCTGCCTACTACCCCAAGGGCTGCCGTGCCGCCCCACAGTACGAGTCTCGGTTTTTGCATGGCGACCTCCTCAATCGATGTCCATAACGAAAATCTGCCAGACGCCGCCAATCAGGCGCAGTTGGGCACGAAAGCCCTGCTCGCTGCCATCTTCAAACCGAAGCAGGCCGCGGACCGCCACAAACCGGTCGGATCGGATCATTTGGTCTGCCATCTCCTCGGTGATCTCCTCCAACGGGATCGAGGCGATATGGGTGATCATCGCCTCATCAAACGGGGCTGAGGCCCCCTCGATCGCTTCGACATGCGCCTGCGCTTCGCTCGGCCCAACGCGGTTACCCGTGTAGGCCGATGCACCGGCAGCATCGCCGTATTCCAGCCGGAGCACGTAGTCTTCGATGCGCAGGGCGGCGGCGCGCATCTGGTAGTCAAGCTCGGGATTGGTAATGGCGTTGGCGAAGCTCGTGGTGTAGACCACAAAGCTGATGATCGCCACGATGCTCCACACGGTGAGCAGCAGCAGGGCGGCAGCGATGAATTCCAATGCCCCGATGGCAGGCCGCGACGGGGTAGGGGCCTCCTCCAGATACTCCATGGCTCCTCCACAAAGAAAAAATACGCTCCCTTGAGCGTATCATAGAAATCGGTGCAAGGAGACTCCCGGCTCCAGCCGAGATCTTTCCCCGCACTCTTGTCTACCATGAAAACGTGCTGCCTATTGAGAGCCCACATCCTGCCCCCGGAGGGTCCGGGGGGTGTTGTGCCCTACGATTGGGCCGCCGGTACGGCCGCCTCGCCGCGGATGCGCTGGCGCAGGGCCGCGAGTTCAGACCGGTCACGGGGCAGATCCGGTGAGTTGATCGACGCCTCGATCTCGACCACGCGGGCCAGCAGGGATTCGGCTTCGCCCAATTTGCCGATGCGTTCGTACAGTTTGGCCAGGTTGTAGGCGGTCAATGCCTCGCCCCGGTAGTCGATCGCACGGCGGCGCAGCGAGAGCGCCCACTCGTAAAAGGCGATCGCCTTTTCGACTTCGCCTTTCTCCTCGTAGCAGACCGCAATCGCGTGGCGGGTGCTTGCCTCACCGGAGGTGTCATTATGCGTGCGGCGGATCGCCAGCGCGTCGCGGTGGGTGCTCAGTGCATCGTCATAGCGGCCCAGTTTGCGCTGCAATACGGCGATCACATCAAGCGTGGCTGCTTCGCCCATCGGGTCGTCGGAATCAAAAAGCAGCGCCAATGCCTGCTCATGATACCCCAGGGCGGCCTCCAGATTGTTGCGCTGCTCGTGGATAACGCCCAGGCAGTTGAGTGCGGTAGCCTGTCCGCGGGTGCTGCCCGCTGCCCGGTAGGCATCGGCGGCGTCCACGTAGGCGGCGACGGCCTCTTCGGTATGGCCGATCTGCCAGTGTGCTGAGGCCATGCTCGCCAGAGTGACGGCCTCACCGGAAGGGTCGTTGGCGACACGATAGGCGTCCACCGCCTGCTGGTAAAACGCGATCGCCTGGCCGTTCTGGCCGAGCGCCGCGTAGCTGGCACCCCTCCTGGCGAGAACATCCGCCGCGTCGGTTCCACCGCCGTTCCCGTTGACGCGCTGGCGGCGCTGTGCGTCAATGCGCATGCGCTGTGTTTCACTCAACTCGTCCAGGGCAAAGCGCCCGGTGATCTCATCGGTCGGCGTTTTATCCTCTTTTGGCATGTGTTTCTTCCTCTCCGAATGTGTCAGATGTCGCTACGTGATTGTGCATCCCGTAACTTTTGGCAGACATGACATTGTATACCATACACGAGATCTCAGTCTATTTCCATACGTTTCCTGTACGCTTACCCTGCGCTGGCGCAACTCGCGTCAGGGTCGGGGCCTTGACTATAATGGCGCTTACGAATGCCAACCGATGAGGACAACCATGCCGATCACCGTCTCCACGCTGAAAACTCTGCCGACTCTGCGCCGCGAAGCCAGCGAACTGCTCAACGAGTTCGACGCCGCTGACGGCCTCGCCGCCTACTATACGCTCCATCACGAGGACAGGCGTACCACGCTGGCCGTCAGCCACAGTGCGGGCCAGGTAGATGGCTTTCTGGTGCGCTGCATGACGGGCATTGATCTCTTCCGCCCGCTTGTGACGCTGCGTCTACGAGGGGACGCCGCCCTGCCTGATCTGCTGGAGCAGGGCATGGTGCCCGGTCACCCGGCGCTTTTGGCGGTCCCGATGGCCTACCACGAGCGGCTTGAACCTCACCTGGACCTGTCCGCGGTGGAAGTCAACCACATCCTGCGGCTGAACCCCACGCGCTTTCACCCGCAGAGGAACGTGATAGTGGCTGCGATCAGCGATCCGCGCGGCAGCCCGCGCATGGAGATCCGCCGTTATGACCAGGTGGTGGCCGCCGCAGGGATCAACTGGCGTTCACCGATCTTCGCTGAAGTGTATGTTCACGTCAAGGAAGCACACCGTTTGCAGGGGTGGGGCCGGGCCGTGCTGACGACCCTCATCAGCACATTGTTGAAGATGGAGATCACGCCATTGTACACCGTCGCGGAGACCAACGGCCCCTCGCGTGAGCTGGCGGCGTCTCTTGGCTTCGTGGATACCGGCGCGCGTGAGATCATGGCGAACGCGGTTCTGCCGGGCTGACCGGCCACCAGACCAGCAGCCCGACCGCAGCCAACAGCATCACACCGCTGACGGCGCTGCCGGCCACACGTGGCATCGTCGTGCCATAGTCGATCCGCACGGTGTGGTCACCGGCGGGCACGTCCACCGCGATCAGCCCCTCCGGATCGGTGGGCGTAGGTGCCGCCGTTTCGCCGTTTACGGTGACTTCCCACCCCGGCAGATAGAACCACTCAAACACCAGGGTGGCCGGTTGGCTGGCCGTCAGGCTGAGTGTGGCGCTCTTGCGCTCCCATGTGCTGCTGTGCACGGTGAGCGCGTCGTTGGGGGCCAGCCGGGCAAACGGTTCGCCGTCGATGTAGCGGTCGGTGAAGCGCCACGTGTACGGATCCTCACGAGCAAACACCGGTAGGAACTCTCCGTTGCTGGTTGCCCCGTAGAAACCTGTCTCCCGCTCGAAGTTGTGCAGATCGAGCACTTCCGCGGTGCGGGGGGGTTCGGCCATATACCCGATGGAGTGGGCGGGCTGCGCATACCCGATCAGCACGGCAGCACACAACGCGACCCACCCCAACCGGAGCGGCGTATTGGCAATGCGCTTCGCCACGAGGCCTATCGCGAGTGCGGCGAGTACCGCCGCAAACAGGCCTGCCGCGTACAGCAGCCGCTTGGGGAACAGAATGATCGGCAGGAGGGGCAGGGTATCCCACAGAAATTTCGAGGCCGCTGTGGTCAGGAAGACGCTGATCGCGAATCCGAGCGCCGACCCGACCGCGACGACCCGGATCGCGGCGGGTTGCTCGGTGCGCAGGGCCAGCACCAATCCGCCCGCACCGAGTATCACCTGCGGCAGCCCCACGGCAAGCCCTTGGCCCGGGCTGAATGTCTGTGCCACAGGCAGGAAGTTGTTGGCATAGTCAAAGCGCGGAATATCCAGACGGTTGAGCTGGACCAGATCCTGTTCGGCGAGGGCGGGCAGCCAGAAGAACGCCGTGAGGCCCGCTGCAAGCGCGCACGCGGCCACCACCACGCCAATCGACTGCTTGCGTTCGGGCTGCACGGCAGCGATCCCCAACGCGATGGCCGCTGCCGCCGGGGCAGCATACACCGTCGTGATGTTGTGGGCCAGCGGCAGCAGGGCCAACAGGCCAACCGCAAGGGCGAAGTCTGCACGGCGGCGGTGTTCGGCCAGCCGCCAGAACGCCCACAGCACCCACGGCAGCAGCGCCACCGCCAACAGCTGGCTGAGCCGGTCAAACGTGCCGAAGTAGGGCGGCATGTAAACGAACGCCGCTGCCAGCCCAATTCCGGCCAGCGGGCCTGCCAACCGCTGCCCGAGTGCGTAGGCACCCAGCGCCGCGATCAGCGCATAGGCGACCACCGTCAGCCGGTAGGCCACGGCGGCATCCAGCCCAAAGCCAAGCACCGCAGGTAGATAGTACGACAGCGGCGCGTAGTAGTTGAAGTTCAGGCCGCCGTAGCCGAAGTGCATCACCGTCAGCAGGCGGGGCCACAGGTCACCGTGGCTGAGGGCATCGCGCAGCGCAACAGCCCGGTACAGGTTCAGCAGCCCATCGCCCGACTCAGGGTGGGCGGTGCCCAAAAACGGTGCCGCAAATGGAATCAGCAGCAGCACCGTGATCAGCGGTGCTGCCCACTTCAGGATAGGCGGTGTGTGCTCCGTCATTTAATCCCGGATGATCTCACCGTCCGCCAGCTGGATCACCCGCTGCACCCGGCTGGAAAGATCATCGTCATGGGTGACCATCAGGAAGGTCTTGTTCTCTTCATCGACCAGCCGCTCAAACAGGTTGAAGATCGCGTCGGCGGTGCGGGAGTCGAGGTTACCTGTCGGCTCGTCAGCCGCGATAATGGGCGGATCGTTGGCCAGGCCGCGCGCAATGGCCGCACGCTGCTGCTGACCGCCGGAGACTTCCGTGGGGAGCTTGTCGGCCTGCTCGGCGATATCCACCAGATCAAGGAGGTACATCGCACGGTCGCGGCGCTCATTGGGCTTGTACATATTGCAGAAGTCCATCGGCAGCATGACGTTCTCCACAACGGTCAGCGTTGGCAGCAGCTGGAAGAACTGGAACACCACGCCGATGTTGCGCCCGCGCCATTGGGCCATCTGCCCCTCATTGAAGTTGTGGATCGGCGTCCCGTTGACCCAGACCTCGCCGGAGGTCGGGCGGTCGATGCCGGTGATCATGTTGATCAGGGTGGACTTGCCCGATCCGGACTTGCCGATGACGGCCACGAATTCACCGGAGTTGACGCGCAGATTGATGCCGCGCAGGGCTACGAAGTCGCCGGCATCGGTCTTGTATGTCTTGACGACATCTTTCAGGTCGATCAGCCGCTTGTTCGCCTGCTGATGCCCATTGGCATCGGCAGTTGGGTTTGCGACCGCTTCTTTTGTTCTAAACATGGATCCCCCTCACTTAACAAACCTCTATCAACGAAACACCGCCAACGTCCATCATTGTACAATCTTTTGGCTTGTGAACGGCGCAACAGACCGATTGTATCGAAAACTGTATGCGGTCTGTAACCAATATGCCCCTCAGCGGCTGATCCGGTAGACTCACATTACCTATTGACCATACGAGAGAGTTAATTGCTTGACAGCTTACCAACCGTTTCTCAAGTGGGCCGGGGGCAAGAGCAGCCTGCTGCCACAGTATGAACCCCTCCTGCCCAAAGGCGGTGTGCGCGCCTACTTCGAGCCGTTTGTGGGCAGCGGGGCCGTGTTTTTCTACCTGCGCAGCAAAGAGGCTTTTGCCGAGAACTGGCACCTGTCGGATGCCAACCCGGAGCTGCTGAACGTCTACCGGGCTGTGCGCGATCAACTGCCTGAGCTCCTGGCCGAACTGCGGGTTCATCGTCAGCAGCACAGCAAGGACCATTATTACAGCGTACGCGCCTGGGATCGCAATGGGGATTGGTCGCAGATCCCGCCTGTGCAGCGTGCAGCCCGCATGCTGTATCTCAACCGGACCTGCTACAACGGCCTGTGGCGGGTCAACCAACGCGGCCAATTCAACGTGCCGATGGGCCGCTATGATAAGCCGCGCATCGTGAATGCGGCCCGGCTGCGCGCAGCCCACAAGGCGCTGCAAGGGGTCAGCCTGAGGGTGACGCATTTTCGTGCTGTGCTTGAGCGGGCCGCGCCGGGTGACTTCGTCTACTTCGATCCACCGTACGTACCGCTCAACGCGACCGCGAACTTCACAGAGTACAGCCGGTACGGTTTCTCCACCGATGACCAGCGTGAACTGGCTGAGGTATTCCGGGCTCTGGCTGATCGGGGCTGCCGGGTGATGCTCTCCAACTCGGATACGCCATTGGTGCATGAGTTGTATGCTGATTTCCGCATCGAAAGGGTTCACGCGAGGCGTTCGATCAACGTCAACGCGGACCGCCGTGGGGCAATCACTGAGGTGGTCGTGCTCTCCTACCACCTGTGAAATCCTACGCAAATAGTGAAATAGTACCATATTCTTACAAAATCCCTACGTTTTGGCAGAATGGGTCTTGACTCCGTGCAAGTCTCGCATACAATGGGTCAAAAGCCTCATGTGACACATCAGGCCCCCACCTGATGATGCACACATAAAACAGCAACACTACCACCATGAGGAAAAAGAAACACATGCAGTCCAAGAAGTTCGTTCATCTTCTCGTACCCGTGCTCATCGTACTCTTCGCGGGTTTCGGCTTCACCAATGGCGGCGGTGCGTTCCCCCCCGCGCCGTCAGCGGACTATGTCCCCGGTGAGCTGATTGTCGGGTTTGAGCCCGGCGTTTCTGTCGACTCGGTCATCACGGATACATCCATTCGCACCACCGTTCTTGCCGGTGGTGACAGCGTGTTGGCACACTTCGATGCCTCAACCGACATCGAAGCCTTGGCCCGCCGCATCGCCGCGATGGATGGTGTCGCTTATGCCGAGCCGAACTACATCCTGTCACTGCACGTTGCTCCCAACGATCCGCTCTACCCGGACAAGTGGGACCTGAACAACACGGGCGACCCCGCCCTGTGTGATGGCAGCCAGTGCCCGACGGCCGATGCTGACATCGACTGGGAAGAGGCCTACACCGAGTTTGCCAGCACCATTACCGGCAGCGCTGTGATCGCCGTGGTGGATACCGGCATTGACTTCGGCCATCCCGACCTGAATGACAAGATCGTCTCGGGTTACGACTATCTCGACGGCGACTCCAACCCGGCTGACGACAACGGCCACGGCACGCACGTGGCTGGCATTGCTGCCGCCGAAACCAACAACGGCATCGGCACCGCAGGTGTCGCCTGGAGCGATAACATCAAGGTTATGCCGCTGCGCGTCTGCAACTCAGACGGCTGCCCGACCACCGCCATCAACAACGCCATCTACCATGCGGCCGACAACGGCGCCGACGTGATCAACCTGTCACTGGGTGGCCCGACTGGCTCAACCTCAACCCGCAACGCCATTGACTACGCGTGGGGCCAGGGCCTCGTGATCGTCGCGTCCTCCGGCAATGATGGTAACAACAACTCGATCAGCTACCCGGCAGCCTTCTCTAACGCGATCGCTGTTGGCTCAACAGACTTCGACGACAACCGCGCTGGCTACTCCAACGCTGGTTCCGCACTGGATATATCCGCCCCCGGTGGCGAGATGAGCGTCCTGCATGATCCGGAAGGCATCATGAGCACGCTGCCGACCTACTACGCCGACATCAACTCCTTCGGTTACTACCAGGACTACGACACCCTGCAGGGTACCTCCATGGCCGCGCCGCAGGTTTCCGGCCTGGCCGCACTTCTGTTCGCGCAGGGGTACAGCAGCAATGCGGATGTCCGCAGCCAGATCGAGAGCACCGCTGACGACCTGGGTTCCGCCGGCTGGGATAAGTACTTCGGCAACGGGCGCATCAATGTCTACGCGGCCCTCGGTGGCGATCCCGGCGGTGGTGAAGAACCGCCCGTCGATCCGGTCATCACCCTGGACGCTTCCGCGATGGGCAGCTGGTACCGCTACACCATGCTCTACTGGAGCGGAGCGACCACCTCCAGCGTGGATGTCTACATGAACGGTTCGTACCTCGGCACGACCACCAACGATGGCAGTGCCCGCCACAACCGGGGTTACTTCTACAGCGGCACCGATACGTACATCGTGTGCAACGCAGGCAGCACCACCGAGTGCTCCAACGAGGTAACCGTCACACACTAACCTGCTTCACAACGGATGGGGTCGCCGATACGCGGCCCCTACCCGGCGGGGTTTGAGGCTCCCTGCCGGGTTTTTCATTTGCTCCACGCTCCGCTAGACTCCGCTGCATATGCAACAAATCCGTTCGATACTCAAGCACCGGCTGTTCCTGCCGATATATGTACCTGCCGTGTTGTTCGCGCTCTACCAGGGCATGCTGATCCCTGTGCTGCCGCTCTACGCGCGTGAACTCGGGGCCGGGTATGGTGCGGTCGGTTTGGTCGTCGCCGCTGAAGGGATCGGCACCCTGCTGATGGACCTCCCGGCTGCGTGGGTGGTGCGCCGCATCGGTCTCAAGCGGTCGATGGTGGCCGGCACCCTGATGGTCATGCTTTCGGTGGGGTTGTTGTTTCTTGCACCGGGCATCGCGGTTGTCGTCGGTCTGCGCATCATCGGCGGCATGGGGCGGGCCTTGTACTTCCTCAGCCGCCACCAGATCTTCACCCATGTCTCGCTCACCAACCGGGGCAAAGCCATAGCCTCGCTGGGCGGGGTGCTGCGTCTCGGTGCATTCATCGGGCCGGCCCTCGGAGGTGGCATCGCGGATGTGTTCGGGCTGCGCGTGCCCTTCCTGCTGATGAGCGCGCTGATCCTGATGACCGCGGTCCTCACCTTTGGATTTCTGGACCGGCAGCCCGCGCCGGAGGAAGGCGAAGCGTCGTCGTTTGGCCGCCTGCGTGATGCACTCTCGGCGCGCTGGCAGGTGCTCACGGCGGCCGGGATCGGGCAGATGTTCGCCATGATGATCCGGCGCGGGCGGCGCGTCGTGGTGCCGCTGTACGGTGCCGATGTGCTCGGCCTTGATGTGGCCGCCATCGGCCTCATTGAGAGCGCTTCCGGCGCTGTGGATATGTCGTTGTTCTTTACGGCGGGCATCATCATGGACCGCTACGGGCGTAAGTGGGCCATCGTGCCGAGCTTCATCGGGCAGGCGATAGGCATGGCGCT
>JAADYX010000368.1 GCA_010092885.1 Chloroflexota bacterium | reverse complement strand
GTTCGCAACTCAATCGGTACGAGGCTAGCCGCCTCGATGTCGCGGGCGTAGGCCTCCAGCGCAGATGGTGTACTTGCCGCATCCGCAAGAAGCGCAGCGACGGGCTCCACAATCGCAGGCGTGCCGATCTCGCCGAGCGCTTCCACCAACCGGATGAGACGGTCCGTGTCGTGGGTTTCGGCCATCAGCTCGAGCAGCGGGGCTGCCGCCCGCACATCGCCGATGCTGCCGAGGGCCGCCACCGCCGCCGACTGCACGAACTGGCTGCTGTCGCCCAAGGCCGCGATCAGCGGTTCGACGGCCTGAACCGCTTCCAGCCGCCCGAGTGCCTCCGCAGCCCGTGCCCGCACCAAACCGTAATCGTCTTGCAGGGCGGCCAGCAGCGCCTCGACAGCGCGCTCATCGGGTGCCGTGCGGAAGGCATAGGCCACCTCACGACGGATGGCCGGGCTGCGATGGTTCAGCTTCTCGATGAGAAACGCAATCGCACTGGGGAAGTGGGTTACGGCCAGCACACACGCGATGCTCGCCCGCAGGCCGCGGGCCATACTGCGCATGTCGGTCGGTGCGGTGTTGAACGCCTCGATCAGCACGGGCACAACCTCGGCTTCGGTGCTGGTGCGCGTTAGGGCGTGGGCAGCCTCCTGCCGCACGTGGATGCTGTCCGTGAGCGCCACCGCCAGCAGATGCTCTGTCGCACGCGGGTCACCCAACAACCGCAGCGCCCGGATCGCCGAGATCCGCTGGAAGCCCTCCTCACTTTTTAGCACCTCCACCAGAATATCAAACACGCGGGGATCGCCCAGCCGGGCCAGTGCGTAGGCGGCTCTGTTGCGCAGTGCGGTGTGGGTGTCGGCGTCCTGCATCATGCGCAGCAGCACATCCGCGGCACGAGTGTCACCCTTTTCCGCCAGCGCAAAGGCCGCCTGCTCGCGGGCTGCTGGGTCCGGATGCTCCAGCATCTCGATCAGGTGCAGGGTACCGGCATGCCCGCCCAGCGCAGGCGAGGCATCGGATGGATTTGAGCCGAGCCGGGGATCGCGGTCACTCACTGGACAATATAGGCCTGGCACCACGCCAGCGCCTCCTCCATATCGGTGACTGGCCCGCTGTAGCGCTCAACGACAGGCCCCAACAGAGCGGCGGCATCGCTGCTGCGGGCTGCCGCATCCAGCATGGCCCGGCGCTGCGCCGGCGGCGTGTTGAGCAGCTGCACGCAGGCCTCCATAAACAGGCGCACCATCCACGCATACCCCCACAGCAGGATGCGCCCATCCGGCTTGAGATGCCCGGCGGCCAGATCACGCAGCCGGTTGATGTGCGGCAGGCCTGCCGGGTCGAGCTGGTGCCATGTATCGAGAAAGATGGTGTCGTAATGGGTGGTGGGTTCGGCGCTCAGAGCATCCTCCACCGATCCGGCCCGGACCTCAAACGAGATGCCAGCCGCATCCGCGGCGATGGCCGCCGTTGGGCCGATCACCCCGGCCAGCTCGGCATCGCGTTCGATCACGGTGATCGAGCTGACATGGCCTGCCGCATACTGCGGGTAGATGCCCAACCCCAACCCACCGACCAGCACATCGCCCCGGCTGGCCTGCGCGTTGTTGTACATCATCACGCGCTCCTGCGGCACGTCGGACATCCACAACGTGCCCGCCGAGTCGATCAGGCCGCGCACCTCAACCGGCTCTGAGAACCGCACAGGCTGTTCGCAGACGGTCGTCTCGGTGAGCTGCCAGCTTGTAACGCGAAAAGTCGGGTAGACGCCGGGCATCACCTGGATCAGCGGGGCCTGCATCCAAGCGGTCTGCCAGCGGCAGTCGTCAAAATTGGGATCGAACATGGGCACAGTGTACCAAAAAGCCGAACAACCTCCCCACAAAGGGGAGGTTGCACGGCACACACACAAAAGGGAGAGGTAATCAATACTCCATACGCTGAACACATAGTAGCATATTTTTGCCCGTATGGAAGGCCTTGTGGCGCAATGTCATACAATGTCATGTTCAGGCTGGCATCTGGTGGCAGGGGCATGCTTGTGCTATTTTTAACGCACGAGAGCAACTAACCAAGAGGACAAAACGATGGCAAACATCGGTATTTTTTACGGCAGCAATGAGGGCAATACCGCCGCCGTCGCCGACCAGCTCAAAGAGATCCTGAGCGGGATGGGCTCAGGCCATCAGTTTGAGGTGCGCAACATTGGTGAGGCCATCCCCTCGGACTTAGAGGAGTTCGACCACCTGATACTCGGTATCCCCACCTGGAACATCGGCGAACTGCAGGACGACTGGGATGCCTTCTACTATGACATGGAAAGCCTCAACCTGCGCGGCAAGAAGATCGCGATCTTCGGGCTGGGCGACCAGTACGGCTACAGCGACTCCTTTTTGGATGGCGTCGGCATGATCGGCGAAGAGGTGATCGTGCGCGGCGGTGAGTTGATCGGGCAGTGGCCGGTCGATGGCTATGAATTCACACAGTCGCTGGCCCTTGATATTGACACGACCAAGTTCATGGGCTTGGCCATCGATCAGGACAACGAGGTCGACAAGACCCCTGAACGCCTGAAGACATGGGCGAGCCAGATCCTGCCCCAGTTCAACTGAGGTTTTCCCTGGCTGGAAGAAGGGGCGCACGGTCAATCGCGCGCCCCTTGTTGATTCAGCGGTGCTGCACCAGCTCGATCAGGGTGCCGTGGGCGGCCTTCGGGTGGATGAAGGCCACCAGATGCCCGGCGGCACCGGGCCGGGGCTCCTCATCGATGAGCTGGACGCCGCGCGCCTTCAGATCGGCGAGCGTCTGCGCGATGTCTTCCACCGCAAACGCGATGTGATGCATGCCCTCACCGCGTTTTTCCAGGAAGCGGGCCACGCCGCTGTTGTCGGTTGTGGGCCGGATCAGCTCCAGCCGGGTAGCCCCCTCCTCCCCGAGAAAGGCCATCTCCACCTGCTGGCTGTCGATCTGCTCTCGATGGGTGAGCTTCAGCCCGAACAGGTCTTCGTACAATGCGGCCACCGCATCGATGTCGGCCACCGCGAGCGCGATATGGTCAAGTGCTGGATGATCCATTAGAAGAACTGCTCCGGGTTATATTCGCCGAACACGCGCCGCATCGCATTGCAGATCTCGCCGAGGGTGACATCCTTCTCGACGGCATCCACAAACAGCGGCATCAGGTTGTCGGTGCCGCGTGCTGCTTCCTCAATGCGGCTGATGCACGCACTGGCGGCTTCATTGTCGCGGTTGGCGCGCAGTTCAGCCAGGGCGGCGCGCTGGGCTTCCTCGATGGCCGGGTCCACGCGCTGGAGATCAATCGCGACATCCTCATCAGCGGTGAAGCGGTTCACCCCGACGATGGTCGCCTCGCCTGATTCAACCGCCTGCTGCTGGCGGTACGCGGCGTCCTGGATGTGTTTGTTGACAAACCCCTGTTCGATGGCGCGCAGCGCACCCCCCAACTCATCGATCTGGCCGATGAGGTCGAAGGCGCGCGCTTCTATCTCGTCGGTGAGCTGCTCGATCACGTAGGACCCGGCCAGCGGATCCACCGAGTCAGCAGCCCCGGACTCGTGCGCGATGATCTGCTGGGTGCGCAGCGCGATCTGTACGGCGTGCTGGCTGGGCAGCGCCAGGGCTTCATCCATGCTGTTGGTGTGCAGTGACTGCGTGCCGCCCAGCACGGCGGCCAATGCCTGCATAGTCACCCGCACGATGTTGTTTTCCGGCTGTTGTGCGGTCAGTGTGGAGCCGCCCGTCTGCGTGTGGAACTTGAGCTGCCACGCCTTGGGGTTGGTCGCCGCGAAGCGCTCCCGCATGATGCGGGCCCACATGCGCCGCGCCGCCCGGAACTTGGCGATCTCCTCCAGGAAGTTGTTGTGCGCATTGAAGAAGAACGACAGCTGCCTGGCGAAAACGTTAACATCCAGCCCGGCATCGATGGCGGCCTGCACATAGTCGATGGCGTTGGCCAGCGTGAAGGCAACTTCCTGCACGGCGGTTGAACCCGCCTCACGGATGTGGTAGCCGCTGATCGAGATCGTGTTCCAGCGGGGGACTTCCTGCGCGCAGTAGGCAAACAGATCCGTGATCAGGCGCATGGAGGGTTCAGGCGGGTAGATGTAGGTCCCGCGCGCGATGTACTCCTTCAGGATGTCGTTCTGCACGGTGCCGCGCAGCTTGCCGGGCTCAACGCCCTGCTTTTTGGCCACCGCGATGTACATCGCCAGCAGGACGGCTGCCGGGGCGTTGATCGTCATGGATGTGCTGACCTTGTCCAGCGGAATGCCCTCGAACAGGGTTTGCATGTCACGCAGGCTGGAGATGCTCACACCCACCTTGCCGACCTCACCCATGGCCAGCGGATCGTCGGCATCATAGCCGATCTGGGTCGGCAGGTCGAAGGCCACACTCAGGCCGCTCTGCCCCTGCTCCAACAGGAACTTGTAGCGCTCGTTGCTCTCTTTAGCGGTGGAAAAACCGGCGTACTGCCGCATCGTCCACAGGCGGGCACGGTACATGGTCGGCTGCACGCCGCG
>JAADYX010000367.1 GCA_010092885.1 Chloroflexota bacterium | reverse complement strand
AGATGTGTATAAGAGACAGACCGGGTGCGGACCACGACGCTGATGCACCTCCGCACCGAGGTGAAGGACGCGGTGACCAGATCCCACAGGGCCGCATCAACCGGGGCCAGCGCGATGGCGTAGCCGGTGCCCTCGTAGATGGCCACCGCGCGGCGCTCACCCTCCTCCTCGCTCAGGACGGCATCCTGCCCGCCGATGATGGCCGGTTCGCCCGTGGGCAGGGCGTCCGTCGGGCCCAGCACGGTGATCGTCAGGGTGGGGCCCTCCGGCACAGCGATGCGTTGCAGGCCCGGCGCGGGCGCACTCACCACCGCCTCCCCCGGATGCAGCAGACAGTACCCGGCCTCCGGGTTGATCGCCGCCACGATGCTGCCCGACGGCTGCGGGCAGATCGCGCCCGGGTTGGGCCGGACGTTGTCCTCTTCCAGCGTGAAGGTGGCCAGCGTGCCGTTGACATCGACCGTGTAGGTGCCCGCGGGCAGCCCGTCGATGTCGAGGGCGTAAGTCTCCTCGAACGGCAGGGGCTCACCGGTGCAGGCGACGGTCTCGTCACGGGTGACGAAAATGCCCAGCCCGATGGTTTGCGCGTCAATGGGGGCCTGCGCGGCCTGCGTGATGGGCATGCAGGCATCCGGCAGCGTACCGCGGACCTCGACGTTGGCTTCCACCGGGAAGCCATCCAGCAGCACAACCTCGGCCTGATCAATGACCGCCTCGTCTTCAGCCGGTGGCACCTCGATGCCGCCGCCCGGTTCGGCGGTGGGCGCGGCGGTCGGTGCCGGGTCGCCGCCGCAGGCCGCCAGCAGCACGATCAGCCCGAGGAGCGTACACAGCCCTCCGCCCATGGGGTAAGGTCTTTGCTTAATCATGACCTATTGTCCTGAAATACACCGGTATCATAGCGCGATCTTGTGCCAGCCCTGCCGTTCGCGCAAATTGTGGCATCGCGCCTATACTGGCACCATATCCGGGAGATCGATTTATGAACCGCACCCCTATTCTCATCCTGCTGACTGTCCTGTTGGCCGCCGCGTGCGGCCCAGCCACGCCGGAAGGCCCCATCGTGATCAGCGGGCCGGACCCGCCCACCGTCGCGGAGACGCCCGCCTGGATCCCACCCGACCAGCTCGATCTGCCCGAACCGGTGCGCGGCCTGGATCCACAGCCCGGCGAGCATGTGTTGCAATCGCTGACCGTCACCGATCCGTACACCGGCGATCCGCTCGCCATGGACTATTGGGTCTGGCTGCCGCCCGACTACACATCCGCGCAGCAGTGGCCCGCGATCCTATATTTGCACGGCTCCGGGCAGGAGGGCGGCAACCCGCACCGGGCCATCGTGTACGGCCTGCCGCCCATCATCGACGAGCAGGCGCGGCCCTTCGTGCTGATCACGCCGCACTTCCCGGCGAACACCCTGTGGGAGGATCACGCCGCGAACGTGGATGCTATCCTACAGACGGCGCTGGATACCCTGAGCATCGATCCGGACCGGGTGTATCTGACGGGCGTCAGCGCGGGCGGCTACGCGACATGGGCGCAGGCGCTCGCCACGCCGGAGCGGTTCGCGGCGGTGGTCAGCGTATCCGGCAGTGTGCTGCGTGAGTCGATCCCCTCACGCGATGCGCTGTGCCCGTTGGCGGATGTGCCGCTGTGGGGGGTGCACGGCGCGCAGGATACGATCTCCGATCCGCAGGTGAGCGCGGCCTATGTGGACTATGTGGCTGGGTGCGATGGGGCGGACGTGCGCTGGACGCTGTGGGCTGATACGGATCACTTTACGACGGTGGCCCGTCTGTATGGCAGTGATGACTTCTATGCGTGGCTGTTGGAACGGAGTCGCTGAGGGGGCCTCCCATGGTGGGTGCCCCCCTTAGATTAGGCGACTGGCATGACGCGAACGGCCTGCGGGCCCTTTTCAGTGCTCTCAGTGCTGAACTCAACGCGATCGCCCTCAGCGAGGTTGCGATAGCGGCTGTCGCTAACAATGGCGCTGAAGTGGACAAAGACATCCTTGCCACCGTCATCGGGCGCAATAAAGCCGTAGCCCTTCGATTCACTAAACCACTTCACGACACCAGTTTTACGATCATCCATGTGATCCTCCTTAGGATGGACTATCCATGCAGGCAATAAAAATCCCCACGGCTAGAGCCGTAGGGTTCGGTCTTTCCCGGTTGTCCTGCACTCTCACTAACCTACACGAGTATACCTCGTGTGCGGGCGAACGCAAATTCTGGCTGATATTCTCCGGATTAGCCGCCGCGGCCTGCCCCCGCACAGAAATTCGTGCGATCAGTTTCTTCCCTACGGGCGGAGCGTGCCCTATAATACAGGGGGAAATGCACCAGGGAGGGAGCCATGCTGGCAGTTGGCAGCCGCTATGAAGTCGTCGGGGATATTGGCGAGGGCGGGATGGGGGCCGTCTATCGCGCCGTTGACCGCCTGACCGGGCAGTTGGTCGCGCTCAAACAGCTCACCCGCTCACCTGATGAGCCGGACCTCAACCAGGACACCATCACTACGCAGAACCTGGCGCTGGCCCGCGAGTTCCAGATTCTGGCCGCACTGCGCCACCCACACATCGTCAGCGTGCTGGACTACGGCTTCACCACGGATGAGGCCCGCCTGCCCTTCTTCACCATGGAGCTGCTGCGCAGACCGGCAACCCTGGTCAACTACGGGCGGGATCGAACCGTGGACGAGCGCATCGACCTGATCGCGCAGACGCTGCTGGCACTGATGTACCTGCACCGGCACAGCATCGTGCACCATGATCTCAAGCCCGGCAATGTGCTTGTCGACCAGACGGGCACCGTCAAGCTGCTGGACTTCGGCCTGAGCAAACCGGTCGGCGGGCAGACCTCCGCCGGGACGTTGGCCTACATGGCCCCCGAACTGCTGATGGGCGGCCGCAGCACGGAGGCCAGCGACCTATACGCCATCGGGGTGATGGCCTACGAACTGTTCGCCGGGGAGCGGCCTATCATCGCTGACACGGTGGAGGAGCTCATCCGGCGGGTGATCACCAAAATGCCGGACTACGATCTGCTGGCGGTGACCGTCGGCCATGGGGTGGCTGGGGTCATCGAGCGGCTGTTGAGCAAGGACCCCGCCGGGCGATATCAGAACGCCGCGGAAGTCATCGAGGCACTGCGCCGCGCCACAGGCCGCGAACTGCCGCTGGAAACCTCCGCCACCCGGGAGAGTTTTCTGGCGGCAGCGCCGTTTATCGGGCGCGAGTCGGAGGTGCTGCTGCTCTCCCACACCCTCGACCGGATCCGTAAAGGGTTCCAGCCGCACGGCGCGTGGGGCAGCCTGTGGCTCATCGGGGGGGAGAGCGGGGTCGGCAAGACGCGGCTCGTGCGGGAGATGCGCACCCGCGCCCTGGTTGAAGGGATCACCGTGTTGGAAGGCAGCGCTGTGGAGGGGGGCGGCCTGCCCTACCAGATCTGGCGCGAGCCGATGCGCAAGCTGTGCCTGCTGGCCGACCTCAGCGATGAGGATGCGGCGGTGCTCAAGCGCCTGGTGCCGGATATCGATACGCTGCTGCGCCGCCGCGTGCCGGAACTGCCGGACATCAGCGATGAGATGGCCTGGGCCCACCTCGTGGCGACCATCGCCCGCGTGCTGCACCAGACCAGCGAACCCATGCTGCTCATCCTGGAAGACATCCACTGGGCGGGGCGCGGCCTGGACGTGCTCAACATCGTCTCCGAGCTGATCGCCTACCGGCCCATGATGATCCTGGCCACGTACCGCACCGAAGAAGCCCCCGACCTGCCTGACGAGTTCCCGCGTGCGCACAGCATCACGCTGGACCGCTTCACCGATGAGGAGGTCGAGGCGCTGGTGACCGCCATGCTCGGCGGGAGCACCCCGCAGATGCTCGATCTGCTGCGCCGCGAGACGGAGGGCAATCCGCTGTTTGTGGTGGAAGCAGTCCGCGCGTTGGCCGAAGAGGCGGGCGGCCTGACCGCCATCGACCCGACCCCACCTGTGCTCAGCGTGGGCGGCATCCGGGCGATGCTGCGCCGCCGCCTGGACCGTGTGCCCCCGGCGGCCCGCCCCCTGCTGAAGCTTTCCGCCCTGTTGGGCCGCGACATCGACCGGAGCCTGCTGGAAGCAGGGGCCAAAGTGCTCGATCTCGGCCCGGTGGATATCGACTGGTGGCAGGTGGCATGCAGCAGCGCCGCCGTGCTGGAATTCCACGAGGGGGTGGCCCGCTTTGCCCATGATCAGCTGCGCGCCACCGTGATCGACGGGCTGACCGAGGCCGAACACCTGTCTCTTATACACATCTGACGCTGCCGACGAAGCTT